>JAFXJO010000118.1 GCA_017532185.1 Clostridia bacterium | reverse complement strand
TTATAGCTCATATGCTCATAGGGGAGCCACACGAATATTGCTGAAATAAGAACAATCGGCAGTCCCGTTCGCTTTATAAACGGCAGGAATTTGCCGCCCTTCATATTGTGGTTATCATAATACCAGCTTCTGAAAATGCCGATTGGAATACCCACAAGGTTTGCAACGATAAGCATAACCTGCAAATCCATCGGCTTAAGACCGATGCTTGCACCGACGAGGAAATTGCCTGCGTCAAGACCGATTGTTGAAGCGAGCAATACTGTCCAGTAAACGCCGAAGCCCGCACCGCTCAGGCTTGCAACCTCTTTATAAGGAATGTGGTTACCTTTAGGCGGAACGGTCCAGTATTCTTTGGCGGTTTGAATAATGCCCTTTGCTTTCGCAACAAGCGAAGTTTTACTTTGCATATTTTTACCTCCTGACCGATATAACATTATAATTATAACATATATTTTTGTACAGTTCCACAGTTTTTTGCTTTTTTGCGCAACAAAAATGAGCCGGCTTTGAAAACCGGCTCAATTGTTTGAAAAATTAACGCTTAAACAAGAACAACCTCGAAAGGGAAATCGTCTTCATCAAAACCGAGAATGTAAGCGATTCTGATGGGGATTTCATAGTTGTTGATTGTTTCGTCTTTGGTGATGAGTTTATCTGTGCCGTAAACAAGAAGGGGAACGTTTGCGCCTGAGTGGCTGCCGCTTGTGAAGGTGTAAGAATCACCATTAAGCTTGATTACGCCCGTTTCGTGATCAGCGGTAACAATAACAAGAGTTTCGCCGTCTTCTTCTGCATATTCAAGCATTGCGGCGATTGTTCTGTCAAACTCTTCAAGCGCTTCTGTCATTTTTTCGCCATCATTGTTATGTGAATGCTTATCTATGTGAGCGCCTTCAATCATAAGGAAGAAGCCTTCGTCTGCATCGTCAAGCAGGTCAACCGCTTTAACAGCCATCTGCTCAAGGTTGGGTGTGTTTGCATCTGACTGTTCAAGAGTCCAGAGGTCGTTTGTGAACTGACCGAAGCTGCGGCTGCCTTCTTCAAGAGCCATCATTTCGCTGTAGGTTGCAACATAATCGAAGCCGTTTTCTGCGGCAAGTTCTTCGGTAAGAACGCCGTTTGATGCGCCCCAGATAAGGTCGATATCCGATGCAAGCTGGTCATACATAATTTCTTCGTTGTTATCTCTGTCTGATTCGTGTGCAGAGAATCCGGAGGGAGTTGCGCCGCCTGTTGAGTCAGTTGTAACAACACCTGTCATCATACCTTTTTCAGCACAGATTTCTCTGATGTTTTTGGGGTAGGAATATTTTGCGTTGAGGTCAAGCGGATAAACTCCGAGAGCGCCGTTGTTTGTTCTGATGCCTGTTGAAAGAGCTGTGGCACCTGCGGCGCTGTCTGTAACTGAGCTTGAGAAAGAACGTGTCATTGAAGCGCCCTGAATTTCAAAGGTATCCATTGTGAGAGGAACTTTGCGTTCAAGCTTGGTTTTGTTAAGATGGTTAAAGCCCATACCGTCACCGATAAGGAAGATAACGTTTTTGATGTTGCTGTCATAATGTTCTGCGGCTTCTTTGGTTGTTGAGGGAGCCCAGATACCAAAGGTTGTGCAGAAAGCAATTACGAAGCTTGTGAGTGCGGAAAGGAATTTGAGAATGAATGCTGCAAACATTTTTACACCTCATTTTTTATTTTTTATAACTGTATTATATTACCTCAACAAAGAGAAATCAAGAAAAAATTTGATGCATAAACAAAAAATTGCTCATAAAACAAATTCATATTTACCGCCCGAAAGCGCTTTGAATATTGATTTCTCGCCGAGAACAAGCTTTAAATTTGCCGAAGAGCTTTCGGGGATGGTGATTTTAACCGAGCAAACGCCGTTTTCTTTTTGCCATTCGCAGGCGGCAATACCCCTCGGAGTTTTGATTTTAACCCTGACCCAATCAAGGGAGCAATCAAGAACGGGCGCAATGTCAAAGCTTTCGTAGCCGCCTCGGATATTTCTGATACCGCCGAGATAAGCATAGAACGCTTCATCGTAAGTGCCGAGGAAATAATGGTTGCGCGAACGGGTTGTTCTCTCCCAGCTTTCCCAAGCGGAATCAGCACCGTTCATAACCCAGAAGCCCCAGCTCGGATATTCTGTCTGAAGCATAACTTTTGAAGCAATATCGGCATAACCGTTTTCAAACAGAACGGGAAGAATATGCTTTGTGCCCGTACAGCCCGTATCAAGGCGGTAATTTCTGCTTATGAAGCTTTCGGCAAGGTTTTTGAGAACAACTGCTTTGTTTTCTTCTTCAACCATACCGAACGAAAGGGAAAGAAGGTTTGAGGTCTGTCTGTATGCTGAATTGCGTTTGCCTTTCTGTACCCAGGAATTTGTTTCGTAAAAGCCTTTTTCGCTTTTGTAAAAATTACTGTTAAACGCTTCTTTGATTTCATCTGCCGCGGCGGAATATTCGGCGGCATCGTTTTCTTTGCAGAGAATATCGGCGATGCGTTCCATTGCTTTGAGCATAGCGTAAACATATGCCGTGCCGCAGATTTCACAGCCCTCTGAAGAACCGGGGTCAATCGCCGCATCGGGGTCATCGCCCATAGGTGAAAGCCAGTCCGAAAGACCTCTCACGCCCCATACGTTGCCGTTGTTTTTCAGTTCTTCAATATCCTTAAGAGCAAAGGTGCGTAAATCGGGATAGAGTTTTTTAAGATATTTTTTATTGCCGCAATAATCATAAATCGCAAGGGGAGCAAAAACAAAAATCGTGTTCCAGACAGGGGAGTTGCCAAGTCCCCACTCGGCGGTGGGCACAATAACGGGCACGCAGTCATATTCGTGCAGACAGTCCGCCATTGTGTCAACGAAATTCTGCATATAGCTGTCCATATCAAAATTATACATCATTGCCGAGAGCGCACAGTTTGCATCGCCGAGCCAGCCGTTTTTCTCCCAAACGGGTGTGTCGGTTGGCTTGCTCTGAAAGTTGTTCAGCATTGTACGGCGCATTATGCCGTGGAGATTATTTAGCATATCATCGGAGCATTCAAAATCCGAGATAACCTCAACGTCGTTTGCGGTTTTATAAATCACGATGTCATCGGGATTGAGTTTTTCACAGCCGTCAACCTGAAAATATTTAAAGCCTTTATAGCTGAATTTTGGCTCAAAAACAAATTCTTCGCCGCCGCTGATGAATTTATCCTGCTGAATATATGCGTCGGGCCACCAAGCACCGTCGTGACCTTCATATTTGCCGATTTTTTGAACAAAACCGTCGGCGGTGAGTTTTTCGCCGTAAGTGACGGTGATTTCTTTGCCTTCGGCTTCATTGAAGCGGACAGCCGCCCAGCCTGTGAGCATTTCGGGGCATTCAACAACAAAACTGATGCCGATTTTTGTGATGTTTTTTGCTTTATAGCTTTGAATGCGTCTTATCGGCGGCATGGTCTGCTCTTTGAGCGTGCCTTTGGGTGCCTCAACGCAAACAGCATTCTGCCATCTGAAATTTCTGCGCCTTGCATCATATGTTTCGCCGTAATAAATGCTGTTTGCAACCGTCGGACCGTCAAGCGCAGAGAGCCAGCTTTCATCGGTTGAAAGTGTCAGCTTTTCGCCGTTTTTATATTCGACGAGTATATCTGCAATCATCTTGGGCGAATCGCGCCACGAAGCCTTCTGCCAATCCCAGACAAAGGTTGTTTCGTTATAGAAACTGTGACCGAGTTCAACGGTGACGGTGTTTTTGCCTTCGCAGAGAAGCTCTGTTACGTCAAAAACTCGGCAATAAACCGTTTCGTTATACTGCGAATGGGCAGGGTTAAGCACGGTATCATCGGGCAGAAAGCCGTTGATTTTAAGCTCAAAAAGACCGAGACCGCTTATGAAAATTTTTGCGTTTTTTATATTGTTGCAAACGGAAAATTCTTTTTTGAAAATCGGAGCAAATCTGTCTTCAACGCTCATCGGAGCGCCTATCCATTTGCCTTGAAAATTATGTTTCATATTTATGCCTCTGTTATTTCATAGAAAACAACCGCATTGGGTGCGAGAGTGATATCAAGAATTATTTCGCCGTTGATAACCTCTGCTTCGTAACTTTTCGGTTCAAGCTTTGAACATTCTGCATATTTATCATAGAGTTCATTAAAATAAATCTCTCTTGCGGCAGAATCCTTGAGAGTTGTTATGGCGTCAATCTGAGGGTCATCGGGCGACCAGCCGAAGCATTCATCGCCGATATTATAAGTTTTTCTGTCCTCAACCCAATCGTCAAAATAGTTGCAGTTATCGTCAATAACGTATGCCGTAACCTTAACCTTCTCGCCGCCGAGCTGAGGAGCTTTTACTGCAAATTCAAGGTCTGCCGATGAGGAATATTCAACGTCGTTTTTGAAGTTATACGCCATAATGTGAAGGGTTTTTGTTTCTTCGTTATAAGCCGAAACTGCATCAACTTCCGCTTTGTATATGTAGCCTTCGTCAGCTTTTTCGGTCTTTGCGAGCTTTGAGCCGTCAAACTTTGCGGCGTTGCTTGCAACGTGATATGCAACGGTGGGATTACCGTCAAGCAAACCGTTTGAAAGGAAGCCCCAGGAGGAGAAATAATTGATACCGTTATTGAACATCTGGGCATAGAGCCTTGCATCGTAAGCCGCCTGATAAGTGTAGCCGACTGTTCTTGAAAGAAGCTGGCTATCATCTGCGCCGCGTGCGTTGCCTTCAAGAATTCTGCCCTCATCGATGCCGAAAATCAAATTTTCAAGACCTGCGTCTTCAGCGCATTTGCGAAGATATGCGATTGTTTCGGGCAGGGTGTAGCCGCTTGTGAATTCACCGGGGCAGGCATCATAGAATGAAGCGGAAAGATAGCAGATTCTCGTACCTTTTTCACCTGTTTTGTAATTTGTGCCGCTTGCACAGTGCTCAATGAAGATTTTTTCGTCCCACAGACCTTCGGTTACGGTCATTGAGTGTGCGCCCACGAAAACGTCGTTGCCCAGAACGTCGGTAAGCGCGGCAACGGTGTAGTCATAGAGCTTGCAATAAGCTGTTGCAGTTTCGTCAGGATCACCGCTTTGGGCAATGAACCAAGCGGAATTTTCGTATTCTGTCATAACGCCGAAACGCCAGGAGAGAACCTCTTCTTTGCCGAACTCGGCAACAAGAGCCTCGGTGATGGCGTGAATGTAATTATAATAAACATCGTAATCATCGGGCGGAAAGATGTTTGTTTCAAAATAGTTATCGCCCGTTGAGTTGGTTGAATATTTGAGAGGAACGCTGCCGAGTTTGAGCATAGGTTTTGCGCCGAGTTCAAGCACTCCTCTGCAGTTTTCAATCAGCTTTGTGAAATCGTAATCGTCAAGAACGCTTCTGTCGAGAGGGTCTTTGAACAAATCTCTTTCAACAGAGCCGCCTGTGCACTGCATAAGCTGAACGTAATTAACAAATTCAAAAATGTTGTATTCGTCGCTTGCTTTTGCGTTGACGAAAGGATTGCCGTCGATTGACCAAACGTTGACGTTGCTTGCAGGATTTGCAAGAACGTTGCCTGTCTGCGAAGCGTCAACGGTGAATTTATAGTTGTTGGTTTTGTCTGTGAGCTTTTCGCCTGCAGGCGGTGCGATGAATGAAATCACCGTTATCAGAACGGAAAGGAAAAACGATATTATGCTTCTGAAAAATGCCATAAAACCAGCTCCTGAATTTTTATAAATACAATATAACAAACCCGAGAGTTTATGTCAATTTATCGGAAGAAAATTATTGCGGAATGTTTCTCTTTTTGGCTTGACTGCATTATTTATTTAGTTTATATTAGTAGATGATATTTTCCTTTCAAGGAGGACAAATGATGACAAAATCTCAGGCAATGGCAAAAGCAAAAGAGCTTGTTGCCAAAATGACGGTTGAAGAAAAAATGTCGCAGCTTCTTTATAATTCACCCGCAATCGAAAGGCTCGGCATTCAGGAATATAACTGGTGGAACGAAGGCTCCCACGGCGTTGCAAGAGCAGGAACGGCAACTGTTTTTCCTCACGCAATCGCAATGGCGTCAACCTTTGACCCCGAACTCGTAAACACGGTTGCAGACGTTATCTCAACCGAGGGCAGAGCAAAATACAATATGCACGTTAAATTCGGCGACCACGATATTTTCAAGGGTCTGACCTTCTGGGCACCCAATATCAATATCTTCCGCGATCCCCGTTGGGGCAGAGGTCAGGAAACCTTCGGCGAAGACCCCTTCCTTGCCGCAGAACTCGGCAAAGAGTTCGTCAAGGGCATTCAGGGTGACGGCGAATTCCTCAAGGCAACCGCTTGTTCAAAGCATTTTGCCGTTCATTCGGGTCCCGAAAATGACCGCCACGGCTTTGATGCAATCGCAAGTATGCACGACCTTTACGAAACTTATCTGCCTGCTTTTGAAAAAACGGTCAAAGAGGGCGGCGTTATGGGTGTTATGGGCGCATATAACCGCACAAACGGCGAACCCTGTTGCGCTCACTCATATCTTCTCAAAGAAGTTCTTCGCAAGAACTGGAACTTTGACGGCTATATAGTTTCAGACTGCGGTGCACTCGGCGATATCTATAAATTCCATAAGTTCACCGAAACTGCCGTAGAAGCTGCTGCAGCCGCAATCAAGAACACCTGCGACCTCAACTGCGGTGATACATATGCTTACCTTATCGACGCTTATGAGCAGGATCTTATCGATGAAGACGATATCACTGCCGCGGCTGAAAGACTCTTTATGATTCGCTATCTTCTCGGCGAATTTGAAGAGGTCAGACCTTATTCGGATATTCCTTACAGCATTGTTGACTGCAAGGAACATAAGGCTCTCAACCATAAAACCGCACAGCAGAGCGTTGTTCTTCTCAAGAATGAAGGCGGTTTCCTGCCTCTTGATAAAGCAACGGGCAAGCGCATTGCAATCGTTGGCCCCAACGCACAGTCCGTTACTGCACTTGAGGGTAACTATAACGGCTATGCTTCCGAATACGTTACAATTGCAGACGGCGTTCGCAGAATTTTTACAAATGCCGATATTACGGTTGAAAGAGGTTCGAATTATTGCGCAGAGCAGATGAACCACTGGAGTGGCTTTATGAATATGCTCAGCGACGGTCTTGCCGCGGCTTCCGAGGCTGACGTAACGGTTCTTGCTCTCGGTCTTGACTGTTCCGTTGAAGGTGAAGACACAGGCTTTGACGATGATTATACCGCTTGCGGCGATAAGAAATCGCTCTACCTGCCCAAAACTCAGCAGAAACTTGCAGAAGCAGTCTGCGACGTTTGCGAAAACGTTGTTGTTGTTCTTATGTGCGGCAGTTCAATCGACCTTGGCGAAAAGGTCACAAATCACGCAAAGGCAATTCTTCACGCCTGGTATCCCGGTTCACTCGGCGGTCTTGCAGTTGCGGAAATCCTTGCAGGCGTTGCCAACCCCTGCGCAAAGCTTCCCGTAACAATCCATTCCGCAACAAACAACATCCCCGATTTCAAGGATTACGATATGAGGGGCAGAACCTACAGATATCTTACTGAAGCTCCCATCTATCCTTTCGGCTACGGTCTTTCATACACAACCTTCGCATTCAGCGGCGCAAAGCTTGTTGCGGCTGACGATGCAAAGATTACCGTCAGCGTTGACGTTGAAAACACAGGCGCAGTCAAGGGTAAAGAAAAGGTTCAGGTTTATGCACAGTATGCAGACAGCCGCACCTATACTCCCAACTGTCAGCTTTGTGCAATCAAGCCTGTTGAGCTTGAAGCAGGCGAGAAGGCAACCGTAACTCTCGATATTGACCGTTATTGGGTCAAGGCTGTTCTTGAAGACGGCAGCAGAGTTGACCCCGACGGCAAGGTTGCTCTTTATATCGGCGGCAGTCAGCCCGATGAGCAGAGCCTTTCTCTCACAGGTTCAAACTGCGAAAAGATTGAGCTTAACTGATTGAATAAAAATACAAGGCTTGCAAAGGATAAACCGATGCAAGCCTTTATTTTCACGGCGGGATGAGGTCATCCCGCCCTACAAGGATAAATTGATATATTTCAGCAACAAAAAAGAGCCCGCCGAAGCGAGCTCTTAAATTTTTTTATGCTACTTTATCAGCAATTGCAACAAATTCTTCCATGATGGAGGAAGCTGCGTATTTGCCGAGAGAAATCATTTCCTGATAGTGACCTGCGATGAGAGCAAGCTTATAATCGTTATCGGGAACAACGTAGCCGATAGCGTCGTTTGCAAGACCGAAGCAGAGTGTATCTTCACCGAAGAGGTCATCGATGCAGGGGAGACCGAATTCTTTGCCTGTTGCTGAACCTTCTGCTGTGAGTGATGAACCGCCTTCAATAAGGTCCTGAACGATTTCGCCGGGCATAAGAACAACCTTAACGTCGCCGATTTCCATATAACCTACTTCAACGAAGATGTAGTATCTGAGACCTTCCTTATAAACGTTGTAGTTAACAAGACCGAGCTTGCCTACAAGCTGAATAAGAGGATTGGTTACTCTGATTTTTGCTTCTGAAATCATAACGTTGAGAACGGGGTCAAGCTCTTTTTCTGTTGCAGCTTCCCAGTCTTCAAACCAAAGAGTATAGTTATCGCCGCCGATTGCCATTTCTTTGTTGAGTGTATCCCAATCAGCGTTTGAGCGGATAACTTCTTCTGAATTTGAGAGGTTAAGAGCGATTGTGCCGAGCTCGCGGCCGATTCTTTCTGATTCGTTCCAGCGTCTGTCTGTGGGAACGCCGTCACTTGCAGGGTGTCTGCCGGCATAGATGCCTGCGATAGCACCGTTGAAGAACATAAAGTTCTTGCCTGCTTCTTCAATAACCTTACCCATATGAACAACGTAGTCGCCTGAAAGCTGTCTGCCGTTATCAATCTTATCAACTGCAAGACCTGCGATGTCGGGGTGAGCTGAATAGTTCACGATGAGAGTTTCTTTCTTTGAAGCGTCATCAGGAGTGAATGTGAATCTTGCCATTTCCTGAATGAGAGAATCCGACGAAGGTCTGTTTTTGTTGTTGAAATAATCTTCGTTAAGTTCCTTAACGGCATATTTCATTGTGCCTTCGGTCATATCTTCAATAGCTGTCTTCATAGCGCCTGCAGCTTTTTCTGTGAGGAAAGCCATATATTCGGTGTCAACACCGGGAGTCATTTGGCCGATGCGGATATAGTTCTTTGCGATGTTGCCGAGAAGCTTGGGGAAGAGGTTGGTCCAGAGACCCTGGGTGTCAACGCCGCTGTGAACGTGAGTTGCAGTAACGGTGATTGTGCTGAACTTTGTGTCGGGCATAAGCTCGATGAGAGCTTTTCTGATGTTTTTGATATCATAGTTTGACATACCGATTGAGTCGATGTTTGCAAAAACTGCAATGCCTCTGCCTGGGCCGTCGTCAACTGCGATAACTCTTACCTGCATATCGTCAACAACTTCTTCAATCTTGTTTGACATACCGTTCTGCATGGACATAAAGCCGCCGAGATAATAATCCTTGGTCTTCCAGTCTTCGGGAACAACAGAAGCCTTGCCGTAGCCGAGCTTCCATTTTGCGCCTTCTGCGGGCTCGTCAAGCATTGTTTCGGTGCCTCTGAAAAGAAGGTCGTCGGAATAATCTTTCATCTTCATAATCTCGTCGCTGTCGGGGATAACGAGGTTAAGAGCGCCGATAACGGTTGTGAGGATTTTGTCAAATGCGAAAACGCCGAAGTCTGTGAAGAATTCACCGACTGATGCGGCAGCCGAAGCACCCATTGAGGTTGCGCAGCCGAAAAGCATTGACAAAGCAAGAAGGATGCTGATTAATTTTTTGCTGAAGCTTTTCATTTAAAAATCTCCTTTACTTTATGTATTGTATAAATACCCATTTATATTAGCACTTTTTTGCGGGTATGTAAAGTGTTTTTTAACGCAATGCCCAAAAAAAACTGTTTGCTTGGTCAATAAAGAATTAAAATATACAAAATTGATTTTAGATGTTGAAAATTTCGAAATCGGGTTGTATAATAGATAAAATACTTGAATGCCAGAAGGACGGATAGATTTGGAAAAGCAGAGGAGAGTTGCCGCAATTCACGATATTTCGGGCATCGGCAAATGCTCTTTGACTGCCGCATTGCCTGTTATTTCAGCCGCAGGAATTGAAGCGGCGGCTTTGCCAACAGCCGTTCTTTCAACCCATACGGGCGATATCGAGGGCTATACTTACCGCGATTTAACAACCGATTTGCCTGCCGTTGCGGCTCATTGGAAAGCGCTCGGTATTGAGTTTGACGGCATTTACAGCGGTTTTCTCGGTTCAACCGAGCAGGTTGAGATGGTCTGCGATTTCATCGATACTTTCGGCGGCGGTGACTGTGTTATTCTTGTTGACCCTGCGATGGCTGACAGCGGCAGAATGTATACCACCTTTGATGATGACTTTGCCGAAGAAATGGTAAAGCTCTGCAGCAAGGCGGATATAATTGTTCCGAACCTCACCGAAGCGGCGTTTCTGCTTGGCGAAGAATACGTTGAACCGCCTTACACCAAAGATTATATTGAAAATCTGCTCAAGCGGCTTTCAACTCTCGGTCCGCAAAAAATCGTTCTCACGGGCGTTTTGTTCAGCGATGACGAAATCGGCTGTGCGGTTTTTGACAGGGGAGAAGTGCATTATGGATTTTCTGAGAAATATGACGGCATTTATTACGGCACGGGCGATCTTTTTGCCTCTGCTCTTATCGGGGCTTATATGAGAGGCAAAGATATTTTTGAAAGTGCGGATATCGCTCTTGATTTTACCTGCGCCGCAATAGGCAGAACGTATAAAGCCAAAACCGATACCCGTTTCGGCGTAAATTTTGAACAGGGTCTCGGCGATTATATAAAAAAATTGGGAGGTTAAACCGATGAGCTTTGCCGATAAGGTTTTTATTGATACCTGTAAAGATATTCTTCAGAACGGTATCTGGGATACCGACCTCGACGTGCGTCCCAGATGGGAAGACGGTACTCCCGCACACACAATAAAAAAATTCTGCGTTGTTAACCGCTATAACCTTGCAGAGGAGTTTCCTATTCTTACTTTGAGAAAAACCTTTCTCAAGAGTGCGGTTGACGAAATGCTCTGGATATGGCAGAAAAAATCAAATAATATCAATGACCTCGGCAGTCACGTCTGGGACCAATGGGCTGATGAAAACGGCTCCATCGGCAAGGCATACGGCTATCAGCTTGCTGTCAAGCATCATTATAAAGAAGGCGATATGGACCAGGTTGACCGTGTTCTTTATGATTTGAAGCATAATCCTCAGAGCAGACGCATTCTCACCAATATCTATAATCATCAGGATTTGAGCGAAATGGCTCTCTATCCCTGCGCTTACGGTATGACGTTCAACGTTACGGGCAATAAGCTCAACGCCATTCTCAACCAGCGCTCTCAGGATATGCTTGCCGCAAATATCTGGAACGTTTGCCAGTATTCTGCGCTCACCTGTATGCTCGCTCAGGTCAGCGGTCTTGAGGTCGGTGAATTCGTTCACGTTATTGCCGATGCTCATATCTATGACCGCCACGTACCGATTGTTGAGAAGCTGATTGAAAAAACTCCCTTCGATGCACCCACGGTTACGCTTGATAAGAGCATAACTGATTTCTATTCCTTCACCAAGGACAGCTTTAAAATTGAGAATTATCAGTTCCACGAGTTCACGGAAAAAATTCCCGTGGCAATCTGATTTGTTGTATAGTATATAAGAGGTAAATCTGAATGAAAGCAATTGTTAATGTTGACAGCAACTGGGCTATCGGCAACGGTGACTCACTGCTTAATTATATCCCTGCGGATATGAAATTTTTTAAAGCCAAAACAACAGGCAACGTTGTTGTTATGGGCAGAAAAACTTTTATGACATTTCCGGGTCCCAAGGCTCTTCCCAACAGAGTGAACATTGTTATCACGAGCGATAAGAGCTGGAACGCACCCGACGTTATAACCTGCCATTCTCTTGATGAGCTTTATGAGCAGCTTGAGAGATATGATACAAACACCGTTTACGTTATCGGCGGTTCAAGCATTTATGAGCAGCTTTTGCCTTTGTGCGATACAGTTTATGTAACAAAGGTTGAAACCGCTAAACCTGCCGATAAATTCTTCCCCAATCTTGATGAAACCGAAGGCTGGTTTGTTGAGGATGAAGGCGAAGAAAACGAACATAACGGCGTTAAGTTCAGGTTTGTTACTTACAAAAAATAAAAATCCGAAACAGAAGGCGATTTTATGAGTAATATCTGGCACAGTATCAGCCCAAAAAGAATTACCCCCGAAGACTTTATGGCTGTTATTGAAATCAAAAAGGGCAGCAAGAAAAAGTATGAGCTTGATAAAGAAACAGGTTTGCTGATGCTTGACCGTATTCTTTATACCTCAACTCATTACCCTGCCAACTACGGTTTTATTCCGAGAACCTACGGCGATGACGGTGACCCGCTTGACGTTGTTGTTATCAGCAGCGAAAGCATTGACCCCATGACCCTTGTTCGTTGCTATCCCATCGGTGTTATAACGATGAAAGACGGCGGCAAATTTGATGAAAAAATCATTTCGATTCCCGTTAATGACCCCAACTACAATAATTATAAGGATATCACAGAGCTTCCCAAGCATCTGTTTGATGAAATGAGGCACTTTTTCTCTGTTTATAAATCTCTCGAAGGCAAAGAAACGGTTGTTGACGAGGTGCAGAACAGAGATAAGGCAATTGAAATCATAAAAAACAGCATTGATAACTATGTTGTTGAATTTTGCAGATAATAATTAAAACATATAATATAAGGAGTGATTAAAATGGCAATTTATTGTCAGGAGCCTTCAAGAACATTCAGCGAGTATCTTCTCATCCCCGGTTACACTTCAAGAGAGTGCATCCCTGCAAACGTTTCGCTTAAAACACCTCTTGTTAAGTACAGAAAGGGCGAAGAAGAATGCCCCCTGAGCCTTAACATTCCTATGGTTTCCGCAATTATGCAGTCAGTTTCAAATGATACTCTTGCAATTGCTCTTGCCAAGGAAGGCGGCATTTCTTTCATCTATGGCTCGCAGAGCATTGAAGATGAGGCTGCTATGGTTGCGAGAGTTAAGAGCTATAAAGCAGGTTTCGTTGTAAGCGATTCTAACCTCAAGCCTGATTCAACCCTTGCAGACGTTCTTGCACTTGTTGAAGAAACAGGTCACAGCACAATGGCTGTTACAGATGACGGCACTGCTAACGGCAAGCTTCTCGGCGTTGTTACAGGCAGAGATTATAGAGTCAGCAGAATGGCTCCCGAAACACTTGTTTCAGATTTTATGACTCCTTTTGAAAAGCTTGTTACCGCACCCGACACAACAACTCTCAAGGATGCGAACGATATAATTTGGGAACACAAGCTTAATTCATTTCCCCTTATCGATGCAGAAGGCAAGCTCCGTTATTTTGTTTTCCGCAAGGACTATTCACAGCATAAAGAAAATCCTCAGGAGCTTCTTGATGCAAACAAGAGCTACGTTGTTGGTGCAGGTATCAACACTCTTGACTATGAAAAGAGAGTTCCCGCACTTGTTGAAGCAGGTGCAGACGTTCTTTGCATTGACTCATCAGAGGGTTATACAGTATGGCAGGAGCAGACTCTTGCTTTCGTTCGCGAAAAGTATGGCGACAAGGTAAAAATCGGTGCAGGTAACGTTGTTGACAGAGACGGCTTTATGTTCCTTGCAAAAGCAGGTGCTGACTTTATCAAGGTAGGCATCGGCGGCGGTTCAATCTGCATCACAAGAGAAACAAAGGGCATCGGCAGAGGCCAGGCAACAGCTCTTATCGAGGTTGCCGCTGCAAGAGATGAATATTACAGAGAAACAGGTATCTACGTTCCCATCTGCTCAGACGGCGGTATCGTTCACGATTATCACATGACCCTTGCTCTTGCAATGGGTGCTGATTTCCTTATGCTCGGCAGATATTTTGCGAGATTTGACGAAAGCCCCACAAATAAGCTTATGATTAAC
>JAFXJO010000117.1 GCA_017532185.1 Clostridia bacterium | reverse complement strand
GAGAGAATGGAAGTTATCTATGATGACAGAAACATCCGTCCCGGTGCTATGTTCTCAGACGCTGACCTCCTCGGTGTACCCGTAAGAGTTATTGTAAGCCCCAGAAACCTTAAGGAAGGCGTTTGCGAAGTTGTTACAAGAGATAAGAGTGTCAGCCTTAAAGTAGAAACCGAAAAGGTTATCGAAACAGTAAAGGGTCTTATTGAAGAAGGACTTAAGTTCTGATTATTAAAAAAGAACCGCAGGCTGCTGCGGTTCTTTTTTTGATGAGTTAAAAAACATATCATTTAATACTGTTAACAGCAATTCCGAAAGAAGTGATAATTATATGAGAATGCGCAAGAAAAAACATCTTGAGGAACGTCTCGCAAACTGTCCGAACGTTATAACGCTTATAAGCGACGACTGCAATTTTCAGACTGCAATCGAAAAGAAAGAATATATTGATATTCAAAGTCTTTTCGGCAACAACAACCCCGTTGTTCTTGAAATCGGCTGCGGAAAAGGCAAATTTGCCTGCGAGCTTGCAAAGCATAATCCCGATATAAACGTGCTTGCACTTGAAAAATGCTCAAACGTTGTTGTTATCGCAGGTGAAGCGGCACTTAACGAAAATATAACAAACCTCAGATTTCTTCATTGCGGCGCAGAATATCTTGAAAAATACCTTATGCCGCAGTCGGTTGAAAGAATATATCTCAATTTTTCCTGTCCTTACCCTAAAAAGGCTTATGAAAATCACCGACTTACCAATCCCAGGTTCCTTAAGAGTTACAAAGTGCTCCTCAAAGAAGGTGCAGAAATACATCAAAAAACTGACAATATGCATTTTTTCGAATATTCGCTTGAGCAACTTTCAGGATTTGGTTTCAGCTTAAAGAACGTTTCTCTTGACCTTCACAACAGCGACTTCGAAGGCAACATTGAAACCGAATATGAACACAGATTCGCTTCGCAGGGTATGCCCATCTACAGACTTGAAGCATACTTAAAATAAAACAAAATCGCATATAAAAAAAAGGCTTGCATCGGATCATAACCCTTTGCAAGCCTTAATTATTTTGAATTATTATATTTATCTCTGCACTCTGCCTGAAGCGTCGCCGCCTGCAAGCTTTTCAACCTCTTTAACGCTGACTCTGTTGAAATCGCCCTCAATTGAATGCTTAAGTGCCGATGCAGCAACGGCAAATTCGATTGCCGACTGTGAATCTTTACCGCTGAGAAGAGCATAAATCAAACCTGCGCCGAAGCTGTCGCCGCCGCCTACTCTGTCAACAATGTGAAGATGATATTCCTTTGAGAAGCAATAGTTTTCGCCGTCATAGAGCATTGCCGCCCAGTCATTATCGTTAGCGGAAATCGATGAACGCAGAGTAATTGCAACTTTTTCAAAGCCGAATTTATCAGCAAGCTGCTTGGCAACCGACTTATAGCCGTCTTTGTTGAGCTTGCCGCCGTAGATATCTGTGTTTTCCGCTTCAATGCCGAAAACGTCTTTTGCGTCCTCTTCGTTTGAAATGCAAACGTCAACGTATTTGCAAAGCTCGGTCATAGCTTCGCGTGCCTCGGCTCTTGTCCAGAGTTTACCTCTGTAGTTAAGGTCGCAGGAAATCTTGACGCCTTTTGCCTTTGCGGCAATGCAAGCCTGCTTGCAGATTTCAACAAGGTTTTCACCGAGTGCAGGAGTGATACCCGTGAAATGGAACCAGTCCGCACCGTCAAAAATTGCATCCCAATCAAAATCTTCGGGCTGTGCCATCTGAAT
>JAFXJO010000116.1 GCA_017532185.1 Clostridia bacterium | reverse complement strand
GTTGAAACGGTTTGCAATGTCACGGGCAATCTCGAGGTGCTGTTTCTGGTCTGCACCGATGGGAACGAAGTTTGCCTGATAGAGCAGGATATCAGCCGCCATAAGAACGGGGTATGCAAACAGACCAACGTTAACGTTATCTGCGTGCTTCTGCGATTTTTCTTTGAACTGAGTCATTCTTGAAGCTTCGCCGAACTGAGTGTAGCAATCAAGAATCCATGCAAGCTCTGCGTGCTCGGGCACCTGGCTCTGAATGAAAACGATGCTCTGCTCGGGGTCAAGACCGATTGAAAGCAGAAGAGCATACATCTCAAGAATCTGCTGGCGGAGCTTTGTGGGATCGGGGTGGATTGTGAGAGCGTGAAGGTCGGCAACCGCATAGAGGCAGTTATAATCGTCGCTCATCGCTTTCCAGTTTTTAAGAGCGCCCAGATAGTTGCCGAGAGTAGGCACAGCCGTGGGCTGAATCATACTGAGCACTATCGGCTTGCGCTCGGGAGTTGTGTTTTCCATTTTAACTTACCTCTTTCAATAGGTTTTTGCAACTTCGCCAAGAATCTTAACACCCTTAACGATATCTTCGTCGGAGGGAGTTGAGAAGTTCAGGCGCACGTATTCGCAGGGAGCGTCGCCGTCGCAGAGGAATGCGTTGCCGGGAACAACCGAAACGCCTGCGGCGCTTGCTTTTTTAACAAAATCAAGCATATCAACGCCGTCGGGAAGCTTTGCCCAGACGAACAGACCGCCTTCGGGGCGCTGATAATCAAAGAAACTGCCGACCTCTTTATCGAGGCAGTCGCAAAGCAGGTTAAGCTTGCGGCGGTAGATGTCTCTGATTTTATTGATGTGAGCTTCGAAATCATATTCCGTGAGCCACTTATAAACAATAAGCTGTGAAAGCAGAGGAGTGTGAACGTCCTGTGTCTGCTTTGCAACGGTGAATTTGGCGATAAGAGCTTCGTTTGCAACAACAAAACCGACTCTGATGCCGGGTGCAACAACCTTTGAGAATGAACCCGAATAGATAACAAGACCTTCGGTGTCGAGGCTCTTGATTGCAGGTACGCTTTCACCCGAAACTCTTACGTCGCCGTAGGGATTGTCCTCAAGAATGAGAACGCCGTATTTCTTTGCAAGCTCATAAACAGCCTTTCTCTTTTCAAAAGACATTGTTGAGCCTGCGGGATTCTGGAAGTTGGGGATTGTATAAATAAACTTAACGTTGGGTTCGGTTTTGAGCTTTTCTTCAAGAATTTCAAGATTCATACCGTCTTTTTCAAGCGGTACGCCAACGAGCTTTGCGCCGTGGCTTCTGAAGCAGTTGAGAGCGCCGATGAATGCAGGCTCTTCGCAGATGATGCAGTCACCGTGGTTGATAAGGCAATGGCAGGCAAGGCTCATAACCTGCTGAGCGCCGCTTGTTACGATAAGCTTATCGTTTTCGCCGTAAGCTCCGTAACGCTCCTTTGCAAGAGCAGAGAGAGTTTCAACAAGGGGAGCATAGCCTTCGCTGATGCCGTATTGAAGAGCGAGAATGGGTTGATTTTCAAGCACGTCGCTCATAATTTTTTTGATGTCGTCAACGGGGAATGCGTCGGGTGCAGGGTTGCCTGCGGCAAGGGGAATTGTGTTACCCGAACTTTTGAGAATTTCTCTGATAATCGAGGGCTTGAGAGAAGCTATTCCCGAAGAAAACTTATAATCCATAAATATTTTCAGACCTTTCGCGAATGATAATTATAACAAATATATAGTATATCACATTATTTTTATATTGTAAACAATTAAAATATATTGTTACGGATAAAATATTGTGATAGAATATTTCTTGAATGAATAATGAAGAGTGAACAGTGAACAGTTAAGGAAGGGCTTCGCCCTTATCCGATTTTAAATGGAAAGTTAAGGGGATTGAAATGAAAAATTACGACGTTGTTTTGTTTGATTTTGACGGAACTTTTGCCGATACGGGTGAAGGGCTTTTTGAATCCGTTCAGTGTGCGGTTAAGGCGCTTGGCTTTGAGCTGCTTGATAACGCAACCTTGCGCCGCTTCATTGGTCCGCCTGTTTATGAATCGTTCAAACGCGAGTTGCCGATTAACGATGAGCAGGCGGATTTTGCCGTTACAAAATACCGCGAAGCCTATGCAAAAGACGGTATCACCAAGCTGAAAATTTATGACGGTAACCTTGAGCTTCTGCAAGAGCTTAAAGAAAACGGAATAAAAGCGGCTGTTGCAAGTGCAAAGCCGCAGAAGTTTCTTATAAAAATTGTTGCCAATCTCGGTCTCGAGGGTTATTTTGAATATATCTCTGCACCTGCCGACGATAAGGCTGACCCGAGCAAGGTTAAGCTTATCGAAAAAGCCGCCGAAGCGCTGAAAGCTGATAAATCGAGAGTGCTTATGGTGGGCGACAGATACTTTGATATTGCAGGCGCAAACGGTGCCGGAGTTGACAGCGTCGGCGTAACCTTCGGCTACGGCAGCGAAGCGGAATTGCGCGATGCAGGCGCAACTTTTATTGCTCACAACGTAGCCGAAGTAAGAGACATTATTTTTCGCTGACAGATTTGCGCGCGGATTTTGACGCCGCAAACCAGAAAATATAAAAGAGAATAAATGCGATTATCATAAGAATTGTGATAACGCAACCGCCGTC
Source organism: Clostridia bacterium (assembly GCA_017532185.1). Lineage (GTDB taxonomy): Bacteria > Bacillota > Clostridia > Oscillospirales > Acutalibacteraceae > CAG-177. The sequence continues at coordinate 4,446 of JAFXJO010000116.1, read as the reverse complement.
CTTCAGCGTTTCAAGGAGCGCTGAGGGATTTTTTATACCTCTGAAAAGGGTAACGATATCGGCGCGCTGATAGTATCTTGAAACAAAATATATAATGCCTGTTGCCGCAAAATAGAGAGGTGCGGCAAGCATACCGAAATCTTCCGCACGTTTTTTGACGGGGATTGCCAGACCTCTTGCAACGCAGTTTTTCTTTGCCGTAACGGCACATACGGGTGCGGCGAGCACGCACAAAACGGCGGCAATTATAATCTGGATAAGTTCTTCTTCGTCTGACCAGCCTTTGATTGCAACCCATTCGGAAATTCTGCCGCCGAGAGGTCTTGCAAGGGTGAGCACAAACGTTGCAACAAAGGTGAGTACGGTGTGGTAAGCGGCGCGGAGTTTATCGTTTTCAATAACGGGTTCATATTCAAATCTGCCTTCGCCGCCTGTTATGCTCTCGGGCAGGCAGATGAGCAGAAGCATAATGCCGAAGCCCAGCAGGAAGCCCGTGAAGAATTCCCAGAGCGACCAGCCGCAGTTAACGATGAATGCGGGTGCGGTGACGTTGGCGAAGAAGCCTCTGTCGGAATCGAGAATAAGAAAAACGTCTGCCGCGGTGATGGCAAAAGCGCAGATTGCGTTGATTGCGGTTGAAAGGAAAAATGCGACTTTATCTTTAAGAATAATCAAAGCCGCGAATGACGAAGCAAGAGCACCTGTTGCGCTTGAGATAACCTTGATGCTTGTGAAGTAGTTTCTGCCGAAATGAACTTTTTTTGCCCAACCATCATCGGCAAAATGTTCAAGATAAGCCTTAAGCGGTGTGGCGTCAATGCCTTTTTCGGCAAGACCTGCCTTGAAGCCTTCAACAGCTTCTGCATTGATAAGGGGCAGTATGTAATGAGAAGCAAAAGCCTGCATTGCAAGCATAACAACATAATAGACTGCGATTAACATTATGTAATGTTTGATTTTATAATCTTTCTTTGAAAAAAGAGAAGCCAGGAAAAGAGCAAAGAGAGGCATCCAGCCGAAGCCGAGAAGAAGCATAATTCCGAGTCCGCTGAATGGACTGATTTCAACGGTTTTCACAACCACTTCTTCATTGACGGTTACGGAGCTTTGAAGATAACCGCCCATCTGGCTGTTGAGCGTACCCCAGCCGCCGTTGGTTATGCCGAGAAGAATAACGGCAAGGGGGATGGCTTCATAATTCATCTTTTTGCGGTTGCCGAAAAACGCAAAGATAAAAAGAATCATTGCAACGCCAACGGCAAACATACCCCACATTGAGCCGAAGCCGTGGTCTCCTCTGACGCGCCACATAAAGCCTGTCATAATCGAGAATGCGGCGAGCATAAGAGCTTTTGTGCCTGCGGAAAGGTTACGGGTTGAAAGTTTTTCCATTTTATATCACTCCTATGGATATATTCTATATCAGAAAATCCTGTTTTTCAACATATTTTTACCGTTTTACGGAATTTGCATATTCCGAGGGCGACATACCCGAAACTCGTCTGAAAACGGTTGTGAAATATTGCTGGGTGTTAAAACCGAGTTTTTCGGCAATTTCCGTAAAATTAAGGTCGCTTTCGCGGATAAGCTGTTTGGCACAGTCGATTTTTAAAAAGGTGAAATGCTCCATTATACCGCAGTTCATATTGGCATGAAACAGTCTTTTTATAACTGAAGCCGAAACGCCGAATTCTTTTTGGATATCTTCAAACTGAAGCCGCTTCTCAACGTTGGCGTTAAGATATTCGCAAATTCTGAGCAGCAGAGTTTCGTTTGCGGGTGCAGATTTAAGCGGCAGAGAGCGTTTGTTGCCTCTTATCAGCAGAATGAGAAGCTGCTCAAGATAGAGCTGAATCATCTGCTCGCATCCGAATTCCGCTTTCGGAGCCTTTTCCATAACACGGGTGTATGAAGCACCCAACGGAGTTGAGAATGCTTCCGTTGCTTCGGCTATGATTTTGCCCATCAGCTTTTTTTCATCGGCAGAGCAGTTGATAACCATGCCTGCAATGCTCATCAGCTCGGGGCAGGCACAGTCAAACGAAAGAATAACGGAGTTTGCCGCGCTTGTGCCGTCACAGCGGATTTTATGAAATTCGTTGGGTTTATGGATATACATCTGCCCCACCTGCAGGGTCAGCTCCTTTGCGCCTGCGGTGATAACGAGACTTTTTTTGTCGGCATAAACGATCTCCCAGAAATCGTGGAATTCGCCTGAATACGCGAAATCCTTTGCATATTCGAAATAGTGAATCGTATATATGCCGTCAACAATGAGGGGTCGGTTGAGCCGAGTGAGAGTATAGTCCAAGAAAACACCTTCTTTTGCGAAATGCTGTTTTCTTTCATTATAAAACGGAATGAATAAAAATGCAACAAAAATTTGAGCCGAAATTGTAAATATTCCAACTGATTTTGAAAGATTATTGCAAAATGATGTGCTAAAATGATAAATGTAATAGTTTAATACGGGGGAATTACAAATGATTAAATTCGGAACAGGCGGCTGGCGAGCAGTTATCGGTGTTGATTTTATCTGCGATAACGTGCGCCGTGTTGCGGCAGGTATTCTTGAACTTGCAAAAGAACAGAATAAAACGGACAAGCCCATCGTTATCGGCTATGACCGCCGATTCCTTTCGGATTGCGCGGCGAAATGGGTTGCCGAAGTGCTTGCGGCAGGCGGCATCGAAGTGTGGTTTCTCAACCGTTCTGCACCCACTCCGCTTATTATGCATACGGTAAAAAACAAGGAGCTTTATTTCGGTATTGAAATCACCGCGAGCCATAACCCTGCAAATTATAACGGTATCAAGCTGATTGTTGATGAAGGCAGAGATGCGCCTCTTGAAACAACCGAACGTCTTGAAAAGTTTATTGAACAGGTTGGCGACGTTGAATTTTGCGATTTTGACGGTGCGGTTGAAAACGGCTCGATTGTTTATCAGAAAGACCTTTTCAACGATTTTATTGACGATATTCTCAATCTGCTTGATACCAAAGCTCTTCGAGAGAGAGGTCTGCGCGTTCTTTTTGATACAATGCACGGTTCGGGAACTTATCCTCTTCAGGTTATTTTTCATACCGCACGTTGCACAATTGATACTATCAACCTCAACAAGGATGCTTATTTCGGCGGTCAGATGCCTGCACCCACAGAGAAAACTCTCGGTGCGCTGAAAAATCTTGTTATCAAAGACGGCTATGACCTCGGCATTGCAATGGACGGTGACGGTGACCGCCTCGGCATCATCGACGGCAACGGAAAATATATCGGCGCAAATGAAATTCTTTGCATGCTTTATTATTATCTTGTTAAATATAAGGGCTGGAAAGGTCCCGTTGTGCGCAATCTTGCAACAACTCATATGCTTGATAAGATTGCGGAAAGCTTCGGCGAAAAATGCTATGAAGTTCCCGTTGGCTTCAAATATATCTCATCAAAAATCGACGAGGTTGATGCAGTTCTTGGCGGAGAATCCTCGGGAGGTCTTACCGTAAGAGGTCACATCAACGGCAAGGATTCCGTTTATGCCGCTTCTCTTTTTGCGGAGATGGTCAGCGTAACGGGCAAAACTCCTTCTCAGATTGTAAAAGAGCTTGAAACGCAGTTCGGCAAATTTGTTATGGTTGAGGATAATCTGCATTTTGCGCCCGAATGCAAGAGCGAAATCGAAGATATCATTATGGTTCAGAAAAAACTGCCCGATTTCGGCCTTGAGATTGAAAAGGTGAATTATGAGGACGGCTGCAAGGTTTATTTTGCAGACGGAAGCTTTGTTATCTGCCGTTTCTCGGGCACCGAACCGCTTCTTCGCATTTTTGCAGAGAGCAGCACAAAAAAAGCTGCCGCAGGTTACATTTCGGATTTCAGAGAGTTTCTTGATATATAAAAAATTAAAGCTTGCATCGGAAACGCTGCAAGCTTTGCTTTTGGTTTTGTATTGAAAAAGCGTACCGCAAAAAACGGTACGCTTTTAAAATTATCTGTTGTTGATAAGCTTTGTGAGTTCAACGGGATCAACGATTTTGCCGTCCTTATAAACTCTCATGTTGCCTGAAGCAATTTCGTCAATGAGGATAACTTCGTCGTTGTTATAACCGAACTCGAACTTGATATCCCAAAGGTCGAGACCGATTGACTTGAGGTCGTCGGCAACAATCTTTGTGATTGCAAGAGTCTGAGCCTTCATGCTTTCAAACATTTCGGGGCTCATAACGCCGAGAGCTGCAAGGCCTTCGCCCGTAACAAGGGGATCGCCGAGAGCATCGTTTTTGAATGTGCATTCAACGTAGCCGCCTTCAAGGGGTGTGCCGTCTGCGATGTATTCGCCGTATCTGCGAATGAAGCTGCCTGTTGCTACAAGGCGACAGATAACTTCAAGACCGTGACCGAATACCTTGCCGGGAAGAACTTCCATTGTTGCATTTTCAACGTCAGCGCTC
>JAFXJO010000115.1 GCA_017532185.1 Clostridia bacterium | reverse complement strand
GATTAACATCGGCGCAGGACTTGACCCCGAAAAGGCACCCAAGATCTTCAACGTTAACTGGTTCCGTAAGGATGACGAAGGCAACTTTATGTGGCCCGGCTTTGGCGACAACCTCCGTGTTCTTGATTGGATTATTGACCGTTGCGAAGGCAAGGTTGACGCTGACGAAACAGCTATCGGCTTTGTTCCCAAGGCAGAGGATATCAACCTTGAAGGCATCGAAGACGAAGTAAGCGCAGAACAGCTTAAGGAACTTCTCAGCGTTGACGTTTCCCTCTGGGGCGACGAAATCGCAGGCATTGAAGAATTCTACGGCAAGTTTGATAAGCTTCCCGAAGCTCTTGTTGCAGAACTCAACACACTTAAGAACAACATTAAATAATTATTATGGCGGCATTCGTTATGAATGCCGCCAGTTTTTTGAGGTAGTTATATGAAAGAGTATAAGTATATTCTGTTTGACCTTGACGGCACGCTGACTGACCCTGCCGTAGGAATAACAACCTGCGTTGCCTATGCGCTTAAAAAATTCGGCATTGAGGTTGCGGATATTTCTCAGCTTAATCATTTTATCGGTCCGCCTCTGCTGGATTCGTTTATGGAGGATTACGGCTTTGATAAAGAAAAAGCACAGACCGCAATCGATTATTACAGAGAGCGCTTCAGAGTCAAGGGTCTTTATGAAAACGAGGTTTACGGCGGCATTGAAGAAATGCTTATCAAGCTTAAAAACAGCGGCAAAAAGCTGATTGTTGCCACTTCAAAACCCGAACCGTTTGCAAAAGAAATTATGCGCCATTTCGCATTGGATAAATATTTTGCATACGTTGCAGGCAGTAATTTTGACGGCACGCGCACAGCAAAGGCAGAGGTTATAGAATACGCTCTGCAAAGCATTGGTGTTGAAGATAAATCAGCCTGTATAATGATCGGAGACAGGGAGCACGATATCATCGGTGCAACAAAAACGGGACTTGATTCAATCGGAGTTCTCTACGGCTACGGAAGCCGTGAAGAGCTTGAGAATGCAGGCGCAACGTTCATTGCCGAAAGCGTTAGGGATATCGCAAATCTGATTATGGTATAAAAAAACGGGGCTGACACTGTCAACCCCGTTATCTTTTTTAAATCAAAGAACAGATTTATAACTGAAAACTGCCTCGAAATCTTCAAACACAATTTCAATATCCTCAATCATAATTTCAGCATATCCGATAGTGAAGCAAACGTCATAAGTCCATTCGCCCATAACGATTTCGCCTGTTGCGTCATCGATTATGCAAGCAACCGTACAATCGGTATAAGTTAAGCCGATAGTATCTCCGCCCTCAGAAAAAGCTGTACCGAGTTCTTCAAAAACACTTTCAAGATCGCCGAAAGTGCCCACTGCTCTTGAAACAGAACCCTCAGAAGCGTTTAAACCGTCTGTCTGATCCTTGACCTCGATTATAACCGTTGTTTTGCCGTTTTCTGTGCTCGATTTAGCACTCACAACGTCATCTGCGGTCAGCAAGCCTTCACCGGGAATATCATAGTCTTCAAAAACCTCTTTCGCAAGAACATCTTTAATCAGAGGCTTGGCAATCATCGCAACCGTTGAACCTGTTGCTCCGCCGACTGAAAGCTTATCAAGGTCCATTTTGCTCTCAACGAGAGGTGCATCCTCATCGGTTTTGATTACCGCGGCATTATAAATTTCAAGAACCTGCGCGGTGTTGCTGTTAACGTTTTCACCAAGAACAAACTTGGGTTCTTCTTCGGCACCAAGACCGAAAATATTCAGAATCGCCATAAAAAATGAAACAAAAACTGAAATGATTTTTGAAAAAATTGCCATAAACAACCATCCTTTCTTGTTTTGGTAATTCAATTGTATCACCGCAGCCAACCAAAGTCAATCAGTTGCAATTAAAATATCAATTAAATATTTCTTCCGCGTATCTTACACCGTGCATTGCATCGGGTGAGAAATTATCCGCACCTATCATCGCGGCATATTCTGCTGTCATAACCGCACCGCCCACAGTTACCTTGCATTCGGGCAATTCCTTGCGAAGAAGCTTTATTGTTTCTTCCATTGCAGGCACGGTTGTTGTCATAAGAGCACTCAAACCGACAAGCTTTGCACCGCTTGTTTTTGCCGCTTCAACAACCTTTTCGGGCGCAACGTCTTTGCCCAGGTCAATAACTTCATAGCCGTAATTTTCAAGCAGGGTTTTAACAATATTTTTGCCGATATCGTGGATATCGCCCTTGACGGTTGCAATAACAATTCTGCCTTTTTTGCTTTCGCCTGCAGGCATTGCCGCCTTAACCGCTTCAAAAGCTCTGCCTGCCGCCTCCGCGCTCATCAGAAGCTGAGGCAGATAAACGGTTTTGGCTTCAAATCCCCTGCCAACGGTGTTGAGCGCAGGGATAATCATTTTATCAATAATATCAAGCGGTGAAACGGTTTTGAGCGCTTCGCAGGCAAGGTTATATGCGGATTCTTTGAGACCTTTTACGATTGCGTTTTCAAGCGTATCAACGGAAGCAGCCGTTTTTGCTTCGGCAGGAGTCTGCTTTGAAGCGAATTCGATATAATCGCAACAGTTTGCATCCTTACCCGTCAGAGCCATAAAGCCGTGCCAGGCTTTCATCATCTCATCGGAATGAGGGTTGATGATTGCACAGTCAAGACCGCATTGCATCGCCATTGTGTAGAAAACAGCGTTAACGTCAGCTCTTGACGGCAGACCGAAAGAAATATTTGAAACGCCGAGACTTGTGCGAATACCTTTTGCGTTGAGCATTCTCACCGCTTCAAGAGTAACGTTTGCACTGTTCATATCGCTTGAAACCGCCATTGCAAGCGGATCAACGATGATTTCATTCTTTCCGATTCCGTATTTTGCGGCTTCGGCAATTATTTTTTCGGCAACGGCAACCCTGCCCTCTGCGGTTTCGGGAATACCGTTTTCATCGAGCGTTACGGCAATCGCACAGCCGCCGTATTTTTTAATCAGCGGAAAAACAGCCGCCATACTCTCCGCCTTGCCGTTGACGGAATTTATGAGAGCTTTGCCGTTATAAATTCTCATTGCCGCCGCCATTGCGTCATAATCAACGGTATCAATCTGAAGCGGCAAATCGGAAACAGCCTGCAGAGAAGCGGTTACGCTTGTGAGCATCGCCTTTTCGTCAATTTCAGGCAAACCGACATTCACATCGAGAATCGAAACACCTTTTTTATGCTGTGAAACGCCTTCTCCCAGAATATAGTTCAAGTCATTTCTGCGAAGAGCTTCTTTGAAAAGCTTTTTGCCTGTGGGGTTAATTCTTTCGCCGATTATAACGGGAGCATTTCCGATTTCAACGGCGTGAGTATATGAGGAAACAACGGTTTTGTTTTTCTTTTCGGGAAGTGTAAACGGCAGATTTCTTGTTTTCTCAACCGTTTTGCGGATATATTCGGGCGTTGTGCCGCAGCAGCCGCCGATGATTGTTGCGCCCGCGGCAACGATTTCGCACATAATATCCGAAAATTCTTCGGCATCAACATCAAAAACACTCTTGCCGTCAACCATTTTAGGCAGACCTGCATTGGGATTGACGATTATCGGCACAGACGCATATTTTGCCGTTTCTGCGGCAACCTCAAGCATCTGCCTCGGGCCCATTGAGCAATTCATACCAAGCGCATCAACACCGAGACCCTCAAGCATCGCAACCATTGCGGCAGGGTCAGCACCTGTCATAAGCTTGCCGTTATCGCTGTATGCGTTGGTAACAAAAACGGGCAAGTCGCAGTTTTCTTTTGCCGCAAGCACCGCCGCCTTTGTTTCGTAAGAATCGTTCATCGTTTCAATCAAAACAAGGTCTGCACCTGCTTTTGCACCGATTTTAACCGTTTCGGCAAAAACTGAAACTGCCTCCTCAAACGGCAAATCGCCAAGCGGTTCAAGCATTCTGCCTGTAGGACCGATATCAAGCGCAACAAAAGCATCAAAGCCCTTGCAAGCCTCTTTTGCATTTGCGATTGCTGACGTGATGATTTCTTCAAGATTATCAAACTTGAGCCTGTTTGCGCCAAAGGTACAGGCGGTTATGATATTTGCACCTGCCTCAAGATAAAGGCGGTGCATTTTTTGAATTTTATCGGGGTTGGTGATATTCCAGATTTCGGGCGAAACGCCTGCTTCGAGTCCCCAAGACTGCAAAAGCGTACCTGCACCGCCGTCAACGTAGGTTATTTCGTTTTTTATTTTCTCAAGAACGTTCATAAATCTTCCTTCTTATGAATAAGGGCAGTTTACACGGTTACAGACCATACAGCCCTTTTTGTTTTTGCATTTGTTTTTTTCTTTGCTCAGCCCGATAATTGCCGTTACGGATTTTACGGGAGTGAGCATTCTGCTCTCGGTGAGAGCAAGACCGATATGCTTTTTGGCTTCAAGAAAATCAAGCAAAGCCTGCTGACATTCAAGCGGCAAATCGCCGTAGCCGGGACTGAATCTCGGGCGAAGATAATCAACATCTCCAACTTTACGGTTGATATAATCGCAAAAAGCTTCGATTGCCGCAGAGCCGATTGAGTCTGTAATCATTCCCTTAACGGGAGAAATGAGCGAATTCTTGGCAATCAGCCTTTGCACCGCCGCACCTGTTGTTGCGGCAAAAACAAAAACGGTTTCGCAGTCACGCAGATTACCCGAGAGCGATTTGCTTTCGCTCTGCATAAATCCAAGGCAGATTTTGCCGTCTTTTTCGCAGCACTCGGTCTGCATAACGCACGCCTTATAGTCAACGCATTCAAGAAGCTCTTTCTTGCATTCTTCAACCAAAGGCATAAGCTCATCGGTAAGCTTTGCGCCGAAATAGCCGAGATATTCTTCAATCGCGTTTTGCCCGATTAGAATTTCATCGGGCTTTGCGGAGATGATTTGAAACATTTATTTTTCCTCTTTGTTTTTGAAAATGAAGAGTTTGCTGAAAACATAGTTGAGAATAACAACCACAACTGCAACGATGATTTTTGCAATAAGCTCCTTGATGCCCATAACGGTAACCATAACAAACATCATTACGCTTTCAACAACAAAAGAGAATACTCTTGCACCAACAAAGGCAACGAATTCTTTGCCTGCAACGGCAGGGCTCCAGCTCTTGGATTCGAAAACAAAGAGTTTGTTTGTGAAAAAGGCAAAAAGCACACCCACAACCCAGGCAAGGGTGTTTGCATCAAGATATTCGGAGCCGTCAGAAAGGAATTCGAGCGCACCTTCCCAACCGAGAGAAGTGAAAGCAGAATTAAGAACACCACTCCAACCTATTTTTATAAAAAGCTCTTTAAAAAGATAGAATGTGACGAGGTTGACCGCAGTTGTGAGTACGCCGAAGAAAACGTAGGAAACAATTTCACGGGTAAAAAACTTATCGATCAGTTTGCCGAGAAAGCTTTCTTTTTTGAAAATCTTAAAAAGTAATTCTCTGATTTTGTCAATCATGGTAAATCTCCTTTAAAGCACAAAAATTTCTATTATATATTCTAAAACAAATATGTAATAAAGTCAATAAATGCTTGCATTTTTGATACAATATGATAAAATACTATTTAACAAAAAAATTGTAAGGATAAACCGCCGATGAAGCAGAATGATAAAAAAAGAATATTTTTTCTTGATGAACTGCGCGGCTTTGCGGTTTTCTGTATGGTTTTTTACCACGCGTTTTATATTCTTGATTCGATGTACGGCTATGAATGGGCAAACAGGCTGTTTCTGTTTTTCATGCCTGTGCAGCCATTTTTTGCAGGTCTTTTCATTTTTATCTGCGGCATATCCTGCTCGCTCTCAAGAAGTAACGCAAAAAGAGGCTTGCTGATTCTTGGCGCAGCAACAGTTGTGACAATCGCAACGGCGGTCGTTATGCCGATGCTGAATTTTGTTGAGTGTGAAATTTATTTCGGCATCCTTCATCTGCTTGCATTCTGCGTGCTTGCCTGTGCTTTGCTTCAAAAGCCGCTTGGTAAGCTTTCGCCTTTTGCAGGAATTATAATCTGCGCGGTGCTCTATCCGCTCACAAGCGGTATTTCAACAGGCTTTTTAAACTACGGCGATATTCTGGCTTTCGAAATCCCCGATACTCTTTATCAGAATAATTGGCTTGCACCGCTTGGCATTTATTCGCCGGGATTCTTTTCGGCAGATTATTTTCCGATTTTCCCCAATATATTCATTTTCTTCGCAGGTGTTTTTGCCGGCAGATATTTTAAAGAAAAAGGTTTTCCCGAATGGGCTTATCCGCAAAGAATCAAGCCTCTCGGCATTCTCGGAAGAAATGCCCTGATAATCTATATTGCACATATGCCGCTTATATATGCTCTGACCGAGCTTGTGCGGCTGATAATAAAGTAATTATTTTAGTTTCAGATAGGAGATATAACCATGAGTGAAGCATGCAGCGGCAACTGCTCAAGCTGTGCATCAGCGGGCGGCTGCTCATCAAAAAAAGAAGATTTAAGAATCCCCTGCGGACCTTTCAGCAACGTCAAAAAAGTTATCGGCGTTGTAAGCGGTAAAGGCGGCGTCGGTAAATCGCTTGTAACATCAATGCTCGCAAGCGCTATGCAGGCAAGAGGCAACGCCTGCGCTGTGCTTGATGCGGATATCACAGGCCCCTCAATTCCCAAATCATTCGGCATCAAAAACAGAGCAAAGGCTGACGAAACAGGTCTTCTGCCCGAAGAAAGCAACACAGGCATCAAGATTATGTCCGTCAACCTCCTTCTCGAGAGCGAAGATTCACCCGTAGTCTGGAGAGGTCCCGTTATTTCGGGCGTTATTCAGCAGTTCTGGAAAGACGTTGCCTGGGGCGAAGTTGACTATATGTTTGTTGACATGCCTCCCGGAACAGGCGACGTTTCGCTCACCGTTTTCCAGAATCTTCCCGTTGACGGAATCATCATCGTCACCACTCCTCAGGATCTCGTAACGATGATTGTTAAAAAGGCTTTCAATATGGCAAAGCTTATGAACATCCCCGTTCTCGGTCTTGTTGAAAATATGAGCTACGTTGAATGCCCCGATTGCGGCAAAAAGATTTTTGCCTTCGGCGAAAGCAAGCTTGAAGAGGTTGCAAAAGAACTCGACGTTCCCGTTCTTGCAAGAATCCCCATCAACCCTGCAACCGCAGCTCTCGTTGATAAGGGCGCAATTGAGCTTGCAGACGATAAATATGTTGAAGATGCTGTTGATTTTTTATCAAAGATGCAGTAAAATCAAAATGTTAAAACTTTTCAGGAGTTGAAAATAATGCTCGACATTAAATTTTTAAGAGAAAACCCCGATATCGTTAAAGAAAATATCAAAAAGAAATTCCAGGATTCAAAGCTCGCACTTGTTGACGAAGTAATTGAACTTGATGCAAAATCAAGAGCAGTCAAGACCGAGGCTGATTCTCTCAGAGCTAACCGCAACAAGGTTTCAAAAGAAATCGGTGCACTCATGGCTCAGGGCAAAAAAGAAGAAGCTATGGCTGCAAAAACAAAGGTAACAGAGTTTTCGGAAAGACTTGCAGAATGCGAAAAGCTTGAAGCCGAATATGCCGAAAAGGTAACAAAGATTATGATGATTATCCCCAACATCATCGATCCCTCTGTTCCTATCGGTAAGGATGACAGCGAAAACGTTGAGGTTACAAAATACGGCGAGCCCGTTGTTCCCGAGTTTGAAATCCCCTATCACACCGAAATTATGGAGCGCTTCAACGGCATCGACCTTGATGCCGCAAGAAACGTTGCAGGTAACGGCTTCTATTATCTTATGGGTGATATTGCGCGCCTTCATTCCGCTTGCATTTCATATGCAAGAGATTTTATGATTGAGCGCGGATTTACTTATTGCGTTCCCCCCTTTATGATCAGAAGCAACGTTGTTACAGGCGTTATGAGCTTTGCCGAAATGGACGCTATGATGTATAAAATCGAAGGCGAAGACCTCTACCTCATCGGCACAAGCGAGCACTCAATGATCGGCAAATATATCGACACAATCGTTGATGAAGCAACTCTGCCTCATACCCTCACCAGCTATTCACCCTGCTTCCGCAAAGAAAAGGGCGCACACGGTATTGAGGAAAGAGGCGTTTACAGAATCCATCAGTTCGAGAAGCAGGAAATGATTGTTGTCTGCAAACCCGAAGATAGCATGATGTGGTTTGAAAAGCTCTGGCAAAACACCGTTGACCTTTTCCGTTCACTCGATATTCCCGTAAGAACTCTTGAATGCTGCTCAGGCGACCTTGCAGACCTCAAGGTTAAATCCTTTGACGTTGAAGCCTGGTCACCCAGACAGAAAAAATATTTTGAGGTTGGTTCCTGCTC
>JAFXJO010000114.1 GCA_017532185.1 Clostridia bacterium | reverse complement strand
GTTGAAAACCCTGCAACATATAAATACGCAAAACAGTCCTGCGAAAGAACGGTACGCTGGCTTGAAAGATGCAAGGCGGAAATGCAAAGACTCAATTCTATGCCCGATACGGTTAATCCCAATCAGCTCCTTTTCGGTATCAATCAGGGCAGCACGTTTGACGATTTGCGCATTGAGCATATGAAGCAGATTGCGGCGCTTGACCTTGACGGCTATGCAATCGGCGGTCTCGCAGTCGGTGAGCCCAAGGAGGATATGTACCGCGTTATTTCGGCGGTTGAGCCTTATATGCCTGCGGATAAAATACGCTACCTGATGGGTGTCGGAACTCCGGGCAGTATCATTGAAGCGGTCTACAGAGGTGTTGACCTTTTTGACTGCGTTATGCCCAGCAGAAATGCCCGTCACGGTCATCTTTTCACACAGAAGGGCATTATCAACCTCAACAACAAAAAGTACGAAAAAGACCCTCTGCCTATCGACCCTGAATGCGACTGCCCTGCGTGCAAGCATTTTTCTCGCTCATATATCCGTCATCTTTTCAAGGCAAAAGAGATGCTTGCCATGCGCCTTTGCGTTATTCATAACCTGTATTTTTATAATACGCTTATGGAAAGAATCCGTGACAGCATTGATAACGGCACGTTTGACGATTTCAGGGCAAAATACGTTGAACTTTATGATACAAGAATTTAATTTTGTAAATTTTTATTTAACACTTGCATTATAATTCCGTTTGATGTATAATTTTAGCATTATGTTTTGGAGGTTACTCAAATTATGAACTTTATTTCTCTTATGGCTCCCGCAGGCGGTGCAACAGGCGGTCCGGCAGGTGGCGGCACAAGTATGCTTATTATGATGGCTGCTCTTTTTGCTATTATGTATTTCATGATGATCAGACCCCAGAAGAAAAAGCAGAAGGAAGAGCAGGCTATGCGTGATAACATCCAGATTGGTGATGAAATCACAACAATCGGCGGCATTATCGGCAGAGTTGTTACTGTTAAGGAAGATTCTCTTATCATCGAAACAGGTGCCGACAGAAACAAGATGAAAATCACAAGATGGGCTGTTTCGGCTAACAACACAGCTAACGAAAAGGCTGAGGCTGAAAGACAGGCTGCAAGAGAAGCTGCAGAGGCTGCAAAGAAAGCAAAGATGGAAGAAGCTGCCGATGCAAGCAAGGCTAAGCGCAAGAAGTCAAAGAAAAAAGACGATACTTTTGACGCTTAATGTGAATTAAATCAAAACTCCTTTCATATTATTGATTAGCAGTAATATGAGGGGAGTTTTTTTATGCCCAAAAAGACATCGAGAAGAGAAGAAAACGGCAAAACGATGCCGTATAAAAGAATAGGAGTATGCTCCGTTATCGGTGCGGCTCTTTGGTTTCTGGAAATCATCGGCTTTTCTGCGGCAGAGCTCAGTCTTGCTCTTGGAGAAAAGTTCTATCTGCTTGCAGGCATTGCGGCGGCTCTTGTTTCGGGCTTTATTGCAGGTTTTGCGGCTATTATCAAGGATAAGAAAAAAGCTTTGCCCTGCGGTGCGCTTACAGGCGCAATTCAGGCTTTGCTGTGTGATATGATGCTTGTTATTATCAATAACGGCAGTGTTGGCAAGGGTCTGCTGTTTGTTGCTCTGTCTTCTGTTATCGGCGCGGTAGCGGGTGCGCTTGTTGCGGCAAACATAAAAACAAAAGTAAAATATTAAGCGGCGGTGACGAGATGAAAAAATTACTGTTTATTTTCGTTGCAATGCTGATTTTGCTGACCTCCTGCTCAACGCAGTCAGAAGTTAATCCTGATTTATTTATCAGAAGGCTTGCTGAAAAGCATCCTGAATTTACGGTTGATACAGAGCAGATGTTTTATGAAGATAATAAGTGTGTCGCCTTTATAAATAATTCTGCAGGCAGACGTTTTGCGGCGGAAATGACTGTTGATGAAGCCGACAGAGTGCAAAAAATCAGCCTCGCCTGCGCAGAAGCAGACAAGGCTGAAGAGTTTTATTATCTTGCCGAATGTGTTGCAAAGCTTTATGCACCGCAAGAGAATTTTGAAGCTGCGGCAAATAATCTGTTTATCGGCAAAAATTATGCTTACCACGAAACACAGTGGTATTATTATTGCTTTTCTCAAACGGAAACGGGATTTTATTTTTCGATTGAAAACAAACGCCTTGCACCGGAAAAGGAGGAGAGACTGACGCTCCGAGAAACCGAAACGCTTATCTCTCGTTGAATACTTTATATGCAACGTCAGGCGTATCCGTCATAACGGCATCAGCGTTGATGCTTTTCAGATAATCCATTTCCCAGGTATCGTTGATTGTCCAATACTGAACGGCAATGTTATGTCTGTGAGAATATTCAACAATTCTTTTCGTGCCGAGCCTTACGCCTGTGTATTTATCAGTGGGAATATGCAACACCGTAAACCCGAACGTATCGGGCTTGATTTTAAGATTGGTTACGGCACAGAGATAATATTGAAAAATCTCAAACGGACTTCCTGAACGTATAAGGTCGGGATGATGCTTCGTTGCGTATTTTGCAACCTCGTTGTTGAAAGTACCAACCGAAACTCTTTGGAGCATATTTCTTTCGTTGAGAATTCTGTAAAGCTCGTCACAAGCTTTGTAGCCCTGTTCTTTAGGGTCTTTAAGCTCAATGATATATCTGTATTCCTTAACGCTTTCAAGCAGGTCGAGAACCTCTTCAAGCGTAACTGCGCGAAGGTTATCGGGTATGTCTTTGCCGCGCAGACCCCTGTAAGGACAGTTGCCGTCTTTATCGCAGAAATTTTCGCCGAAATTCAGTTCGCGGAGTTCTGCAAGAGTTTTTGATTTGGGGTCAATGTCCTTGCCGCCGAAATGTTCGCAGGCGTTTGTTGTTCTGTCAAGAGTATCGTCGTGAAGCAGAATCAGGTGATTGTCTTTTGTCAGAGCAAGGTCAAACTCGTAGATATCAACGTAGAAATCCTTGCTTTTGAGGCAGTGCTGAAACGCCATAAGTGTGTTTTCGGGAGCGATGCCTGCGCCCGAACGGTGAGCCGCAACAAGCGTTTCTCCGTCTTTAGTGATATGGGGATTGGTTTTTTCGTATTGCTTACCCTTGCCGACTTTGTTGAAGTTGATAAGACCTGCAATGAAGATTGAAAGCAGACCGAGCGCCGCAAGCAAAACAACCGAAAAAATAACAAGAACAATTTTTAAAACTATCATTTATACAACTCCAAATATAAGCTCCGATGAATATTATATCCATCGGAGCCGTATTAATTACATAATTTCAGAAAGCTGAACAGGTCTGCCCTCTGCAACTGATTTCTTAGCGGCAAGAGCAACAAGAATTGAATTAAGACCGTCAGCACCTGTTGTGGGTGTTTCTTTGTCGTTGAGAACTGCGTCAACAAACTGGAGCATTTCATCTCTGAAGGACTGCATATATCTTTCAAGGAAGAAATAGAGAGGCTTATCGGCAACAACGCCGTCTTCGCCCATAAATACAACGTTTGTGGGGGTATCGTTTGAAGCAACAGCGGCACCCTTGCTGCCGAATACTTCGATTCTCTGGTCATAACCGTAAGCAGCGCGTCTGCTGTTATCGATAACACCTACTGCACCGTTTGCAAACTTAAGGCTGATAACTGCGGTATCAACGTCGCCTGCTTCACCGATTGCGGGGTCAACAAGGCAGGTTGCGTTTGCATAAACCTCTGTAACTTCGCTGCCTGCAAGGAAGCGAGCCATATCGAAATCGTGAATTGTCATATCAAGGAACATACCGCCGCTTACTGCGGAATACTCTGCCGGAGGCGGAGCGGGGTCTCTTGAAGTGATTTTAACGATGTGAACGTCACCGATTTTGCCGTCGTTAACCATAGCTCTTACGTTTGCGAAATTATGGTCAAAACGTCTGTTGAAACCAACCTGAAGCTTAACGCCTGCCTTTGCAACTGCATCGATAACGGCGTTAACTTTTTCGGGTGTGAGGTCAACGGGCTTTTCGCAGAAGATGTGCTTGCCGGCCTGAGCAGCTTCGATAGCAATATCTGCGTGTGTGTCTGTTGATGAGCAAACAAGAACTGCGTCAACGTTGGGGTCTGCAAGCATTTCTTTGTAGTCTTCATAAATTTTGGGTATATTGAGTTCAGCGGCAACTTTTTCAGCGTTAGCCTTGAAAACATCAGTGATACCTGCAACAACGGCTGTGGGCACGTTATAAGTGATGGACTTTGCGTGAACGTAACCGATTCTGCCGGCACCGATGATGCCTATTCTGAGCTGTTCCATAAACACCGGTCCTTTCGTTTGGCGGGATTAATCCCGAATTCCTGATAATTTTACCATATATTTATTATAAATTCAATAAAAAGTTTTCTATTTTGAGTATTTTTCTTTTGTGGCAAGACCGCCTCTGATATGTCTTTCCGCTTTATTTATATCCAGCACCTTACGCACCGAAATATAAAGCGAAGGGTTGGAAAAACGCAGTCTTTTGGTGATATCCATATGTACGGTGCTTTTCGAAACTCCGAATTTTTTTGCCGCAGCTCTGACGGTTGCATTGTTTTCAATAATATATTCAGCAAGCTCAACAGCTCTTTGCTCAACTATTCCTTTCAAAATAAGCCCTCCGATTTCAAACAGTATACTGATAAATACTATGAAAACCGCAGAAGCAATATTCCTTTATATTGACATCGGAGTGAGAATAAAATATAATATCCATATCAAAAATCAGGAGTAACATTATGGCTTTTATCAGCGTTTTTGAAGTTATAGGCCCCAATATGGTCGGTCCCTCAAGCTCGCACACGGCAGATGCGGCATCTATTGCTCGCCTTGCGTGGAAGATGATGCACGAAAAAATCAAGAGCGTTCATTTCACGCTCTACGGCTCTTTTGCGCAGACCTACAGAGGTCACGGTACAGACAGAGCTTTGCTCGGCGGTATGATGGGATTTGAAACCGATGATATCCGCATCCGCGATTCATTCGAAATAGCGGAAAAAGAGGGGATAGAGTTTTCGTTTACGGCAAACACGGTTGAAACTGACGTGCACCCCAACACCGTTGATATGGAGATAGAAGACGTTACGGGCAGAAAGCTAACCGTCAGAGGTGAATCAATCGGCGGAGGCAAGGTGAGGCTCACAAGAATTGACGGCGTCAAGGTGCTCTTTACGGGCGAATATCATTCGCTCATCGTTGAGCATAAGGACCATCCGGGCGTTATAGCAAAGGTAACGTCCATTCTCGGCAAACGCCACGTCAACATTGCGTTTCTGCGTGTTTACAGAGAAACAAAGGGCGGTATTGCCTATATGATTATCGAATCCGATGAAGAGATAACAAGAGAAATCGTTGAAGAAATTGAGAGTAATCCCTTCGTCAAAGATACGATGCTGATAAGGAGATAAACAATGGATTTCAATACGGCGCAGGAGCTGCTTTTGCTCTGCGAAAAAGAGAATAAAAAAATATCCGAGATAATGCGTCTGCGTGAAATTGTTTACGGCGAATGTGATGCCGAAACCGTTGACGCCAAAATGAAAAAATCTCTTGCAATAATGAAAGAATCCGCCCACGCACCGCTTCACAATGCTGTCAAATCAATGGGCGGTATGATAGGCGGCGAAGCTCAGAAGCTTGAAGAAAGAAGAATTTCAGGCAAATCAATCTGCGGTAACGTGCTCACCAAGGCGCTGATTTATTCGCAGGCGGTGCTTGAAGTTAATGCTTCGATGGGTGTTATTGTTGCCGCACCCACTGCAGGCTCGGCAGGCGTTGTGCCGTCTGTGCTTTTTGCGCTTGCAGAGGAATTTGATATTCCCGATGAAAGGCTATGCGAAGCTCTTTTCACCGCAGGTGCAGTTGGTTCAATTCTTATGAAAAATGCATCTGTTTCGGGTGCGGAAGCAGGCTGTCAGGCAGAAATCGGCTCTGCGGCGGCTATGGCGGCAGCGGCGGCGGTTGAGCTTATGGGCGGCACGCCCGAGCAAAGCTTTGAAGCGGCGTCAATCGCAATCGGCAATATGCTCGGTCTTGTGTGTGACCCGATTGCAGGTCTTGTTGAAGCTCCTTGCCAGAGCAGGAATGCCGCAGGAGCATCCAATGCAATAACAAGCGCGGAAATGGCTCTTGCGGGCATCAAGTCGGCAATACCGTTTAATGAAATGTCGGACGCAATGTACCGTGTGGGCAAAAAGCTCCCGATGGAATTGCGCGAAACCGCCCTCGGCGGCTGCGCCGCAACCCCCACAGGCTGTGCACTCAAATGTTCCATTTTCGGAGGTATGCAAAATGCTTAAAAGAATTATCTCCATTTTACTCGCAGCACTTATAACCGCTTCGTGTGTTACTTTTGCATATGCAGATAATACCACTGCAAGGGTGTATTCTATTTATTCCGATAATATGCTGTTTAAGCAAAATGAAGAAGCAATCATTGCAGGAACAGGAGAGCAGGGCGCGGAGATTACGGTTGAGCTTCTGCTTGGGGATTCTGTTGTTTCAAGCGGAAGATCCTTTGTTGGCGACGACGGAACATTCTGTGTTTCTTTTAATGCTCCTGCAGGCGGATACGATACATATACGGTTTTGCTTAAAGAAAACGGAACTGAATTCAAAAAACTTGAAAATGTTGTTTTCGGTGAACTCTGGCTTTCAAGCGGACAGAGCAATATGCAGTATCCGCTCGGACAGGAAAAATACGGCTCGGAAATGATGAATAAATCAGAAAAACTCAGTCCGTGGATCAGAACTCTGATTATTCCCGCCTATCCCGAATATAACGGTTCAAATGAGCTTGTTCCTTATGAGCCACAGAATGATATTATTGATGCAAGGTGGATAACGGGGGAGAGTTCCGAAATTTACGGTATGAGTGCGGTTGCATATTTCTTTGCCGCAAAAATGCAGGAATCCCTTGATATGCCTGTGGGTATCCTTAATCTCTCGCTTGGCGGATCTTCGATTGCCTCCTGGCTTTCGCGAGATGCTGTTGATGGCTGTGATAGCGTTAAAAATGATTTTATAAATAATAACAGATATATAGAAAAATCCGATTGGAAAGACGATGAAATTAATGTTTATGTCGATATGACAGGTAACTATAATCTCCGAATAAATCCTGTCAGACATTTCAAGCTCTCGGGTATGATTTGGTATCAGGGTGAAAGTGATATCGGGTGGTCGGGCGAAGAGTATGAAAATTCATTTAATCTTATGCAAACTTCATATACAAAGCTTTTTAATTATCAAAACGGCTTGCTCCCGATAGTTTATAGCCAGCTGGCAGCGTATTTCTATGACGAAAGCGGCTTTTGCCTTCCCGAACGCAATGTTGACTTTACTGAAATACAGCAGAAAGAAGCTTCTTCAAGAGCTGTTGTTCCCATATACGATATTCCGCTTACTTTTATTCCGGGAGTAGGCTCCATTCATCCGGAGCATAAAAAAGAAATAGGTGAGCGAATGGCTTTTGCTGCCGACGGACTTGTTTACGGAAAACGTGATTCTTATTCCGCACCTGCAATTACGGCTTCGGAAATAAAAGACGGTGCGATATATGTAACGTTAAATAATGTCGGTGACGGACTTAAGATTAACGGTGAATCGGAAGAAGGCTTTGCTGTTTGCGGAGATGACGGCATTTATGTAAAAGCCGATGCGGAAGTCGTATCGAATAATACAGTTAAAATTTTCAACGAAGATGTTACTGAACCCAAATCCGCAAGCTATGCATTTTCAGTCAGCAATATGTCCTCAAATCTTTATGCAACCGAAAACGGAAATCTTGCGTTGCCTGCCTCGCCGTTTATTACCAATCCCGATTATTCAACTAAATTCTGGATTGAAAAACCGTGGGCAGACAATGAATCAGACAAGGTTTGGCGTACCCATAATGATGAGTACAGCGCATTCTATCCTTTGTGGAAAGGAGAAAATGCAGAACTGAGCTACACATCCGAAAGTGCATTCAGCGGTAACCTCGGATTGACGATTTTGTCAAATGGCGGAAGTTTTTCCGCAAATCCGCTTATATCATTTAAAAATGGGATTTCAAGCAAATCTTTCGCAGATTCCGAAACCGATTACAGTAATTACGGAACTCTCACTATGAAAATAAAAAACAACGGCAAGAAAGATGTTGTGTTAAGCGGGATTCGCTTTCAGAGAAACTCCTTGATGTGGTATTCACCGTCCGTTAATGGCGAAAATGATATTGATTATGTCATTTCTGCAGACGGAGAATGGCATTCCGTAACATTTGATTTAAATAAACTTTATTTATTCGGAAACGAGTGCGGAATATCAGTTTCAAACCGTGCGCTTTCAAACGTTAAAAATATTGAATTTCTTTTCTCATCAGATATAAATGCCGATATCTCGCTTGACCATATCCGCTTTACTTCATCAAAGGCAAGTATAGGCTTTGGGTTTGATGCCAATGTAAGCAGGGCTGATAATCCGTTTGAATTTATATC
>JAFXJO010000113.1 GCA_017532185.1 Clostridia bacterium | reverse complement strand
GCGTTAAGAAAACAGTCCTGTGGACTGTTTTCAGCTCGACGGGCAGCAGAGCGATGAAGATTCAGAAGCGATACCCGAAAGTCGATAGCCGAAGAAAGCCGACCAACATTCCCCTTGCAGCGCGCCAAGCTTCAAATCGTTGTATATCAACGGTTTGGGGCTTTTTATTTACCCTGCGTTAAGCTCCGATAACGGGGGAACGGGCGTTTGTATACTATTTGTACACCAAGCCCCTAAAAACTTGAAAAAACCTGAATTTTAAAGCAATGCTAATCGTCATAATATAACCTCACGTTTAATGCAATGTACCCAAGAAGAATTTGATGCGAAGAAAAAGCAGATTTTAGGATTATAAATTAAAAACCCCGAAGAGAACACGAGCATTTTCTTCGGGGATTTTTGTTATTCAGAATTTTATTTTGCTTATATCACGGATACATTTCATAATCGGAGAAACCTGCGCTGTTACTCTTCACGGTTTATTATCAGAAAAGCTTTTCGTAGGTGTAGGTTGTAACAAGTTTGCTTTCTGAATCTTCTGCATTTTTACCGCTTGCATATCCGCTTTCTGTTTCTTCAAACTTAACTTCTCCGGATTTCGTTTTGGCAATACCGTTTATATGTCGGCAAAAGTAACTGGAACTCATGGGATACGTTGCCTTGATAACAAATGCGATTTCTGTTTTTTCATTGGTATCGCAAACCTCACCGGGGTTAATTGTTGCAAAGTGTGCGGAACAGATTTCAACGGCGGGATAGTCATCTGAAATCTCGGCCAGAAAATCCTGCTTGATTTTTTCAAGATCTTCTGCGGTGAGCTCATCCTTTGAGGTTACATATTCGCCGAGGTCGGGAACAGTGATCTCGCGGACGGTTTCTTTGGGAACGTAACCGAGATTGACAAGCGCACGTAACAGTTCGTTATTATCTATTTTGGCATAATAAACGTCGCCCTCTGAGAGTTCTTCAGCACGGTAGTGGCGTATACCGCTGTCATTTATGCGTTCTTTTTCGAGATAGTAGCCGAACGTTGCTATTTCTTGGTTCTCATAAATAACTTTAATATTGTATGTATTGAAGGATTGCTTTTCATGCTTGAGATATAATACACCGTCAAGCACGATAGGTTCTGTGACTGATTCAAAATCTGTTTTTGCGGTTCCGTTGCCGTTTGCACCTGAATAAACTATGTATTTTTCGATATCACCCATAAGGTCAAGTTCTTTCGCTTGTTTAAGACCTTCAACGGTGAAGCTCAACTCTTTTTCGATTGAAATGCCCATAGCGGCAACAGCGTCTTCAACTGTATATGAATCGTTATATGTTGACAGAACAACAGTCAGCACGTCGCCGTTGCGGATATATTTATATGCTTCCTTGAATTCAATCCTGAAAATGGCGTTCATTGACTGTGAACCGAGATTTTCTGCCATATATTCAGCATCTTTGTCGCCATAGCCCTCAACGGTTTTAAAATAATTTTTAATTCCGTTTAAACCGATATCTTTTTCAAGTTTTTCATAGTCGACCTCGATTTCAGGAAAAACGTAGCCGCTGAATTTGTTTTCAGAAATGTAGTCCATCGGTTGATAATTAAACTCAACGTAATCATCGAGCGAAAGCTTTTTGCCCTTGCCGATGCTGACTGTATCCTGAACGGCGGATTTGTTATCTGATGCGATATTTGTGTCTGCTTCTTTTTTATTCGAAGAGCAGGAGCAAAAGCTGAGCAAAACTGTTACCAAACAAAGAATAATTGTGAGAGAATTACGGACTGATTTGTTAATTTTGTTTTTCATATATTTAAACCTCTTTTTAAAAGTTATTGTTTTTTTAGCTGCTCACCCTGTAAGCGTAACGTAAAAAACTTTACGGCAAGCACAAGGAGGAGAGTGGGCGAGCAGCGGAGCAATTTGATTAATCAGGCAATGGCGGTTTTCTTTGCCTTTTTGGTTTCTTTGATATTCCAGACTGCGGATGCCGCAACAAGGATGATTGCGAAAATCATAAAGCCGATGCCTGCGCCGCTTCTGTAATTGTTTGTGTCAACGAGATAATCAACTATTAAAACGTTTTCAATAATCACGGTGATAAGAGAGAAAACGGAAAGAATGATAACGGGAACATATTTTTTGAGGATTGCGAAAAGAATAAGAGCCATAGCAAAAAGCATCGTTACGCCAACGATACCGCCGATAACAATGGCGGTTTCATCGATGGGAAAATCATCGCTTAGAAGACGCATTGTGTAGCCTGAAAACATATTTGAATTTGAGGGCTTAAGGGTGGCTTTGACTGTTTTTTCCATTCCGGAACCGTCAAACATTTCCATAGCGAATTCGAGTTCTTTTTCGTAGGCTCTCTTGGGCGTTGCAATCGGAACGAAAAGTGAAACGAAGAGAAGTGCAGCTGCAACCAGAAGTGCGATCTGAGGCTTGAGGAATTTCTTGACTGTGTTGATGATATTTGTGATGTTGATGTTTGTGTTCATTGTGTGAACCTCCTGTATATTTTTTGGGGCTTTTTCAGCCGCTTTCACCCATAAGACGAAACGTTTTGCATTTCGGTTCATTGATTTTCAAAAAAATTTTTCGTTTTTTGCGGATAGCTTGCATTCAGATATTCAATGCCTTTGCGTATCCCTTTTTTCAGATAGCTGCAAGGTTCATCGAATTTTTCGGCATATATCATAACAGGCTCATCATCAAGAGTTATAAGCTCTGTAACGACGGTTTTCTTTTCTTCATTAATTGAAATATCGAGCAAATGAATACCGTCAAGATTTATGCTTTTTTTAGATGATTCCACGTCAGTACGCCTCCTTTCACCCATAAGACGACTTGAATGCTAAAGAGGTTCATTGATTTTTCGTTTTTTTATTTGCGTGTGAAGAATAAACGGTTTCTTGACAATATGATGATATGAGTTATAATACAATTGCACTTAATAATTTTAAAGGAGAAGCGGTTATGAAAAAGCTTATCGCAATTCTGCTTGTTGCGGCAATGATGTTTTCGCTCTGCGCTTGCGGTTCGGAATCAGGTTCAAGCAAAAGAAAAAACAAAAACAGCGAGGATTCCGCTTACGGTGAGCAGAGTTATACAGAGCCCGAAGCAGAAAAATTCTTTGAGCCTGCAAAAGTGCAGAAGATTGGAACAAGCGAAAGAAAAGCACACGTTTATTATGACAGCGATGCAGGTCTTTACGGTGTAATTTCTGTTGACGGTAAGTATGATACCGGACTGAAATACGTTCATTACAGCACCACTTACACCGATGAATATTACGAGGCAAGAACAAAGAAATACGGCGCTGCCGATGACTTTGATTCAATAAACAGCGTTGAGCTTCTTGACCCTTACGGCAACACTCTTATAGGCGGATATTGCCATTATGAAGTTATTTCGGAAAGATTTTTTGTTGCCGCTAAGGTTGTTGCGATAAATGAAGACGGCGCAAGCGATTTTACTTATGAAACAGCCGACGGCAGGGTTTCCTATGATGCCGAGTTTTATGCTTATGATATAAAACGGGATAAGATTGTTGACGGCGTGAAGTCGCATAAATTTTTTATGAGTGCGTCGGGTGCATTTATTAAGTTCTATGTTGATGAAGAAAATTTTGCAACAATAAATGCTGATGGCTATGAGATTCCCGAAGGCGCAGATTTTATCGGCGATGACCTTACTACAAGAAGCGATAAGAATATTGTCGGATATTATAAAATTATCAAAGACGGTGTGGGAACGGTTTATAACGATAAAAACGAAGTTGTTTATACGTTTGACCGAGATGAAAAAGACGGCTACGGATATGAGCCTTCAGACTTTTCAAACGGTTATTCTTTGGGCAGCAGGGGATATTACACAGAAAATCAGTATCACGCAATAGAGGTTCTTCTTGATGAAAGCTTTACGCCTGTCAGCCCTGAAATAGACGTCAGAAACACTCATAAATATCAGATCGGACTTCAAAACACCATTATGCTTTTTAAGAATCTTGAAGAACCGGCTCCCTACCGTTTGTATAATACCAACGGCGAAATTATCTATGAAACAGAAAACTCTTTATCCTGCGAGGTTGCAAACTCTCACAGAGGTGACGTGCCTTATTTTCTGTTTATCGATGGCGGTCAGGACGTGATAATTTCCAAAGACGGAGAAATTATGTATAAAGGCTCGGGTGAGGCGGTTGCTGAGTTCAATCACACAGCATACGCAGCTTGTCGAACTGTTGGGGAAGATTGTTATTATTTCTGTATGAAAGACAAAGATTTTACCGTCAAGGCAAAAGCGTTTGCATCTCTTGGACCGAACCTTGTGAAGATTGATGCAGAAGACGGAACCAAGTATGTTGTTGACCTTGCCACGGGCGAAACTGTTATCAGCGGTTATAAGGATTACAATGCAAGAACCCTTGGCGGCGATACTTATATTTTTGCAAACTATAATAATGAAACGTCTGATATATTCTATGTTGCAGGATAACATATATCGTTGTTTGCGATATGAAAACACCCCGAAGAGAATGCTGAAATTCTCTTCGGGGATTTTTTGTTGTTATTCGAATTTTATTCCGCTGATTTCGCGGATTTGTTTCATAACCTGCGAAACCTGTAAAGCTCTTTGCTTCATTGTTTGATAATGCGCATCGCTCGGATTCGCTATGAAGCGTTCAAAGCCGCGAGCTTCATAACCCATAAGCGTTTCTTTGGGAACGTCACCGATGATTTCTTTTTCGGTGCCGTTGTTTGCGACAACCGACATATTGATAAGCTTCGAGATTGATTCGATTTTTATTGTGCCCTCGTCACCGAAAATCTGGTTGCCGAGCCTGTCCTGACCGAGTTTTGAATATGTGAATGTAATCAGCTTATCGTCATAGAGCAAGCCTGCCGTTCCGCTGCCGTCAGCGCCGCTTTCCATAAAGTGAGCGCAGGCGGTTATTTTATTCGGCATACCGAATAAATCAAGGGCAGGGTAGACACAGTAAATACCCAAATCCATAAGACAACCCGTTGCAAGCGCAGGGTTAAAGATGTTTGGCAGTTCGCCCCGTTTATATGCAGGGTATTTTGAAGAAAGCTGTGAAAAATCAAAATGCACGCTTGTGATTTTGCCGATTTTGCCGATAGCGTCTTTGAGCAAATCCCTTGCAGGGTTGAACATATACATTATTGCTTCAACGTAGATAAGACCTTTTGCATCGGCAAGCGTCTGCAATTCTTCAAGCTCCTCGGGTTCAACGGTTATCGGCTTTTCGCAGATAACGTGTTTGCCGCTTTGAAGCATCAGCTTTGATTGCTCATAGTGCAGGCGGTTGGGGCTTGCGATATAAACCGCATCAAAATCGCCCTTTGCAAATTCATTTATATCGGTATAAACCTTTTCAATTTTGTTTTCGGCGGCGAATCTGCTTCCGCTTTCCTGTGTGCGCGAATAAACCGCCGCAAATTCCGAACCGCAAATCTGTCTTGCACCGTCGATGAAGGATTTTGCAATCCAACCCGTTCCGATAACTCCGTAACGCATATCAAAGCTCCTTTGCCATAACTGTTCCTCCGCCGAGAGAGCAGAGAACTCTGAAGCCGTTTCTTTTATAAAACCTGACCGCTTTGGTATTATATGAACCAACAATCAGCATAACACCCTTGATGCCCTTGCTTTTCAGATGTGAAAGCAAAGTTTCCATCATTCTCGAACCGTTGCCGTTGCCTCTGAAAGGCTTGTTGATATCGATGTGAAGATGGGCGGGATATTTTTTGCTGAAAAAGCTGTAGATAACCTGTTCGCCCCAAGTGATAAAGCATTCGCGAAAACCGTGTTTGCGGAGTTTCTGCATATAGGGAGCAAAACCTTTGCGGTATTTTTTTGCGTTTTCAGCGCAGAGAATATAGCCCTGAGCCGTATCGTTTTCATCAACAAGAACAAAGACGTTTTCAGGCTCGTTTTGCCAATAATAATCGCAGTAAACGGTAATAACTTTTTCTCTTTCAACGGGGTCTGTTCTTGCCGCAACAGGGCCTGTGTTTGCGCAAACCTGCCTTACGTCTTCGGCATATTTAGTTTCAAATAATTTAATTTCAACCATATTATATCTCAACAGTAAACTCGGCTTCGCCTCTGAAAGGAACGTTCATATCGCCGTAAACAAAGGCGGCGTCGATTCTTTCGTCTGCAAAAACCTTGATGTGTGCTTTGCCGCAGTATTTTGTGAATTCAACTCTGATAACGCCGTTTTCTGTTGTGATATGACCCTTTGCTCTGTTCATACCGTCAACAAAAGTCGGGTTGATGATTGCTTTTTTGAAGCCTGCGCTGTTTTCCGGTTGGCGGATGCCTAAAAGATGTTTGAAGATATTCTTTGTAACCGCGCCGAACATCGGATGGTTACGGGAATCTCTGCCACTCCAGTTTTCCCAGATGGTTGTTGCGCCGTTGCGGGCCATATATGCAAAAGAAACGTCTTCGTTGCTTGCCATAAGATTGAAAGCAAGCTGACCGTGTCCGTTCTCAAACAGCCAACGGGTAAGAACTTCGGTTGCGATAATACCTGTGTCATACATACCCAATTCGGCATATTTAGCGCACATTCTTTTCTCAACCTCTTTGTCGCCGAGACCAATCTGAAGTGCAAGACAGGATGCGCCCTGAATATCGCCGCAGAAATAATGCTGAGCAGGGCTGTAATAAGCCGCAATAATCGCACGTTTAACTTTCTCGATTCTTTCGGACAGGTGGGCGGTTTCGCTCTCTTTGCCGAGAATTTTGCCCGCTTCAATAACCTGCTCCATAAATTTCACATAAAGGCAGGTGTTGACGTAGGCTTCGGGAATCTGAATCGGGTCGGGAGGACACCAGTCGCCCAGGCACCAACCGCCGTGTTCTTCTTTGCAAACAAAGCCGAATTCGCTTCTGCTCTCAAGATATTCAAGATAGCGGAGCATCTTGGGGAAGAATTCTTCAAGAAGCTCTTTGTCGCCGTAGATTTTATAGAACTGCATCGGTACTTCAACAATTGCACCGCCCCAGCCTGAGGGTCCGCCGCCGCCGCCCATAAGGGGAGCTGTATGCTGAATATGACCGCTGATTTTGCACTGACAGTCGGCAACGTCATAGAGCCACTTGCGGTAAAATTCGCGGCAATCGAGCATAAGCATAACGGTTTCTGCGCAGAGCTGGCCGTCACCCGTATAACCGAGACGCTCTCTGTGAGGGCAGTCGGAGGGTACGCCGCTGTGCATATTGCCGAGCTGGGTTCTGATGAAAGCATCGAAAAGCCAGTTAAGATTTTTGTTATCGCTTTCAAATGAGCAGGTAACGGGGCAATCGGAATGAACAACGTCAACTCTAACAACCTCAATATCCGCATCAACTCTGAAATAGCGGAAACCGTGCCATGTGAAATGAGGAATATATTCGCGGTCTGTGCCGTCGGCGATGAATTCTTCGCTCTGATAGCCGTCTTCAAACTGAATGCCGTACCATTTTCTGGTTTCATAATATTCTTCGGCATAGTTTGCGATGAACTTTCTGCCTGTTTCTTTGCATTTAAAAACAGCGTAGCCCGTTATGTTTTCGCCAACGTCATAAAGCTTTTTATCGCCTTCATCTTTAAGAAGAGCAGGCTTGATTGAACGGATAACCTTATCTGCAGGCGAGAACTGAATATGAAATTCGCTTTCCGGCGCATTAACTGCGGTGCTTGCGGCGAAGCCTTCACCGCTGAAATCTGCGCTTTCGCAGCCGTGAGGATAGAGAGTATAATCGTGCTTTTCGCCGTTATAGAGGTTGTTATACGTAACAAATCCTTTGTGAACAAGGGTTGTTTCGTCGCTGATAACCTCGCCGCTTTCTTTTTCAATAAGGAAACAAAGCTTCGGGTCGCCGAATTTAACAACGCCCTCTGCGTGACGGCTGACCTGATTATAATATCCGTTACCCACGATAACGGTCATAACGTTTTCGCCGTCTGTGAGATATTCGCTGATATCATATTTCATGCAGTAGATGCGGAAAGAGAGTTCGTCGTGCAGAGGATAAACCAGTTTGCTAAGGTCGCGCCATTCATAGCAGGTGGCATTGGGCACAAGCAAATCATCGCTGACCTTTTTGCCGTTGATGTAAAATTTGAAAAAGCCCAGACCGCAGATTGTGATTTCAGCTTTTTCGCCTTTTTGGGCAGTAAAAACTTTTCTGAAAAGAGGAGCATCGCTTCCGTTGTGTGCTATCCATTTTGCGCTTTTAAAAATCTGCTCGTGAGTCATTGTCAGTCCTCCGTATCATTTAATTCGCTGAGCCTTGCATTCCATTCTTCCCATTCTTCCATAAGAGAAAGTTGCTCGGCTGTGAGGCTTTCTATTTTCTCTGTGTATTCGATAACCGACTGATAATCGGCAGAAACTTCGGGAGTTGAAAGCTCAGCCGTGAGGCGTGCAATTTCACCGTCAAGGCGGTCAATTTCTGCTTCGCCGCGCTTGATTTTACCGCTGAGACGGTTGATTTCGCTGGCACGCTCCTTGCGGAGCTTATAAGAATTAACTTTAGCCTCGGCTTTTTGCGGCTTTGCTTTTGCCTGATTGAGAGCAATCAGGGCATAATCGTTATAGTCGCCGTCGAATTTCTCAAAGCCGTCGGTTTTCATTCTGTAAATTTTTGTTGAAAGCTTGTTGATAAAATATCTGTCATGCGAAACGGCAATGATTGTGCCGTCAAAATCTGCAAGAGCCGCTTCAAGAACTTCTCTTGACGGAATATCGAGATGGTTTGTAGGCTCGTCAAGCAGAAGCACGTTTGCGCCCGAAAGCATAAGCTTGAGCAGACAGAGTTTTGCTTTTTCTCCGCCGCTTAAGTTGTCAACGTTTTTGAAAACGTCGTCGCCCCTGAAAAGGAAAAGAGCAAGGTAACTGCGCACCTTTGTTTCTGTGAATGAACGGTGCTCGTCCCATATTTCATCGATAACGGTTTTGCCGCCTCGAAGACTTTCGAGACTTTGGTCAAAATAGCCAACCTTCACGTTTGCACCGAAATTATAGCTGCCCTCATCGGCACTTTGCTGACGGGTCAGAATACGCAGGAGCGTTGTTTTGCCGCAACCGTTTGAGCCGAGAATGAACACACGGTCATTTTTATAAACCGACATGTTTGCGTTGCGGAAAAGCGTTTTTGTGCCGAAGGCTTTCGCAAGGGAGCTTACCTCAAGCACGTCGTTGCCTGTTTCGCATTCGGGGGTGAACTTCATCCTCATTTTTGCGAGCGAAGGCTCGGGTTCAACAAGCTCCTCCTTTTTCTTTTCGAGCATTTTACGCTTGCTCTCGGCGGTTATGAAGTTACGCTCTCTTGCAAATGAACGCTGCTGTTCGATGATGCCCTCAATGTGTTTTATCTCCGCCATCAGGTTTTCATATTGGCGGCGCTCTGTTTCAAGGCGTTCTTCTTTGAGCTTTAAATAGGTTGAGTAATTGCCCTTGGTGCAATGTGAACGCTTGTTTGCGATTTCAACCGTTTTGTTTGTGATTTTATCAAGAAAATATCTGTCGTGAGAGATAACGATAACGGTTCCCTTATAGCCGAGAAGAAAGTTTTCGAGCCATTCCGTGCCTGCAATATCAAGGTGGTTTGTTGGCTCGTCAAGCAAGAGCAGGTCAGAACCGCTTAAGAGAAGCTTGCACATACTCAGCTTTGAACGCTGACCGCCGCTGAGCTTATCACAGGTAAGAGAAAAATCGTTTTCTGCAAACCCGAGACCGATTAACGCTGCCCTTGTGCGGCTTCTGAAGGTGAGCCCTTCTTTTTCCTGAAACTCTTCGTGGAGCTTGTTCTGTTTTTCAATCAGTTCGTTGCGGTTGCCGAGATGCGAATCAATTGCCGCGGCAACCTCTTCCATTTCTCTTTCCATCTCCATAAGCGGCTCAAAAACGCTCAGCGCTTCATCGTAAACCGTTCTCACGGAACCGTGGCAGGCGTGCTGCTCAAGATAACCGACCTTGACGAATTTTGAGATAAATGCGCCGCCCTCGGTTGGCTCAACTTCGCCCGTTATGACCTTGAAAAGCGTGGTTTTACCTGTTCCGTTTGCGCCGATGAGTCCAACGAACTCACCGGGATTGACGTCAAACGAAACGTTTTCAAACAGCACCTTGCCGCCGAAATCAACTTTTAAATTCTGTATGCTGACAACTGCCATAAAAAATCCTTAAATTCTTGTTTCAATAATTTCAAGCTTACCGTTAAGCTTATATTCGCCTGCGTTTGCAGGAATAAAAATGCTGTCGCCCTTGATGAGTTCAAGAGTTTCGCCGCAGCAGTCAAGCTTGCCTTCGCCGTCAAGAACAAGAAGAGAAACAAAGGAGCTTCCGTCTGCGGTATCGGCAAGATCGCCGTCAATATCAAGCTTCCAGGTCTTGAAAAGGGGACAGTCGGCAAGAAGTTTTTTGCCGTCACTGTAAAGCTCTGAACCTTTACTGAAATCGGGCTGAGTATATTTTTCAAGCTTTGTAACCGCAACGCCGTCTGCAACGTGAAGCTCTCTGGGTTTGCCGTCGTTGCCTACGCGGTTATAGTCATAAATTCTGTATGTAGTGTTGGAGCTTTCCTGCACTTCTGCAAGAAGAATGCCCTTGCAGATAGCGTGCAGAGTGCCCGATTCGATAAAGAAGAAGTCCCCCTTCTTTACTTTCACCTTATCAACGTATTCAGTGAGAGTGTTGCTCTCAATTGCTTCTTTGAACTGTTCGGGAGTGATTTTATCCTTGAAGCCGAGAATGAGATGGGCATCCTCATCGCAGTCGATGATATACCAGCATTCGGTCTTGCTCTGACCTCTGCCTGTTAATTCGCAGTATTCTTTTGTGGGGTGTACCTGCACTGAGAGGTCGTCCCTTGCGTCAATAAATTTGATAAGAATGGGGAAATCTTCAAAATTCTCTGCGTTTTTACCGCAGATTTCGGGATACTTTGCAACGGCATCGGGCAGAGAAACGCCTGCAAGTTCGCCGTTTGCAACGCTGCCGAAGCCTGAGGGATGGCAGGAGAGCATCCAGCCTTCCGCCGCATTTGCCTTTTCGGTTTCAACGTGATATTCCTCAATCAGTTTTCTGCCGCCCCATATTGTTTCTGAAACAAAGGGTTTTAATTTCATAGGATAAAGCTTCATATTAATACCTCCATAGAGTGAAAAATGCATATTTGAATAATTATAGCATATATATCCAATAATTGCTATAGATATTTTAAGGAGGATTAAAAAATATGGAAAAAAATCTGAACAAGGCGCAAATATTCTATTATGAAAAAATAAGAAAACAGTTGCCCTCAATGGGCGAAAAAAATGCACTCCTGCGCCAGATAAGAGAAACATCCGAGCGCCTGAGTGCGGCACATAACCGATTTGAAAATGAGAGCGATGAGGATTTGCTGGATTCAATAATTTTTGAGATTCAGTCTCTTAAAGCGCTTTACAGATATCTGCTTAAAACGGCGAAGCAGGAAGGCTTGCAATGCGCCGAGATATCGGTTTTCGGCAGAGAAGTTATTTAGCCTCCACAAACCATCTGCCTTCTTCTTCAAAAATATAAGTTTCTTTGCCGCATATCTGAACGGTGTAACGCATTCCGCAGCCGCCCACTTTCAGAGATGCGGCTCTGCATATATAAAGCAGGCGCTCGATTTCATAGACTCTGCCGTCTTCCCATATGATGCGCAGAGGGCGAGTTGCACCTGTTTTATCCTGTTTTAAAATGACGTCAACATAAACTTTACGGTACATTTTTTCAATCCTTACTTAAACATAGGTGACGGCAAAACGGCTACCTCGTTTTTGCCGTGAGGAATTTTTTCTTCCGTCATAAGGCAACAGTTGAAAATCGCCTTGTCGCCGAAACGGCGGCGGATATCCATAACGGTGTTATCTATTTTTTCTTGCTTATCGTGCGTTTCGCAGTTTCCGAAAAGATCAAGCTGGTCGGGCGCATTCTCGCTCTGCAGTTCAATAGCTCTGACCGTTACCGCACGCACGTTATGCTTCCAAGTGTAATTTTCTTTAAAAAGCCTGAATCCTTCTCTCGCAATCTCAATTGCACTCTGTGTGGCAAACGGAATCACTGCCTGAAACTGTTTTGTTTCAAGCTGATTGTTCCTTATGCCTATCTGAACGGCTTTCGCGGAAAGCTTGCTCTCTTTAAGACGTTTGCTGATATCCTGAGAAAGCTCGAGCATAACTTTCCATACCTCATCGGCGGTTACGAGGTCAGACTGACAGGTAACTCCGTGGCCGATGCTTTTGGCCGGAATTTCAAGGTCATAGCTTTTGACTCTTGAAGAATCGAGACCGTTTGCGTAAGACCATAGCTCTCCGCCGCATTTGCCGAGAATTTTGTGCAGAAAAGCGGCATCGGTTTTTGCAATGTCACCGATTGTGAGTATGCCGTAAGATTCAAGTTTTTTTGCCGTTGACCTTCCGACTCCGAGAATATCGGAGGCAGGCAGAGGCCATATCTTTTCTTTGAATCCGCCGCGCGGAATACAGGTGACGGCATCGGGCTTTTTCATATCTGAGCCGAGCTTTGCAAAAACCTTGTTAAATGAAACTCCGACTGAAACGGTCAAACCCAGTTCGGCTTTTATTGTTTCACGGATTTCATTTGCAATTTTTTCACCGCTTCCGAAAATGTGCGTGCTGCCCGTAACGTCAAGCCAGCATTCATCAAGACCGAAAGGCTCAACAAGGTCAGTATAGCGAAGATAAATTTCGTGAGCATAGCGAGAAAAACGGCGATATTGGTCAAAATGCGGTTCAACGATTATCAGCCCCGGGCATTTTTGCTTTGCCTGCCAGAGCGCTTCGCCTGTTTTAACGCCGCAGATTTTTGCTTCCTGCGATTTTGCAAGGATTATTCCGTGGCGGGCTTCCGCCGAGCCGCCGACGGCAACGGGTTTGCCGCGAAGCTCGGGGTTGAGCATACATTCGATTGATGCATAGCAGGCGTTCAAATCCGAATGCAGAATAACTCTTTCCACTTGCAAAACCTCTCTTTCTCGCTCTATGAACAAATGTTCGTTACGCTTATATCATACTCCCGTTTTAACGAAAAGTCAACAGGAAAAACCTGAAAAAAACGCAACAAAATTGCACAAAAACAACAGCTTGTTTTTGGTGCGGCACTACAGGTTGGGTATGAAATTTTATTTGCGCATATATCTGCAAAAAAACGGCTTGCATCGGATTTTATCCTTTGCAAGCCGTTTGATTTTTTAATTGTGAACGATATCCTGCCAGACGAACGCAACGTCTGCTCCGACCTGAACGAAGGTATCGGTTTCGTTGTTGTTGAGTTTTGAAACTCTTCTGAATCCCTGCTTTTCAAACTCTTGGCAGAAAGCGTTTGCCATCTCTTCGCTCTCAAAAGTGATATGGGTCACAAGCCTGAACTGGTCACGGGGAGCGCCTGTTTCAAGACCGGGCACAAAGCCTGTGCACCACCAATATTTGGTGTAATCTCTTGTGAAGATTGTCTGATAATTTCCGTCATGGCTTCTGTCCCAGACGAAAGCCATCTCCATATTGAGCCAGTCATCCTGTTTGGCGCAGTTATAATGTGTGCCGCTTGCACCGACTTTTCTGGTGTAAATGCCAACTTCGCCGCCGACAAACGCATAGCCGTACTGACCCTTCCACATCTGAACAAGCCACTCCTGATTGTCATAAACGAATTTGACTCTTACCGTATCGTAATTCATCATGCCGAGAGGCGCCAGGCTGTCATAGCCCTCGTTGAAACCGAGGTTTTGTTGCCAGCAGTTTTTATCATCGGTATAAAAATATCCGCCGTCGGGATCATACTTATAAGAAAGCACCTTTGCTGTGTCAAAATTAACGTTCACGTCGGGCGGAATATATTGAGGAGCAACGGGCATTGTGAAAACCTTATCGAAGTCCTTGTTGACCGTTATTACAGGCTTGGTTGGAGTTTCAGACTGCGGCTGCGTTGAGGGTACGGACACAGGGTCGGTGACGGTTGCTTCCGTATTTGAAGGAAGAGTTACGTTTGAAGCCTCTGTTAACGCCTGTGCAGTTGTGTTTTCTGCATTGAAATCGGTTTCGGGCAGATAAACGTCTGCAACCTCTTCAGCGGTTGTTCCTGCGGTTTTCGGCTCAGCATCTTTACTGCTTGCGTATTTATAAACGAGCGCGCAGATGATTGCCGTTAACGCAACAACAAATGCCGCCACAATGCCGATGATTTTATTGCTTTTCATAATAGTTTCTCCTTTAAACAGGGTATTCTCTGACAAATGCGTTAATAAAAATCGTTCCCATATCCATAGCTACAAGAACGGTTTTACCGTCTTTTTCAATGAAGGTCATACCTTCGCCTTCTCCGCCGAGAAGGTTGCGGTCAAGATGTTTTTCAACCTCACCGTTTTCAGGATTAATTTTATAAATCGCCTTTGTTTCATCGTTTGTTGCTGCATAGAGAATGCCGTTATAAAATTCCGCGCCCTGAATTGACGGCACGCTGAACGAAAGAGGAATTTCTTTAACAAATTCCATTTCGTTTTCCGTATCGTAAACGAGAAGTTTTGTGGGCTGTTTCGAATGGTCGGTACAATAGAGATAACCCGTTTTGCCGTCAACGCAGACCCAAGGCAGACCTCTTGTTACCGTTTCACAGTCAAGGATAAAATAATCAACAAAATCAAGGGTTTCAGCATCAAAAACGCCGACTATCGGGTAATCCCAGACCTTGCTGTCTTCCATACCGGCATAGATATATCCGTCATAATAGCTGAGTCCGCCGATATGAGCAATGCCAAGCTCCTTAAGTTCCTCGGGGATAGCCGAATAATCCGCGTCAATAACCGTTGTTGCATCAAGCTTTGTGCGGATGAGCGTTGTTTTTGATGAGAAATAAAAAGTTTCGCCGTCGGTTGTCATTCCCTGCGAACGGAAAATTGCGCCAAGACCGACAACGTTTGTTTTTGCCGTATCCGTACGCTTGCCTGCGACAATCATATCAAGTCCGTGAGTGAGCAACGAAAACGGAATAAACACAACCGCAAGCAGTGTTGAAATCATTTTAGTCAGAACAATCTGAAACACAGTCATAATTATTTTCTCCCTTATGCAATGTTATTTAATTATAGCAAATATTGGAGTGGCAGTCAAATATTTTATCTTTAGGAACATAACTCTACAATTAGAATGGCGAAAACCCGTTTATATTCGGCATAATAACGATAAATAATGCTTGAAAAATTTGACATAATATTATAAAATAAATAATTGGTAAAGTATGCAACCAAATACTATAATGAATCTGAAAGGACGATTTGAAATGAGCTTACTTAACAAAAAAACAGTTGACGACATTAATGCAAAGGGCAAAAAGGTTCTTGTTCGTTGTGACTTCAACGTGCCCCTCAAGGAAGGCGTTATCACAGACGAAAACAAATCAACGCAGCTCTTCCCACAATTCAGAAGCTTATAAATGACGGCGCAAAGGTTATCCTCTGCTCACACCTCGGCAAACCCAAGAATGGCCCCGAAGCAAAGTTC
>JAFXJO010000112.1 GCA_017532185.1 Clostridia bacterium | reverse complement strand
TTGTAAAGCGGAGTTGGTGGAATTTTAGGCTGAAATGCGATATTATTATCTTGCAAAATACATTATTGAAAGAGGTATATGATATGGGAACGTCAATTCTTTTGATTTTTATTATTCCTGCTGCGATTTTTCAAGTGATTTTCAGCTATATTTCGGGCGCATTCATGGGCTACCCGACGGCAAAGGTTGAATTGCCTTATGATGAGGCAACGGGTCTTGTCTGGGAATATGATAACGTTGATGACCCGTATATTAATCTTGTTGAAACCGAAACCAAAGACGGTAAGCAGGTATTTTATTTTGAGAGTTCAGGTATCGAACTGGAAGCCAAGGGCGACGTAATGGAGCTTGTTTTTGCCGATAAAAACGGTAATGAAGAGGTCTTTTATTGTTACTCTTCAGCTAAAATCAATGCGCCGTCTATATATTCCGCCGAGCAATGCACGCTTACGGAAATTACTCTGACTGCCGAAAATCCCGTTGAGGGCGGCAAATGGGTGGTTGCCGAAAACGGTTACTATATCCTTTATCATAATGCATCTGAATCGGAATCCGAAACATATACCTTTGTTTTTTCTGACACTGAAAACAAAAACGGCAGATTCAGCGTAAACTTTGCTTACGTTGATTCTGACGGTGTGCCTCTTGAATTTGCAAATGCGGTATATAAATATGCAGACGGTGAGTATTATCTTTATAAATTGAAATATGAATCCGCATCCGATGCACTTGATGAGTTTCTTGGCTTTCTTTTTGAGCAATCGGGATTAAAATAATATAACAGACATAAATTAAAAAAGGATGTGCTTTTCGGCACATCCTTTTTCTTATGCAAGTTTCATTATCATTTCAAGAATTCTCTTGGTGCAGAGTTCAAGCTCGGCTCGGGTCAGTTCGCCCTTGTCATAAGCCGCCTTGAGGTCTTCGGGGTAGCCGCAGTGCATCTTCATATCGTTGCCTGCCTTAACCTCCTTAACGGGGTCGTTCTTAACGCCCCAGTCGGTAACAACCATTCCTTTGAAGCCCCATTCATTGCGAAGAATTTCGGTCAGAAGCTCATAGCTTTCCGAGGTGTGCTGACCGTTGATGCGGTTATATGACGACATAACAGTCCAGGGGTCGCCCTCTTTAACTGCAATCTCAAAGCCCTTGAGATAGATTTCACGAAGCGCTCTTTCAGAGATGCGTGCATCAATATCATATCTGTTGGCTTCCTTGTTGTTGCAAGCGAAATGCTTGATTGATACCGCCGCTTTCTGCGACTGAATACCTCTTGTTGCGGCGGCGGCGTTTTTGCCTGCCACAAGCGGATCTTCCGAATAATATTCAAAGTTTCTGCCGCAAAGAGGGTCGCGGTGAATGTTAAGAGCAGGAGCAAGCCAGATGCCGAGATTGTTTTCGCGAAGCTCTGCACCGCCTGCCGCACCGACTTCAAAAACAAGGTCTGGGTTAAATGCACAGGCAAGAAGCGTTGCGCAGGGCCAAGCGGTTGTGGGGATGCCTGTTTTTGGCTCAAGGCGCAGACCTGCAGGACCGTCTGCTGTGGGAGCATAGGGGATGGCAAGGCGCTCAATTCCGCCGAATGAGCCTGTGTTGCAAACGCCCGTTGTTTTCTGACCGCCAACGATATACATCAGTTCATCAAGAGTGAACTGTGCAACAAATTCATCGAGAGTGCAGTCTGTGCCCACGTTATCAAACATAACAAGGCTTTCGGGTGCCTTTGCGCCCGAGGGAGCAACCTCGCCGTAGAAATATTCTTCTTCGCTCTGGGGCAGAGCCTCAAAGCTGCCGTCTGCAAGCATTCTTTTTGCAAGCTTGAAGGGCTTGCACCAATTTTTGAGCTGTTCTGTTACCGTATCTTCCGAAACGGTATAAACGTAATCAACCTTAACCGTATCACGAACGGAAGTGCCCATATGGAATTCGTAATCGCCTTTTTCAAGAACGTAAGCCGATTTTGCAATCTTGCCGAGGTCATCGAATGATGCCATATCCTTGATGTCAAAGCTCATAACAACGGTTTCGCTCTCATTGGGAGCAAGAAGCTTTGTTTTTTTGAATGCGCAAAGCTCTTTTGCAGGCTTGCCGAGTTTGCCCTGCGGTGCGGAATAATAAAGCTGAATAACCTCTTTGCCCGCAACATCGCCGATGTTTTTAACCGTTGCAACGGCGATAATCTTGCCGTCGCTTTCGCAGCATACTCTGCCGCTTATATCAAATTTTGTGTATGAAAGGCCGAAGCCGAAGGGATAACGAACGCATTTTTTTGCTTCGGGAATTGTTTCAAAGTAGCGGTAGCCAACGAAGATATCGTCTGAATAATCGATATATTTGAAGCTTTCCCGGAATTCCTCTTTGCAGGGGTAGCAGTCATATGATTTGGCAATGGTGTCTGCCATTTTGCCTGAAGGGTTAACGTCGCCTCAGAGAATATCCGCAATCGCCGCGCCGCCTTCCATACCGCCTTGCCAGCCAAAGAGAATGCCGTCAACGTCACCGTTTTCAGCAATGAATTCGCAGTCAATCGTTGCGCCCGAGTTGATAACGATGATAACCTTTTTAAAGAGTTTGCCTGCGCTTGAAATCAAATCCTTTTCGATATCGGAGAGGTAATAATCGCCGCCCTGAGGTCTGCGGTCAACACCCTCTGCCGAGAAACGGCTCAGGGTTATAACTGCGGTGTCTGCCCATTCGGATGCGGATTTAATAAGTTCTTCGGGCACTGCAGGCTCTTTAACGTGCATTGAAGCGAAGGTGTCATAGGTCATATCGTCGCGCTTTGTGCAGAATTCCATTGCGTTAACGATATCCCAGGTTGCGTTAATCTGCTCCTGTGTGGGGATATGCACGCTCTCTTTTTCAACGTAGTCCTTGTAAAAATCAACAAGGGGCATATATATTGCGACCTTGCCGTCTTTTTCTTTTGCCTTGAAGCCCTCAAAGACGTTGCGGATATATGGGCAATGAACGTCGCCGCTGCCGCCGCCGCCCTTGATATATTCAATGGTTGCTTTGCCGAAAAGCGCAATTTTTTCGCCCCTTGCAAAGGGGAGAGCGTTGTTTTCATTCTTTAAAAGAACCATGCCTTCAGTTGCCGCTTTTCTTGAAAGGGCAATATGTTTTTGTGATGCGGTAACGCATCTGCCGTCCTCACCCAGAGGAATACACGGCTGATATCTGAATCTTGCGTATTTTTCCATAGTTTTCAATCCTTTGTTTATTCAACCTCAAACGTGAAGGTATATTCAAGCGGCTTTGAATAGCCGAAATCGATGGTGTGTTCTTTTGCTGGTCCGGGGCCGCAACTGTTTGAGCCTGTACCTCTTACGAAGCCGTCAATTGCGGTGTATACGGTATCGCAATCGGGCAAATCTTCAATGTGCTTTGCTTTCTTGAGCTGCTCAAGAGTAAAGGGGTTTGCATTGAAGCTGAATGCTTTGCCGTCTGCCTTGAAGATGATTTTTGAATTTTCGGCAATGAGAGCGCTTTCTCTTGTGTCGCCTCTGTTGCCCGAATCCTGCGGTTTTATGTATTTATGAGCCATATCGCAAACGGCGCATTCGTATCTGCCTATGGGAGCGTGTTCCTTGAAGTCGCTGTAGTTTTCAATCGGACCTCTGCCGTAGTAGGCAACGTCTTTGAATTTGGGGTCAAATTCGCAATGAACGCCGAAACGGGGGAGAACAGCAGTCAGGGGGAAGAACTTTTTAAGTTTGGCTGTAATCTTGATTTTTCCGTTTTTGTCAATGCGATAATCAACTCTTGCGTTTGCAAGGATAAGAACGCCTTTGCCGACTATTCTGAACTTTGTGCGGATAAACTCGCCGTTTTCATCTTTTGTAACTTTGCAATCAGTCAGGACGGTTTTTGCGGTGTCGAGACCGATTCTTTTCCAGAAAATAACGGTGAACATATCGTTATCAAGCATGCCTCTGTAAATATGCGGCACAAAGCCCGTCATACCGTCAATCGGTTTTTTGTTGAGATATTCAACGCCGTTTTTCTTATAGCTGATAAGACCGATGCCCTTATCAAAAACTGCTTCGCCGCCGCTGAATTTTGCGGTGATAATGTTGCCGTCTTCGATTTCGCAATAATCCGCAATGCCGTCTGCAAGCGCTTTCTCGCTGATGATAACCTGCTCGGTTGCGATTTCGGCACCGTCAGCTTTGTTTCTGTAAATGAAATTCACAAAAACGTCTTCGTCTTTTTTGCTGAAATAATCCGATTTGATTTCAACCTGTGTTTTGCCTTCGGGAGCAATAACCGCGCCGATTTTTCCGCTGAAAACGTTTTTGCCGTTTTCAAGAATTTCATATGAAACGTCAATATCGGAAGTGTCTGTGAAACGGCGGATGTTGCAGAGTTCAAATTTGCCTTTACCGAGGTGCTTTGCTCTTACGGGTCTGTAGCATGCCTTCATTTCAAGCGCACCGCTTGAAGGCTGTCTGTCGGGGAAGAAAAGACCGTCAACGCAGAAGTTGCCGTCGTGAATCGGCTCGTTATGGTCGCCGCCGTAAGTCCATTTGTATTCGGCTTTTTCGTCATAGAAGCTATGGTCAGCCCATTCCCAGATGCAGCCGCCGAGGAATTGCTCTTTTGCAAGGAAAAGCTGCATATATTCTTCAAGCTTGCCGGGACCGTTGCCCATTGCGTGAGCGTATTCGCACTGATAGAAAGGCTTGCCGTAATACTTTTTGGAAGCCTTGCCGTCAAGAATTTTCTGCATGAGGTTGGTTGAAGCATACATATGCGAAACAACGTCGTATGCCCAACGCTTTGTGCGGCAAACGCCTTCATAATGAACGGGAACTTCGGGGTTTATCTTCTTCAGATAATCATAGCAGACGTCCTGACATTTCCAGCCGCCAGATTCGTTGCCCAAGCTCCACATTGTGACCGAGGGATGGTTTTTATCTCTCTGATACATTCTTGAAACTCTGTCAAGATAACGGGGTGCCCACTTGAGATTGTTTGAAAGTCTGTTGGGTCTGTAAGTGCCGGGTGTTGCGTAGAATCCGTGTGTTTCTATATCAGCTTCGTCAACAACGTAAAGACCGTAAAAATCGCACATCGTGAGGAAGGCAGGGTCAGGGGGATAGTGCGAAGTTCTTACGCAGTTGACGTTATATTCTTTCATCAGCTTAACGTCAAGCTCAAGGTCATCAAGGCTCATTGCATAGCCCTTGGTCATATGGGTGTCGTGATGGTTAACACCTAAAAGCTTGATAGCCTTTGAGTTGAAGCGGAAAACTTCGCCCTCAATTTTAATATCTCTGAAGCCGATATATGTGCGGATAATTTCTTCGGTTTTATCAGCCGATTTAACCGCAATGATAACTTCATAAAGTTTGGGGCTTTCTGCGTTCCATTCTTCGGGAGAAAGGGTTTTGAAAAGTTCTTTGCCGTTTATAACCGTT
Source organism: Clostridia bacterium (assembly GCA_017532185.1). GTDB lineage: Bacteria > Bacillota > Clostridia > Oscillospirales > Acutalibacteraceae > CAG-177. The sequence goes on along the minus strand of JAFXJO010000112.1, from coordinate 1,290 downwards.
TCACCGAAAAGACCTTTGCACTCTGCGGCAACAACTGCGTCTTTTTCAAAATTACCGCTGATTTCAACGCTTAAATCATAAGTTCCGTCAGCGTTTTTCTTGGGTCTGAATAGAAAATCGTCAACGTGATTTTTGTTTTGGCTGATAATGAAAACATCTCTGAAAATGCCGTTTTCGCGGAACATATCCTGACATTCAAGATAAGTTCCGTTGCTCCATTTATAGTTGACGGCAAGAACTTCGTTCTCTCCGTTTTTGAGCAAATCGGTGATATCGAATTCCGCCGTGTTATGCGAACCTTCGCTGTAGCCTGCGTATTCGCCGTTGATATAGAGCGCAAGCGCACCTGCAACGCCGAGAAAGCTTAAGATTCTTCTGCTTGCGTTGCCGTTAACTTCGAACTGTTTTCTGTAAATGCCGACGGCAACGTCCTCGGGGATGTGCGGCGGTTTTTTGGGGAAGGGATAACGGGTGTTGATATATGCAATCTGGTCATAGCCCGTTCTCTGCCAGGTTGAAGGAACGGTTGCTTTGTCAAACTTGATTTTTGCCGAATCAAAAGCTTCGGGAATTTCGCTCAGTTTTGCATAGTATTTAAAATCCCAATCGCCGCTGAGCATCTGCACGCGGTCAGAGAGATATCTTTCGTTTTTATAATCGCTCTTTTCAAGTGCTTCCATGCCTGAAAAAGGAATAAACCAGCTTCTGGCAGGGAGTTTGTTTTCTTCAATAACAGAGAAATCGTTATGTATTTTGCGGTTGATATTATATTTCATCGGGTCAGCTCCTTATATAATATTTATTTAAGTATATATATAAAAATTTGTAATGTCAATATTATGTTTTATTGACAAGCTGACTTTAGTGTGTTAATCTATTAAAAGATATACGGAGGTGGTTGCTGTGCTTTTGAAAATTTTCAGCTTTATTCTTGCTCTTTTTATGCCGTTCATCAGCTTTAAAATGAGCTTTATGCCTTCAGAAACGGATACGGATTTTACTGTATTGAAAGGCGATTTAACGCAGAATACCGTTTGCATTAACGGCGAAAATGCCGCTTATTCGCTCAGCGGCGAAGGCAAGTATGAAAACGGTGCGGTTAACTGTAACGGTGAAGTTACTTTCACTTTCAGCGAATCCGATTGCGATTGGTTCAATTATTTCGGCATCGTATATTCAGCAGATGAATATGTCAGGGGCGAAATTGTTTACGGCAAAAACGATGACGTTATAAGTGAAGAATTTTTCCTTGAGCCTGCGGAAAACGGTGAGTTTTATTCGTTTATTGAC
>JAFXJO010000111.1 GCA_017532185.1 Clostridia bacterium | reverse complement strand
TCATATAGATAACTTCGTCGAGAACCTTGCCTGTTTCTTTGTCAATCTTTCTGAAAGGAGCCTCAATGAAGCCGTATTCGTTAATTCTTGCAAAAGTTGCAAGGTAAGAGATAAGACCGATGTTGGGACCTTCGGGAGTTTCGATGGGACACATTCTGCCGTAGTGAGAATAGTGAACGTCACGAACTTCGAAACCTGCTCTGTCTCGCGAAAGACCGCCGGGGCCGAGAGCCGAAAGACGGCGCTTATGAGTAAGCTCGGCAAGGGGGTTGGTCTGATCCATGAACTGTGAGAGAGGTGATGAACCGAAGAATTCTCTGATAGCTACCATAACGGGACGGATGTTGATAAGAGTCTGAGGAGTAATCTTATCTTCATCTTCCTGAGCCTGGATAGCCATTCTCTCGCGAACAACTCTTTCCATTCTTGCAAGACCGATTCTGAACTGGTTCTGGAGCAGCTCGCCTACTGAACGGATTCTTCTGTTGCCGAGATGGTCAATATCATCAACAGTGCCCACGCGCTTAGTGAGACAGTTGACATAGTTTACTGATGCGAAAATATCATCAACAATGATGTGCTTGGGAATAAGGTCATCGCAACGCTCTGCCATTTCGGCAAGAAGTGCTTCCTTATCGCTGCCGCACTTTTCGATAACTTCGTTAAGAACGGAATAACGAACCTTTTCGTTGATGCCGACAGCTTCGAGTTCTTCCTTGGTGAATTCTGCGGGAAGGATAGCAGCAGCGTCAACCATGCCGTTTGAAATAACGAACAGCTCGCTGCCGTCTTCGCAGGCAACAACAACCTTCATAACGCCTGCACGTTCAATTTCAAGAGCCTTCTCTTTTGTGATAACTTCGCCTGCATCTGCAATGAACTCGCCTGTGTATTCAGAGATAACGGGCTGAGCAAGCTTGCAACCGGGAAGACGGTTGAGCATTGAAAGCTTCTTGTTATATTTATATCTGCCGACTCTTGAGATATCATATCTGTGGGGGTCGAAGAAAAGATTATCGATATGCTGCTGGGCCGATTCAAGAGTAACGGGTTCGCCCGGACGGAGCTTTTTGAAAACTTCCATAAGAGCTTCTTCGGTATTCTTGGTTTCGTCCTTTTCAAGGGTAGCCTCAAGCTTTGCATCCTCGCCGAAAAAACGGCGGATATCATCGTTTGAGCTTAAGCCGAGAGCACGGATAAACGCAGTGATATAGATTTTTCTGTTCTTATCGATACGAACGTAGAAGATATCGTTTGCATCGGTTTCATATTCAAGCCAGGCACCTCTGTTGGGGTTGATTGTGCTTGTGTAAAGCTCAATACCTGTCTTATCGTGAGTCATTCCGTAATAAACACCGGGAGAACGAACAAGCTGAGAAACAATAACTCTCTCCGCACCGTTGATAACGAAGGTGCCGCTGTCTGTCATGATGGGGAAATCACCCATAAAGACTTCGGACTCCTTGATGATGCCGGTTTCCTTATTCTGAAGGCGAACCGTAACTCTCATGGGATCAGCATAGGTTGTGTCTCTTTCTTTGCATTCGCGAACAGAATACTTGGGCTTATCGTCCATACGGTAATCAACAAAGCTGAGCACCCAGTTGCCGGTATAGTCCGTAATATCTGCCATATCACGGAAAACCTCTTTGAGGCCCTCTTCGATGAACCACTTGTAAGACGCTTTCTGGATTTCAATGAGGTTGGGCATATCCATAACTTCATTGATTTTTCCGAAGCTCTGTCGGATTCTGTTGCCGCGTTTAACGGGATTTACTTTCAGCATTAGGCTAAATCACTCCGTTCCTTAATTTTTCCATCGGCGATGGAAAGCCGAATTTTTTGCTTGAAATTCCCTTATAATTTAAAATAACTAAGCGCAAATTATCTTAAATTATAGGGTATTTCTTTCCATTATAAAGCAGGATAACATTATATCTGCCGTTCGTCAATTTGTCAACATATAATATATAAAAAATTAAAATAAAAATTGAGTTTGTGCATTCATACGAAATTTTTATATAAATGTAAAAATATTTTGTGCATTATTTTCGCCGTTTTGTTAAGTTTTACAATAAAAAAATGCTCCCAAACAGAAATAATTCCTGATTGGAAGCATAAAGATATTTACTTGACAATATTTTACGCTTTAACGGCGCAATAATCCTTTTCGCCCGAGCAGGCACCTGTTTTTTCGGTGCAAAGAGAATATATATCCGTGGCAATGCATTCAATTTCAAACACTCTTTTTGCCGTTTGGTCAGTTTGCGCAACGTCTGCGGTTTTGGCAATCAGAGGCAGTTTGCGCAGCTCTTTTGAAGCTTTAAGAATCTCTGCGCCCCTGTCGTTAAGACCAAGCAAACGTATATAAGGCACAGGCAAAGCAAGGTCGTCTGCAGTTATGCCGATAACCGAATTAAGAATGATTCTTCTGATGCGTGCGTGCGTATATCTCTTTGTTTTTGCAAGATTATAAAGTTCTTCAAGAGTTGTTGCATTCTGAGCCGCAGAGAAAATCCTGTTCTCTATACCTTCGCTTACATCCGGCGCAAGGGCAAGGTTATCTTTGCACGCAGTTCGCATTTTGAACAAAACTGCAGTTTCGAATTTGGACGAATTGACTATCGCGTTTCCTTCTTTAAGCTCGGCATCAAAGATTTCTGCCGCCTTTTCGGGTACAAATCTTTGCCACTCTCCGCCGTTTTTAATTAATTGTCTGATGTATGATGCAGAGGCAATGCCGCCGCAGTCGCCGTTTTCGCCATGACCTGCGCCGATTCTCGAAAACGTTACGGGGTTCATTTTGCTTCCCGTTTTTTCAATCGCCGCAGCATATTCAACACCGAGAATATTATTCGGACTCTTTATTATATCCGCAAGCATCGGGTTAACCGCCCTGAGAGCGTTCTCTCTTGCCGCGGCAAAGGTTATGCCCGTTTTGATTTCCTCGGCAATTTTCCGCTGAACCTCATCGGAATAAATTGCTTTTGCGGCGGATAAAATAAGCTCGGCATCTCCGCATTCACTTCCGAAAACAAGCTCATCCACACAGCCGAGTGCATCGAGAATTCTTACACCTGCGTTCGCAAAGCTCTGCGCACCGGAAACAGCATAAACCACAGGCAACTGCAAAACAAGGTCTGCTCCGCAGGCAAGTGCCGCCACGGTCCTCGCACGCTGAGAAAAAATTGCCGCTTCGCCCCTCTGCACATAGTTGCTGCTCATAACGGCAACAACGTGAGTTGCTCCGTTTTGGCGTGCTTTACGTATAAGCAGCT
>JAFXJO010000110.1 GCA_017532185.1 Clostridia bacterium | reverse complement strand
CGGGAGCAAGAGCGTTAACTCTGATGCCAACGTCTGCAAAATGAACCGCCATCCACTGTGTGAAGTTGGAAATTGCCGCCTTTGCCGCAGAGTAAGCAGGAATCTTTGTGAGAGGTCTGTAGGAATTCATTGAGCTTACGTTGAGAATGCTTGCGCCCTGTTTGCCGACCATCTCTTTTGCGAAGCACTGTGTTGTGAGAAGTGTACCGAGGAAGTTGAGGTTGAAAACAAACTCAATGCCTTTTGCGTCGAGGTCAAAGAAGGTTTTGACGCCCTCTGCCTTCTCTGCAATATCGCAAAGCTCAAGGGTTTCTTTGGTTGTTGTGCCCAGAGGTGAGTTGCCGCCTGCACCGTTGATAAGAATATCGCAGGTGCCGAGCTCGGCGTTTACCTTTGCTTTTGCAGCCTCAAGACTTTTAGCCTCAAGCACGTTGCAGGCAACTGCGATTGCTGTGCCGCCTGCGGCTTTGATTTCATCAACAACAAGCTGTGCCGCTTCTTCGCGAAGGTCGAGCACGGCGATTTTTGCTCCCTGTGCGGCAAGGTCTTTGGCAAATGCGCTGCAAAGCACTCCGCCGCCGCCCGTGATAACAATTACTTTATTTTTAAGATTTTCGTGAATCATTTTAAATTCTCCTCGTTTGACAGTTCATTTATCTGTCGCTTATTTGAAATTGAATAAATTTGAAAAGAAAGCTTTTATTCCATCAAAGATGGAAAGGAAAAAATCAGCTATTCTTTCAAGAATTGTCGGTTCGTCAATGGTGACTTCTACAACAACAGTAACAGAGTCTGCACTGAAAGCTGTAGAATGTATTGAGTATTCTTTGATGATTATCGAAGGATTGGTAATTCCGACAGCATAAGGAGACAGTACTTCAGGAGCAAAATAGCTGTTTTCGGGAACAAAAGTAATCGAAAATTCATAGGTATTGCCGCCTTCGAACTTGCCGTTAAACTCAGAACCGTCAAGAGTTGTTACCGTTATGGGCAATGAGCCATTTTTGGTATAAAACTCAACTTCACCATAGTAGATTGTTATAAATTCTTCGTAATCCTCAACGGACATTCCGTGAATATCTGTATCAAAAGTGAGGATGATACCTTGTCTTGACAAAGCAAACACATTGAGGGGAGCCACTGTTAAAATCATTATAAAAGAGAGAACAATTGATAAAAATATTTTAGTTTTTTTCATTATTAAACCTCCTTGCTTATAGCTGAACTTCAACGCTTTCGCCCGATTTTGCCGACTTATAGCTTGCGGCAACGATTTTAGCCGCGTGACCGCCTTCAAAAGCGTCAATTTCAAAGCCTTTGCCCTCTTTAAGGCAACTGTAAAAATCGTTTATCAGTGCCGAATGTCCGCTTCCCCAATAGCTTTCGCCGTGGAAAACAACATCGGAGCCGCATTTGATTTGAACCATTTCGCCTTTTTCGTCAATGGCAAAAAGCTTTTCGGCTTCAAGGCGGAGCTTGCCTTTTTCAAGAAGTATTTCGATAAGTACATCGGAATTCTCGGCATATGCGGTTGTGGCATAGAGCATCGCCGTAACGCCGTTTTCAAGCTCCATAAGCACACTTGCGTTATCCTCAACCTCAATAATTCCTTTGAGGTGGTCGTTAGCAATATGGGCAGTCAGCTTTTTGCATTTGCCGCCGAAATACTGCATAAGGTCAACTGTGTGGATTGCCTGGTTGATAAGCACGCCGCCGCATTCTTTTTCAAGAGTGCCGTGCCAATCATCGGAATAATAATACTCATCTCTTGACCAGGTAACAAACGCTCTGATTGCCTTGACTTTGCCCATATCGCCCGAATCGATAACGCCTTTTGTGTACTGAACGCAGGCGTTATATCTGTTCTGAAAGCAGATACCGACTTGTTTGCCGCTTGCAGACTGTGCTTTTCGCAGGGCATCAACCTCTTCGAGCGTTGCGGAGCAGGGCTTTTCGGTCAGAACGTTTATGCCTTTTGCGAGAGCCTTTGCCGCCATAGCGGTGTGAAGATAGTGCGGAGTGCAGATGTGGATTGCGTCTGGTGCTTCGTTTTCAAGAAGTGCATCAAAGCTGTAATAAGCCTTTGCACCGTATTCTGCCGCCGCCGCATCAGCCCTTTCGGGCTTGATATCGGCAACCGCGATTATCTGAACGTCGGGATTTTCGCTCAAAGCTATAAAATGCAGTTTTGAAATGTTTCCGCAACCAATAACGGCAACTTTCATTTGAATCACCTCATCAGAATGTTGAGGACATATCGCCCTGAACAACCTCAACAACGTTTGCTTTGTTTGCGTTGCCTGCGGCTATTTTTTTCTGAAGCTCTGCAAAATAGAGGTCTTCGTCAACGGGAAGCTCAACAGCCTTGCCGAGCCAGGATGAAAGATGAGCAGCGTTGGAGATTGAAAGACCTCTGATGCCTTCTTCGCCTCTTGCAACAAGGGGCTCGCCGCGCAGAACTGCCGCCGCAAACTTGTTTGTTACCTCGGAATGCTGCTTGTTTCTGCCATCTGTTTCAACTTCGGTCCATTCGCCTTCAATCCAGCCGAAGCCTTCTGCGGCATTTGCGCAATGCTCTGAAACTCTGCCGTTGAGCTTATAGAGCATAAGCTTGTTGTTTTCGCAGATGAGTTTGCCGCCGTCAAGAGTAACCTCAAAGCGGTTTGTGCCGGGGCAGTCGCCTGTTGTTGTTATAAACGTGCCAGTTGCGCCGTTTTCATATTCAACGTAAATTGTAACGTCGTCTTCAACTTCAATATCGTGCCATTTGCCTTCGTGGCAGAAAGCCTGAACCTTAACGGGCAGACCGCAAATCCACTGCCAGAGGTCGAGGTTATGGGGACACTGGTTAAGCAGAACACCGCCGCCTTCGCCGCCCCAGGTTGCGCGCCATCCGCCTGAATTATAATATGCCTGTGTACGATACCAATCGGTGATAATCCAGCTTACTCTTCTGATTTCGCCGAGTTCGCCACTCTGAATGATTTCACGCATCTTTCTGTAAACGCAGTTTGTGCGCTGGTTATACATAATTCCGAAAACAAGGTCAGTCTTTGCGGCGGCCTCGTTCATCTCACGAACCTGCTTTGCATAAACGCCTGCGGGCTTTTCTGTGAGAACGTGAACTCCCTTTGAGAATGCATACTGAGCGATGGGGGAATGGTCGTAGTGAGGAGTTGCGATGATAACCGCATCAACCTCGCCGCTTTCGAGAAGAGCTTCGGCTGTGTCGTATGTCTTAACGCCGGGCAGAAGTTCTGCAGCCGCGGCAAGACGCTCGGGGTTGATATCGGCAATCGCAGTTATGCGAAGCTCTTTGTGTTCACCCTTGACGTGCATATTGATGTGGGATTTACCCATATTACCAACGCCGATGATGCCGAATCTGACGGGCTGAACTTTGTTTTCAATAATGTTGTGGATAGCTGTGCAAGCGGCGGCAAACGAAGTTTTGTTATCGGGATAAACAAACTTTTTGTTCATTGCGTTTGCGGTTGTGTCATCGGGTTCAAGATTTTCAAGACCCTCAAAGACTCTCAGGTGAGGCTCAACGGAGAGAAAGTAAACTGCCTCTTTCTCATCAAGCATCTTGAGAATTTCTTCAAGATGGCCGTCACCTTCGCCTGCAGGAACAACTGTGTCAATAGCGGCAATACAGTCTTTAACGTGCATATAAGTAACCTTATCCTGAAGGAGCTTAAAGCCTTCAAGAGTGTCACAGCCGCACTGGATATAGTTTGAAGGGTCAAAGATGCAACCCATTCTCTCGCCGTAGTGCTCGGCAAGCTCAACGCATCTTTCGGTTATATCGCCGTAAATGCCCTTTTCATTTTCGTGGCAGCAGAGAATTCCGTGCTCGTTGGAATAATCCACCATAGCATCAAGACGTCTGTAAACCTCGTCTTTATAGTCTTCAATCTTCTGTCCCTTTGTGAAGAAGAAACTGAACATTCTGATATATTTGGTTTCAAGAACCTTTGCAACTTCAACGGTCTGCTTGAAAGCTTCAAAGTGAGGCTCAAAGTCATCCGTGATTTCGATTTTGCCGTAGTGTGAGCCGATTGACGAAACCTTGATTCCGTTATCGTCAAGCAGCTTTTTGAGCTCTTTAGCTTCTTCAACGGTAAAGTTGGAGATGTTTTTGCCGTTAACGTTGCGAAGTTCGATATAATCGATGCCGTTAGCTTTGCAGGCGGCTATCTGCTCAAGAATATCGGCAGAAGCTTCATCTGCGAAAGCTGAAAATAAGAATTTAGCCATAATTAACCTCCGAAAAATCAAATTTTTCCAATCAAAATAATTTTAACATTTTTTTATAATATTTCAAGTAAAATATGTAAAATAATTCAACATAATGCAAAAGCTGTATAATTGACATAAATATCCACGGGAGTTAAAATATATATTAAATATTTGCCTGAAAGGCATAGGGGGACAATGAATGAAAAAGTTAATTTCTGTTATTCTTGTTATGACTATGGTTTGCGGAATTTTTGCGCTTCCTGCAAATGCCGCAAAAATCGAAAACGGCAAAACTGATTATCCTTATATATTCGTTCACGGTATGGGCGGATGGGGCAGCGAAACATCGTATTACTCGCTTTCACCTTATTGGGGCGGAGGGCTTTTGCCCGGTTCTGAAACCGATATTGTCAGGATATTGAACGAAAACGGAGTTGAAGCGTATGCTCCCTCTGTGGGACCTCTCAGCAGTGCGTGGGACAGAGCGTGCGAGCTTTTTGCACAGCTTACCGGTACGGTTGTTGATTACGGCGAAGCTCATTCAAAGGCTCACGGTCACGAGCGTTTCGGCTTCAGCTATGAGGGCAAGGCAACAATGGGTGAACCTTGGAATCTCAAGGATAAAATAAACCTTGTGGGTCATTCCTTCGGCGGCGCAACCGTGAGACTTTTTACGTCGCTTCTTGCATTCGGTGACGCCGATGAAATTGCCGCAACAGGTGCTGAAACAAGTCCGCTTTTTACGGGCGGACATAACTGCGTCCATTCCTGCATAACTCTTTCTGCGCCGCATAACGGCTCGCAGGTTGCCAATCAGCTTGTTGACCCTGTGATAACTATGTATCTTATGGCAACTGCGCTCAACGTTATCGGTATGGTTTTCGGCAACGATTTTCTCGTTTTTGCGTTCCAGCTCGGACATATGGGTCTCACTCCCGAACAGGATGAATTCCGCGCATTCATAAACCCGGCAGGAATCAAAAGCTTTGCCGCCAAGGATAATTGCGGCTATGATATGACCTTGCGAGGCGCGGCGGAGCTTAACGAAAAAATCAAGCTTTCACCTGATACATATTATTATTCCTATACAACAGAAAACACCTGGAGTATATCCGATTTCAAGCTTCCCGATAAAGGATTGAGCATTATTTTCTATATTTCGTCAATTATGCTTGATTCAACCAAAGGCAAAACCGTTGACGGAATTAAGATTGAGGGCGATTGGGCACTCAACGACGGAATTGTGCCTCTTGCTTCTGCGAGATATCCTTCGTGCGATGCCGAAACGGCTCTTGATTACGAAGCGGAAAAAGGCAAAGGAATCAAGCCCGGCAGATGGTATTATTTTGAACCGATGACGGGAATGGACCATTTTGATTTCTGCGGCACAAAGGATTATCCCGAAGGCTTTGAAGAATTTTATTTCGGTATGGTAAACACCGCAAACAGCAGATAAAAAAACAACCTGCCCACACTTTTGTGTGAGCAGGTTTTCTTTATGTCTGTTAAATTATTCAGCGTCGTCAGCGTTTTCCCAGTTGTGCCAAACAGCCTGAACGTCATCGTTATCTTCAAACATTTCAAGCATCTTGGCCATATTCTTGATATCATCGGGATTGGTGAGAGCTGTGTATGTTGAGGGAACGTATTCAACTTCAGCCGAAACAAAAGCATAGCCCTTTGCTTCAAGGTCTTCTCTTACAGCGCCGCAATCGTTGGGCTCTGTTCTGATTTCAAATACGCCTTCGTCGTCTGTGATAAAGTCTGTTGCGCCTGCTTCAAGAGCATCTTCCATAAGCTTGTCTTCGTCGAGGCCGTCTTTCTTTGCGACGATGATCACGCCCTTGTCTTCAAAGAGGTAGCTTACGCAACCTGTCTGACCGAGAGAAGCGCCGTATTTGTCAAAATAGTGTCT
>JAFXJO010000109.1 GCA_017532185.1 Clostridia bacterium | reverse complement strand
GCTTGATCTCATCATCATGAAAACAAACGACGCAGAAGGAACCGTTATGCTTTCAAAGAGACGCTTTGACGCTCAGAAGGCATGGGTTGACATCATTGAGGCAGAAGAAGACGGCAGAATCCTTGAAGGCACAGTTGTTGAAGTTATCAAGGGCGGCGTGCTCGTTGTAAGCAACAACGTTCGCGTTTTCATCCCCGCTTCTCTTGCAACAGAGCGCCGTGACGAAGAGCTTGAAAGCCTTCTCAAGAAGAGCGTTAAGTTCCGCATCATCGAAGTTAACAAGCAGCGCAGAAGAGCAGTCGGCTCAATCCGTGCAGTTCTCAGAGAAGCAAAGAAGGAAGCTTCCGAAGCATTCTGGGCACAGGCAGAAGTTGGCCAGACATATCACGGCGTTGTTAAGTCACTTACCAACTACGGTGCTTTCGTTGATATCGGCGGCATCGACGGTATGGTACATATTTCAGAAATGTCATGGAAGCGCATCAAGAACCCCGCAGAGGTTATGGAAGTTGGTCAGGAAGTTGACGTTTTCATCAAGGCTCTTGACGCTGAAAACAAGAAGATTTCTCTCGGCTACAGAAGAGACGAGGATAATCCCTGGGAAATCCTTAAGAAGAACTATCCCGAAGGAACAGTTATTGAGACTGAAATCGTTGGTCTCACAACCTTCGGCGCATTCGCAAAGGTTATCCCCGGCATCGACGGTCTTATCCACATCTCACAGATTGCTGACAGACACATCAGCAAGCCTCAGGATGTTCTTAAGGCAGGCGATAAGGTTACTGCAAAGATCACAGGCATCGACTTCGATAAGAAGCGCGTAAGCCTTTCAATCCGTGCTCTCATCGAGCCCGAAGCAGCAGAAGAAGTTGCTGAAGAAGCAGTTGCAGAAGAAGCTGCTGAATAATTATGTTTTTTTGCCGCCCGCAGTTTTCCCTGTGGGCGGTTGATTGTTTTGGAGTGATAGTTTATTAATAAAGCAAAGTTTCTCGGCCCCTTTTATTGTATCCTAGCCGCTGTTGTCTGGGGCCTTTCGTTTGTTGCGCAGAGCGAGGGTGCCTCAATCGGCACGTTTACTTTCAACGGTCTGCGAACCGTTCTTGGCGGAATAGTTCTTCTGCCGCTTGTTGCATTCAGCCATAAAAAAGAAAATTCAAAGCTTCCTGCAGGTGAAAAGAAAAAGTTCGCGTTCAAAGACGTTCTTATAGGCGGTCTTTGCTGCGGTCTGCCTCTGTTTATCGGCGGCAATCTTCAGCAGGAAGCGTTCAAATATCTCTACGTAGGCAAGGTGGGCTTCATAACTGCGCTCTATATGGTTATTGTTCCGCTTTTCGGCATCTTCCTCAAGAGAAAGCTTAAAATCAATATCTGGGCAGGTGTTGCTTTGGGCGTTGCAGGTCTTTACTTTCTCAGCATCAAGCCCGGTGATTTTTCAATCGGTAAGGGTGAATTTGTAACGATTCTCTGCTCAATTGCGTTTGCGGCGCATATTCTTGTTATTGACCATTTCTGCTCAAAGGTTGATAATATAGCTCTTTCCTGCGCGCAGTTTTTTGTTGCAGGAACCCTTTCCGTGATTTGTATGTTTATATTCGAAGAACCGAAGATGAATGAAATTATGAGTGCCTGGCTTCCGCTTGCATATGCCGGTATCGGCAGCTGCGGCATTGCTTTCACGGCTCAGATTTTCGGTCAGAAATACACCAATCCTACGGTTGCTTCTGTTTTGCTTTGCCTTGAATCAGTTTTCTCGGTTATTTTCGGCTGGCTTCTTCTCGGCCAGAAACTCGATTCAAGAGGTTTCCTCGGATGCGGAATTATGTTTGTGGCGGTTATTCTTACTCAGCTTCCGCAGGAATGGTTCGATTTCAAAAATAAAACAAAGAGGGCTCAAAAATAAATACGTTAAGGAGTTGTGTTTATGCTCAACAGTATAGTCGCATTCTTAATGTCAATCGTTGTTTCTCTCTCAGGCACCCTTTACGGTACATTCGGTTCGTTGGTTAATTCGTTTTTTGAGATGCTTTACGGCATACCTTATACTGCCGAAGCAATAAAAGATGAGTTTCTGAACGAAATCGGTATTGAGGATATCGGTCTTATTGATGAAGAAACAGGTTACGTTAAAGATACCCTTGCAGTTTTTCTTGACGGCGGAATGTCATTTCCTCAAAGGGCAAAAATCCTCAGCGAATGCGGCGGCGTTGTTATCGGCTGGTGCACACCGTCGGAACTTTACGTTATCAGAACGTTCGGTATGACGCACGAGCAGGCTCTTGCCGCGAGCGAAAGAATAGATTTGATTGACGGCGTTGCGCTTGCTATGCCGCTTTATGTCAGCAAAACCGAGGAGCAGACAACTCCCGATGACCCCTTTGACTATAATATTGAAGAAGACGGTTTTTTCAGCGAAAATCCGATTATATGGAACGAAATAAGCCCCAACGGCAGAAATTGGTGGCTTGAAGCTATTGATGCAAGACAGGCTTGGGATTATGAGGCATACTATCAGCCTGTTACCGTAGGTGTTCTTGACAGCGGTTTTGACCTTGAGCATCCTGAGCTTGAAGGCAAGATTTCATTCCCGAATGAAAAACGCGCAAAAAAGAACCGCCCGTCTGACCACGGCTGTCATGTTGCAGGCATAATTGCCGCAGAACGCAACAACGGGGAGGGCATATCGGGCATCTGCGATCACGCTGAGCTTATCTGCGTTGACTGGAATCCCGACCCTTACAGTCTTCAGTTCTGGTTTACCGAGATTGCGATTTATTTCGGTTTTAGCGAACTTGTGCAGTCAGGCGCAAAGGTTATCAACCTGTCGCTCGGTATTTCCGCATCGCTCAATTCAAGCAGAGCGAGTTATTATGACAGGGTGCTCAAGCCCAGAGCTATGTCGCTTATGTTAGCATCGCTTCTCGATAAGGGTTATGATTTTCTTGTTGTTCAGTCGGCAGGTAACGGCAATGCCATCGGCGAACCCATTGATTCGTCAAATAACGGTCATTTTACCGCCATAACCGAGAAAAACGTTTATACGGGCAAATATGATATTCCCAAAGAAGAAATTCTTGGCAGAATTCTTGTTGTTTCTGCGGCGATGAACGATGGCTCGGGATTTATTCAGGCGAGCTATTCAAACGTAGGACCTTATATAGAAATCGCGGCACCCGGCTCAATGATTTACAGTTGCGGCGACCCTGCAATTAACGATTATACTTATAAATCGGGCACCTCGATGTCAGCTCCGTGTGTAACGGGTGTTGCAGGACTTGTTTGGTCAATCAATCCCGATTTTACGGGTAAGGAAGTTAAAGAAATTCTTGTTTCGTCAACCGACAGCGTGGCAAAGGTTAACACTGCAAAAGAATATCTTTTTAACGTTCAGCTTATGGATTATCCGATGCTTAACGCTAAACTTGCGGTTGAAGAAGCTATAAAAAGAACGGATTTAACCGTAGGTGCCGTAAGCGGAAAACTGCCTGCAAGAATGGCGGCGGCTATTGAATTCGGCGGTACGGAATATACGGTTCTTGCCGACGGAAGTTTTTCGTTTGTTGCAAAAGAGAGCAGCGGTACGGCTGTTATAAGAAACGAAAAGGGTGAAGAAATCGGCTCGTTTGAGCTTACCGTCACCGCAGGTAAAACAGTTGAATTAAGTGAATTTATTCTTTGATACAGAAAGGAAGATAATTATGGCAGAAATCAAAAAGCATTGGTATAAAGAGATGTCCGTCTATCAGGTATGGCCCAGAAGCTTTTACGACGGCAACGGTGACGGCATCGGTGATATCAAGGGTGTTATGGAAAAGCTTGATTATATCAAGAGCATCGGCGTTGACGCAATTTGGTTTTCGCCTCTTTATAAATCACCCCAGCACGATTACGGCTATGACATTGCCGATTATAAATCGATTGCTCCCGAATACGGCACTGTTGAAGAATTCAAGGAACTCCTTGATGCCGCACACAGCAAGGGACTGAAAATCATTATGGACCTTGTTATCAACCATACATCAGACGAGCATCAGTGGTTTGTTGAAAGCAAGAAGGGCAAGGATAACCCTTATCACGATTATTATTTCTGGCGAAAGGGCAAGAAGCCTAACGGCAAAAAGCCGCCCAATAACTGGCTCTCAACCTTTGCGGGTCCCGGCTGGCACTATAACGAAAATCTTGATGAATGGTATCTGACTCTCTTCGCCAAGGAACAGCCTGACCTTAATATGGATAACCCCAAAGTGCGCGAAGAAATCAAGGATATCATCCGTTTCTGGCTCGATATGGGTGTTGACGGTTTCCGCGAAGACGTTATCACATTTATCTCAAAAAAAGACGGTCTGCCCAACGGCTTCCCGATTCCCGTTGCCTGCGGTATGGAGCATTATAAATGCGGCCCAAGACTTGATGAATACCTCACAGAATTCAGAAAAGTTACCGATAATTATGACTGCATGACAGTTGGCGAAGCTCCGATGATGACTCCGAAGCTTGCTTTGCGTTTTGTCAAAGAAGGGCCCAAGCAGACTCTCAATATGATGTTCAACTTCCAGCATATGGAAGCAGACAGCTTTATGGTCAGTTGGATTCCCATGCCCTTCAGCCTCAAAAAGCTCAAGAATGCCTATAACAGATGGCAGAACAAGCTTTACGGCATTGCCTGGAACGCAAACTATATTGAAAACCACGACCAGCCCAGAATCATCAACCGTTACGGCGACGTTAATTACAGGGTTGAAAGCGGTAAAATGCTTGCAACGATGTATATTTGCCAAAGCGGCACTCCCTTTATCTATCAGGGTCAGGAAATCGGTATGCTCAACATAAAGTTTGACAGCGTTGACGATTATACCGACACACAGGTTAAGAGCACTTATCAGCTTTTCAAAAAGCTCGGTTTCAGCGATAAGATGTTTCTCAAGGTTGCAAACCGCGCATCTCGCGATAACTCAAGAACTCCCGTTCAATGGTCTTCAGAGAAGAATGCAGGTTTCACAACGGCTGAAAAGCCCTGGTTTACCGTTAACCCCAACTATACTGAAATCAACGTTGAAGCGGCTGAAAAGGATGAGAATTCAATTCTCAATTATTACCGCAAGCTTCTCAAATTCCGCAAGGAAAACGAAATCTGCATCTATGGAGATTTCAAGCTGCATTATAAACACAGCCGCAACCTTTTTGTTTATGAGAGAAACTATGAGGGCAAGCGAATGCTTGTTATCAACTCGTTCACCGATAAGCCTGTCAACTTCACCGCACCCGACGGCTTTGACTTGAGCAAGGGTAAGCTTATGCTTTCAAACTATGAGGTTAAGGATAACACTCTCAACATATTTGTAACCAGACCATACGAAACAAGAGTATATCTGTTTGATTAAAAAAATATCCCCCGACTTTCAGCAGTCGGGGGATTACTGTTTTTACCAATTTAATAATTTCCTGTCAAGCCTGAACGGGAGGTGAATTTCTGCGTAATTTATGTCAGCTGATTTGATGTTTTTGCTTGCCGCGATCAAAGCAGCATCATAATTTATTGCGTCGGTATGAATTCCGGGCTCATAAACGGTGCAAAGCTTGATTTCGGCGGTTTCATTGCTTTCAGACATATCAGAAAAACGAAGAGAATAGCCGCAGCTTGAGAGAGTGGTTATTGCAACAATAAGGTTGTTTCTTTCGAAAAAGCTTTCATTAGCGGCAATGTCTTTGTAGTTTGAAAATTTCCAGTTGCCGTTATCTCTGAAACTTGCCCAGCTTTCATAATCTTCAAAAACAAAGTAACCTTCAAAGTTGCCGCCGTCTTCGGGGTAATACGGAGAAACGGGGTCTGCGTTTGCAATGCTGAAAGGATACATATATTTCTGAGGATAAAACTCTGCATCGATTGTTTCTTCGTTGTTGAGCTTAACCTTGTTGACCGATTTATCGGCATAAACAATGATTGTTTCGTATGAAATTACGTCGGCAGCTACATACGGATAATTTACCGTGACGTAGTTTATTTCTAATGTTCTGCCATCATATTCAGCAGAGGTTACGTAAACCTTTTGCGCAGGAGACGAAACCTCCATATTAACCGCAACGATGCAATAGTTTTCAAAAATTTCTTTATCAAGATTTTGGGCATATTCATCAAGAGCTTTATCGTTGCTTGTATCGCAGAAAGCTTCAAAGCTTGAATAGTTCTTGCAGATAACGGGCATGTTTTTGTTTAAGCGTGAGGCAGAGCCTGACGAAATAACTTCTCCGTTTGCAGGTAAAGGCGGATTGTTTGAGGGCGGTAAAATCAGACTGAAAACAGCCATTATAAGAGCTGTTATTGTTGATATGATTTTTTGAAAAATCAGCATATTAACATTCCTTCCTGTTCACAAAATTTAAAGTTTAAGCATATTATATATTGATATATTAAAATACGGAGTGATGCTGATGAACTGTTGCATAACCGAACTGCGATGCAAGGAGATAATCAATAAATCAAACGGTTGCAGGCTTGGCTTTGTGAGCGATATTGAGGTTGATAAAAGCTGTGGCAAGGTGGTGGCGCTGATTGTTTACGGCAGACCGAAATATTTCGGCATCTGCGGCAGGAGGGAGCGCATACGCATCTGCTGGGAGGATATTGACGTTATCGGCAACGATACGATTCTTGTCTGCAAAACCTGCTGTGAAGATAATCCGCGCCGCCGCAACAGAGTTAATTGAGATAATGTCAGGATCCCATAATGTATGAAGTTTCAATTCCCTTACTGATTTCAACCAGCACCGCCTGTGAGCTGATCATTGTTAAACCGATGCTGCCGTCATTTTCAAGGTGATAATTGACCGTAACGGTGTTGCCGATTTCAACAATTGAATCGCAAACAACATAATAGTTTGTCTGAGGCAAGGTCGCGATGAATGCAAGAAGCGATTTCGTTTCAAAGTATTCTTCGTTATATTCTTCTGTTTCATCTTTGATTTCGCCGACAGCATCAATAAACTCATCGTAGCTGTCGATTATCAGATATTCGCCGCCGGCAATTGCAATGTGAGTGTTTTCCAATGCAACGTAGTTTTTGTCCGGTGTCAATATTCCGCCGAACAACCCTGAGATGAACGTTATTAAAGACATAAGCAGGGCGATTATTTTTGCGATTAAACCGGTAATAACTGACATAAAAATTCCCCTTTACAATTTTTTGGCATTTTTGCCGTCATATATATGTATAGATATATGACAAAAATTGTTGCTTGTCACGGGAAAAAACCGTAAATCTGCGTTTTGCACAATTGGATTTATCGGAATTTATTCAAAATGCCAAAAGCACCGTTGCATTTTACGGCAGGCGGTGCTTTTGTTGTTTAATCTTCAATATGTTCCATTGTTTTATCAACCGCGGCTTTGATATCAACGGTATCACAGCCGAAGATTGATGTGCGGATTTTGCCGTTGACGGGCTTCTTCCAGCATTCGTCAATTCCGTCGATTGTGTTTCTCATGCCCATAATTGAGCCGACTGTTGCGCCGTTGCAGTCTGTATCAAATGCCATGCCGACTGCACAGCAGATTGATTTTCCGAAATCACCTTCACCGTAAAGCAGTGCGGCAACAACAATCATAGCGTTTGGGATTGTGTGGCACCAACCGTGGTCGGTGTGCTCATCATATGCGGCGTGAATGATATCAAAGCATTCTTCATAGGTTACGCCGTTTTTATATCCTTCAAGGATTTTTATAACGGCTTCATAGAGTCTTGAAGTTGAGGGAATCTGAGCAAGACCTCCGAGAATGATATCCTCAATGTTATCCGTTACTGCGGCGCAGGCTATCATTGCCGCGGCAAACATTTCGCCGTAAACGCCGTTTTTAACGTGAGAAATAACGGCATCTTTATATGCCATTTTTGCCGCCTGAGCAGGGTCTCCGGGATTGATATAACCAAAGTAATCTCCTCTTATCTGAGCTCCTATCCATTCGCGGCAAACGTTTTTATACATACCCGATGCAGGCGGCATAATGCAGTTGATAAAGTTGACGTATGCGATTCTTTCTGCCGTGAAATATGAGAAAACTGACTGATACTTCATCCAGGCGGTTGCAACGTCTTCGGAATCAAAATCGCGGTCAAATTCTTCAACGATTTTCTGGGCAAGAACAACGTAGTTTGTGTCGTCATCAACAGGCATACCGTCAACAGTGTCGGCATAAGCTTTGTTTTTGAGATAGAATTTATAATGCGAGCAGACTTCGTCGGTTATGTCTGTGCTTTTAATATAGCGGTGCATCGGATAGTTGCCCGTCTCTTTGAGCAGGGGAATAAGCTCATTGCTTCGGATGCCTTCAATGGGTTTGCCGAGCAAACAGCCGCAGGCTCTGCCTGTCCACGCTCCGAGAATTTTTTTGCGGAGAGTTTCTCTGTAAGGCATAACCCCGTCAAAATCGTGAACCTTTCTCAAAGCTTTGATTTCTTTAAGCGAGTTGGGTTCATTATATTTATAATCCTTCTGCATACCTGCATTAATAACCATTTCAAAAATAACGTCGCTCATTTTTGTTTTATATTCGCTTGGCTTAAGCGCGGCAACAGCCTCAAAAAGGCTCTTGTATTTTTCAACGTCAAGGCCTTCTTCCATCGACTGATTGTATTCTGCAAGCAAATCCTGAGGATATCTGTTGAGACCGTCAACATTGTTATAATCTGTTTTTATTTCTGAATTATAAATTTTTGCAAACATAAATTCACCTCATAATGTGTAATCACAAAATGCCCTCTCAAGGAGAAGGCATTTTCTTTATTTAACCGAAGTTATATAGTCAAGAACGGGTTTGGAAACGTATTCTGAAACGTCCTGGGCATAGAAATTGAGCTCCCTTACCATTGAGGAAGAAACGGCGATGTTATCGGCTCTGAAATAGATATATTCCATATCGGGGTTTATGAGCTTGTTTACCTCTGCGATGTTTTCTTCATAGTTATAGTCAAGGTTGTTTCGCAGACCTCTTATCATATATTTGATGTTGTTTTCTTTTGCAGATTTTGCAATAAGACCGTCATAAACAAAAACCTCGCAGTTGTTTATGCCGCAGGCAACAAGCGTTTTTTCAATTGCCGTTTTCATCCCGTCGGCGGCAAAAGATCTTTTCTTTTGAGGATTTGTGCCTATAACGATAAAAACTTTTTCAAAAAGAACGGAAGCTTTTTTAACAATATCAAGATGACCGTTTGTAAACGGGTCAAAAGAACCGGGGTAAATTGCAGTTTTGTTCACTTTTAATACCTCCAAGAACTGTTATAAAAAAATTATAGCATACCAATTTGCAAAACTCAACCGTATTTATATAAAAGATAGTTATAACGATTTACTTTTGATTCATATTATGCTAAAATCAAATTATAAATTTAAGGAGTGAAATAAATGGTAATTTTTAAAGCGATAATTTCATTCTTCGCATCAATAATTATGTTCATATGCTCCGTTCTTGATTTGCCCTGTTATCCTATGGGCGAAAAAGTTGATATGGAAGAATTCACCGAGACTTTCAGCGAAGAGTTCAGCGGCGAGATTGATTGGAACGTATGGTCAGGACATTATCAATACGGCAACACAACCGAAGCGCGAAAGGGCAGTTATTGGAACAAAAATCTTGCCTATACCGAAAACGGAAATCTCGTTATTCCCGTAACGTATCTTGAAAACGGTATGGGCGGAAAAGGCGCAGGCTGGTATACTGCCGGCATAGATACCGATTCCGATTCGCCCAAAGGCTTCAGCCAGAAATACGGCTATTTTGAATGCCGATGCATTCTGCCCAAGGGGGCTGATATCTGGAGCGCTTTCTGGCTGATGAACGACGGCGTTTATGATGTTGGCAACGACGGCGTTGACGGCACCGAAATCGATATTTTTGAGAGCGATTGTTACGGTGACCTTTTTGAAAATGCCATAACAAGCAACCTTCATTTTGACGGTTACGGCGATGCGCATCAAAAACTCGGCGCAAAGCAGTTTCTTCTTAAAAACAACCCTTATGAGGAATTCAACACCTACGGTCTTGAATGGAATGAGAATGAATATATTTTCTATATAAACGGCGTTGAAACTTTCCGCACGGATTTCGGCGGCGTGAGCCAAAATGAAGAATATCTTATTCTTTCCGTTGAAATGAGAGGCGAAAACGGTGTGCCCTCCGAAAGAGAAAATTCACCTGCAGAGGATGCGTTCTTTATTGTTGACTATGTTAAGGTTTATCAGTATAAAGATTTGATGAACTGATTGAACTGAATAAAAAAACAAGGGGCTGTCTTCGCTTGTGTAAGACAGCCTCTTGTTTTATTTTGCGTTATATAATTTGATATGTGCCTTTGTCGAGATCAATAACAACCGATGTTCCGTCGGCATATGTTGCTTTTTGCTTGCGATAACTGCCGAGAAACTCGTGCTTCACCATTTCTTGATTATAGAGTTTTGCCTGCAGACTGCAAAGCGGAGCGATGCGTTCGAGCTCTTTTTTGAGTTCATCGTCAGTCATCATTTCAACATCGGCTGTTCGGTTATCCGTTCCTATTTTGCGAAGCTCATTGCCGTAAGGGTGAATATATGGCATACCTGCATTAAGTGCACCGTATAAATCACCGTCTTCACCTTTGGGAATACCCCAGTTGTTAAACCAGTTCCAGGGAACCATTACGCAATCGTGATAAACAAGGTTGCCCAGAGGAACGGGGATACCTATGGCAGCGCCGTTTTCCTGCGGACGGAGAGCATGAGGCCCGTGGTGGACAAGAGCAAGGTGGTTCAGAAGCTGCATTCCGGGCTCTTCCGAAGACATAATTAATCCTTTTTCATTGAGATAGTCAAAGCATTCTCCGCGCAGCTTCATGCTTTCTTCTCTTGTTATTCTGTGGTCTTTATGGAAGCATTCATCGCCGGGCATTATTGAAAAAACATCAAGGTATGCGCCCTGAACGTCAATGCCGTTTTCTTCAAGCTCGCAATATGTTTTTTTAACTGCATCAAGAGCAAAAGCGGAGCAGAGATAAGTGTGTTCGCCGCCGTCCCATATTGAACAGTATGGGTTTGAGCCGTCAATGTTGGTTACTGCCTTATTTTTATCAAAAACGGGGCTGTCGTAATAATAATCTCTGTATTGATCGTGCAATGCAAAAACGTAGCCCAGCTTGCGGCTCACACGCGAAAACTCCCTGAATCCATCCCAACCGCCTGCCTGTTCACACGGCGGAAGTATATACGGGTGATTATTGTCATATCCGTCCTTACCCCAACCGTCTGTGTGGATATAGAGTTTTTCAAGGCCGAGTGATTTGAGCTTTTTTATCTGCTGCGCGCGCTCATAAAAGGTAGCGCAAAGAATTTCATTTGAACCGTTTTTATCATAAAACTGCGATTTTTCATTGATTTTTGAGAAAATCTTGTGGTGCAGAACGGGTGCGCCTATTATGTTTCCGATGTGAGGATTCTTGGCTATCTTTTCATCAATTGTAACAAACTGATTTTTCTCAATCAGATAGTTGCGGTAATCCTTCGCAACAGTGTTGTAATCGCCGTTTTCGTGAAAAACGAATCGGATTTTTCTTTCGTATGAAAGTTTGCCGAGAGATGAATGCCAGAATACCGAGTTGACAAATGCTTTGTGCTTGCCGAAAGCGGAAAACATCGATGCATCATAAGGTGTTTCGGCTATGGCGGTGAAAGAGTGGTTGTCGCAGACTCTGCCCCAAACGGGCATATAGCATTCGCCTGAGTTAATCGGGCGTTTGATATGAGTATACCCCAATAAGGTTGTGCGGTTTTTCTTGTAACCGTCAGGCAGAATAAAGCCCTGACGCATCGGGTCAATGTGGTATGAGTTCTTGCCTTTTATCTTTGAATTGAAGGGTGCCGGGAAATAAACCGCCTGAATATCGTAGCCTGTTTCGTTTTCTGCTTTTAATGTGAATTCAACCGTGTATTTGCCGATTACCTCTGCCGTGCAGATGAGCGCAAAAGGAAGCTTTTTGCCGAAGGCAACAAAGCCCGAATAATTCGTTATGATTTTGTTTTCGGAAATCTCGCTCTTTTTGTTCAGCGCAGACCAAAAGGGCAAGGAAACGGAAATATATTTTCCTTTCAGCTTCTTTCGGATTGTAACATAAGGTTTTCTTGCGTCACTGACCCATAAAAAACCGTTGTGGTTGATTTCGTATTTACCGCAGGCTTTGTTATAACCGAGTTTGATGTTATCTGCCATATTTTTACCTCTGCGTTAGGATTGTTCAGGTGTTGGTCTGAGCGGCGAATTCTTCTTCTTCCTTTTTGCCGATGTTATAAATGAATTTCATTGCAAGGAAGGCGATAAGCGAGCCGACGGCAAGCACAACGAAATAGAGCATTTTAACGTCTTCGCCGAAGCCTTCGGGCTGAATTGCATTTTCACCCTCAACAAAACCGATTGCTGAAAGACCCAGAGCAACAACCGCCTGACCGATGCCCTGTGCAAGCTTGCGGAAGAAGGAGTAAAGTGCATAAAGCGAGCCTTCTTCGCTT
>JAFXJO010000108.1 GCA_017532185.1 Clostridia bacterium | reverse complement strand
TAAGTCCCATCTTTTTTCTGATGTTAAACAGCTTATTGCCGATGCTGCGTTCGTCAAAAACAAGCATTACTCTTCCCCCTTTATGCGCTTATATAGACATTATACTTCCGTTTTTACTTGACAAATAGGAACTATAATGGTATATTTATAGGCACTATAGCTCCTCTTCTTGGGCGTCATTCGCTTTTGCGGAGTCAGAGTGTTTGGAGATTATAGATTTTTTTCACATTGTGTCCGTAATGAGCCGAGAAAGGGTTTGTATTGAATAGCGAAAATAAACTTAAGAAAAAAGTCAAATGCGCTTGTTTTTTGGTTAGCCTTGCTGTTCTTGCAATAGGATTATTACCGTATTTGTTCGTGAGAACTTCATCTACACATATAAGTTCTTTCTTGGGGATGTTTTTCTGTTTTAAAAGAATTTCATTGGAAGATAACAGATTGATTTATTCACTGCTGACATCATTCTTTTCTGATTTTTGCTGGGCATTTGCTATGCCACTCCAGCTTTTTGCGTTCACTAACGGAAAATTTTCTAAATGTTTCTATGTTTTCATCACTCCCGCTATAGGCGGAATGTTTGAGATTTTTCAATTTTTAGGGTTGGTTAATGGCGTTGGTGATATTATTGACGCATTGATATATTTTATTGCCTCATTTTTAGGCTGGTTAACTGTTGAAAGGGGATTTTAAAAGTGGCAAACGAACCGCAAAAGAAAAACAAAAAACCGTTCAAAGAATATGTTGCGGCGATAGTGGCATTTGTTATTATTGTTGCGCTTTATTTTGCAATCTGTGGTGATTCAGGCGGAAGCTCCGGAAGGAAATGGAGCGATTTGAGCGACAGAGAAAAAGATAATGCCAGATGGGCTTATCATGCGCAGCAGGCAGCAGATAATTACGAAAGATAACGTAATTAAATCATATCCAAAAAACAAAAACGGCGGAATTTCCGCCGTTTTTTATTCTTCTTCAAATGATTTTTCGAGCACGTCTGCATATGCGCCGAGGGGATAATCCGAGAGGGAGCAGAGAAGCAGGAAGCACTCATAGGGGTTGGCGATATAAAGCTCGCCCATTGCACAGGCGTTGAGTATCTCGTTGGTTGAATCGAGAAAAGCGGAAAATCGCTTTTGGTTGTTTGTGATGGAATCATCCTGCGAAATAACGAAAAAGTTGAGCGTTATCAGGTCGAAGCGGTCAATATCCGCTTTGCCCTGATTGATTTCTCGCAGATGCTGGCGGCTCAGACGCTTGCTGCTGAAATGTTTTGCAAGAGTTGAAGCCGAAAACTTTTTCAGGTTGCCGTTGCTGTCCATCGGCACACCGCAGCAGATGAATTTTTCAACGTCGCCCTCGGTAATCTCGTCTGCCGCCCATACTCTTTGCTCGTTGCGGATTCTTGCAACGGCGGAGAGCTTTTCTTCTCTTGAAAGCCTTTCGGAGTTTTCGGTGCGGTCAAGATATTCGGTAACTTTTGCCTTTGTGCGCTCTTCTTCATCAAGGTTGAACTGCTTTGCAACTGCTTCGCGTGCGGAAAGATAAAGCTCATCAAAATATTTCTTTGCGGTTACGCTGATTCTGCGGTGAGCTTTTGAAAATTTAAGTCTGCGGAGCATTTCCATAAGGGTATCTTTATCCTTGACGTTAAAGAAATTATCCCTGATACCCATTGTGCGGTTGGATAAGAAATCATCGTCATCGGCAGGCTCGAGAGACTGATATTCGCTCCACATTTCGTTAAAAGAATGATAATTGAGCCTGTTTTTAAGGCAATACCAGCAGATGATTTCAAACGGGTCTTTGAAGTCAAAATCTCTTTCGCGCTGAACGTTTACAAGAAAAGTTGAAACGTCGGCAACCGTCATACCCAGACCGAAGCCGAGCAGAAAAATAACGCTTCTGCTGACTGAATTTTGCGTGAGCCAGTTTTTGGCGAGAGTGCTGAGTTTTGCGGTTGTTGGGGTGAATGAAGGCGGAGTTCCGCTTTCGCGGAAGGCTTCAACAATAATGGTCTGAAACTCTCTTAAATCAATCTGCTCAAAATTATCGTCGTAGCCTGCCTGCATATAGATATAGCGACGCAGATAATCGCCGAACGGAATAAGGCGCATCTGCTTAACAAGGTGAGCATAGATTATATCGGCATCCTGATCGCGGAAGCTTTCAAGGTCTGCCGCCTCGTAAAAATTCTCTTCCGAACGAAGGGTAAAATCAAGCGAACCGTATTCGTACATAAGATTCTCTCCTTGTTATGATGTGGTTTTTTCGTAAGTTTCCTTATTTGTCATTTTACCGTTTTTATCGTATTCTTTATAGCCGATTTCGTTGCCTTCGTCATCGTAAATATATTCGATTGAGCCTATGATTTCGCCCTCTTCGTTATATTTTTCGATCTCAAAGCAAACGTCGTCGGAATTATAAATTTCAACGTTGTAGCCTGTATCGCTTTCAACCTTTTTTGTGTATTCAACAGTTTTGTCGGCGTTGGTTTCCGCGTCCTTGGCATCCTGAAGGAACTGAGGAATGAAATATGCGGCAGCGGCAACGGCGGCACCGATGATAACAACAACTGCTATGATTTTGGCAATTGTTGCGCCGCTGATTTTTTTCTTTGGCGGCGCTTTGGGACGCGCTTGTTCAATCTGCGGCTGAACGGGCATCTGCGGCTTTATAACCTGAGGCACCGGCGGCTTTGCCTGTTGAGGTTTTTGCATATTCATTTTTGCAGGAGGAACGGGAGCAGGAGCCTGTTTTTTTGGCGGAAACTCCGATTCTCTGTCCATCGGTCTGAACGCCTTTGCTTTGGGCGTTTCTTTTTTTACAGCGTCAGGCTTTTTAACGGGCTGAACGTTATTTTCGTTTAAGACACTCTTTGTTTTATCCATAGCCGAAAAAATCTTTGTTTCTTCGGGAGCGTTTGTTTTGGTGTGCTTGGTGGGAATATGAACAAGAATGCTCTTTTCGGGATCGGGGGCTTCTTCTTCGTTATCGCCCAGATGGTCAATCTCAAAGATTTTTATTTTGCCCGATGTTTTTGATTGGTCTTTCTTGGGCTCGGGACTGTTTTTCTGATTAGCAGGCGGTCCGAAATATTCGGTGCCGCTTTTTAACGCGTTTATAATATCACGTCGGAAATCTTCAACGCAGTCATATCTGTTATCGGGGTTGAATTCGCACGCTTTGAGAATGATTCTTGCAACCTCGCTGCTTGCAAATGCAGGCGGAGGAAGAGGCTCGCCTTTTCTTCTGCGCGAGAGTGCGGCGCTTCTTTCGCTGACGGTAACAACCGCTTTGTGGGCATCGATAAACGGGTCTCGGTTGTTGTTGAGAAGCTTGTACATAACAGTACCGAGCGAATAGATATCTGCGCGGGTATCGTAATGCTCTTCTCTGTAAACCTCGGGAGCCATATAGGAATATGTACCTTTTCTGGACATACTGTCCATTGTTTTTTCAAGCTTTCGGGCAACGCCGAAATCGCCGAGCTTAAAGTTGCCGTATTCATCGATAAAGATGTTGTCGGGCTTGATATCACGGTGGATGATACCTTTCTTTGCGCAGATTGAAAGCGCGCTGCAGATGTCTTTGCCGAGTCTGAGAACGTCGGTTTCGGTCATTTTACAGGTTGTTGCATAATCTGGAAAGCTTGTAAGAAACTCCATTCGGATATAAATATCCCAGCCGAGAGAAGCTGTTCTTTTGATGATTTTATAGTTTTCAACGGAAACGATATTGGGTGCGTTCTTGAGCATCTCCATAACTTTGATTTCGTTTGAAAAATCAGTAACGATATCGTTGAGGTATGCCCACGATGCCGCCTCGGAAAGACCTTCAAAGCGCATATCTTCAACGCCGTCTCCGTTGTTGGGGATTGAAATAACCTTGATTGCGCAAACGGATTCTATTCCGTATTCGTTGCGCACGCAACGGTAAACCTTACCGTAAGAGCCCTCGCCGACCTTATCGGTTGCGTGCCATTCGGGCCATACGTTGCTGAGCTGTTCCAGCATTTATATCCTCCTCGTTTGCCGTAATCAGCAAACCTCACAAATGATGATTGTTGTGTTATCAACGCCGCCTCTTCTGAGAGCTTCCGCAAGAAGCATATCAGCCGCAATTTCAATGTTTGGGCAGGAGTTGATGATTGATGCAATTTCGGGTTCCTTGACCATATCGGTCAGACCGTCGGAGCAGATAAGAAAACGGTCACCGACTGCATAGTTGAGAATTTTGATTGAAGGCTCGATGAGGTATTCTTCTTTGGGAATACCAACGAACTGGGTGAGCATCGGTTTGGATGAAAAGGCGGAATTGCTTTCAACGTGGTCTGTTGAAACTTTGAGAAGACTGTCTTTATTGACTCTGAAAATACCGCTGTCGCCAAGATTACACACGGTTACGTACTGAGGGTCAAACATCAGAATGGCGGCGGTTGAACCCATACTGCGAATTGAGTTTTCGGCCATAAAGGTGCAAACGGCATCGTTCATCATATAGCAGGCGTTATTGAGAATAGCAGCAGGCTCGCCCGAAACTGTTTTGAGCGCTTTGCTGAAAGTGAAAGCGGAGATGAATGATGCTATTTCACCGTGCTTTTCGCCGCCCATACCGTCAAAAACAGCATAGGCAGGTCTTTCTGTTACGGAGTGCATACCCTTAAGCGGAGTTTCAAGAGCGAAGTTTTCGCTGTAGAGATATTTCCAGTCAACAAAAAAGTTATCCTGATTATTTTTTCTTATTCTGCCTGTGTTGCAGCAGCAGACGTAGCGGATATTGTTAGCCATATTTTTCCTCGATTCGTTGTTCAGAATATATGAAAAACAGATTTACTTTTTGAATATATATAATCTATTATGCCTTTCAACGGAAAAAAAGTCAAGTTTTAATATAAAATAAAAGACCTGCAAGGGCGTTTAAGTCGATGCAGGTGCTTGTTATGGCGTTATAAAATTGAAATGTCAGTTAAAAATCAGAGCCATACGGTGTTGGTGTCAGCCTGAATGCTCTGGACGTGGTTCGAGGAATTGGAGGCGCTTACTTTTTCTGCAGAAGGAGCAAAGTTGAGACCTGCGGCAACGGCAACGATAACAGTAATAATAACCGCAAGAATTTTTACGGCAAGAGAGGCGGTGCCGGTCTTTGAGGTTGAATACGAAGAAGGTGTGCGTGAATAGGAGGTTTTTTTATAATCTTCGTAGCTGTAGGATGTGACTGCATATGAATTATATAACATTTTTATTCCGCCTTTCGTTTTCCGTTTGGTGATTACACCCTTATCATACACAAATAATTTTTGCCGCCGTAATCCTGATTTTACCCTTCGACTATATATATGATGGCGGCTGCAATGCCACCCGGCTCCCCGTGGGCATTCCTGCCACCGCTGACGCAGCCGCCTTGTTGTTTAAGAGAGAGAAACGAAAACTCTCCCTAATCCATATTATGCTGTTTCGCCGAAACGGTTTAGTTTAAATTGTTTAAAAAAATAATTAAACGGAGCAGGAATTTCTATCAATCATTGAGCAAAAATATTTAAAAAAGGCTTTACATCGGAGCACCTTTATGCTATAATCCTTTTTGCACGTGCCCGCTTCTCGGATTACGGAGTAAGCCTCTCTGAGGAACTTCACCCGCCGTTACCTGGGGGCAGAGGCAAATAATTAAATGAGGTGAAAACAAATGACACAGGCAGAAAAGACCGCAATTATGCAGGAATTTGCAACTCACGAGGGCGACACTGGTTCACCCGAAGTTCAGATCGCAGTTCTTACAAAGAGAATTAACGACCTTACCGAGCACCTTAAGGTCCACAAGAAGGACCACCACTCAAGAAGAGGTCTTCTTATGATGGTTGGTCACAGAAGAAACCTTCTTGCTTATCTTCAGAAGGTTGATATTGAGCGTTACCGTTCAATCATCGCAAGACTCGGCATCCGTAAATAATTTGTCTATAAAG
>JAFXJO010000107.1 GCA_017532185.1 Clostridia bacterium | reverse complement strand
TCTCTCCAGCGTGACTGATAGCCGATTGAAAGCTTTTTACCTGTTCTGAGGGAAGCTTCATACATTGCCTTGGCTTCGGCGTATGTTTTTGCCATAGGTTTTTCGCAAAGAACGTGCTTGCCTGCTTCAAGAGCATCGATTGTTATGAAGCTGTGTGAACGGTTGGGAGTACAAACGTGAACGGCAACGATGCTTTCGTCTTTGAGGAGTTCCTTATAGTCGGTATAGATTTTTGCATCGGCTGAACCGTATTTTTTAGCGGTTTCGATTGCTCTTTCTTCAATGATATCGCAGAAAGCAACCGGTTCAAGAAAATCAATTTTTGAAATGGAGCGCAGGTGCTTGCCGTTGGCAATTCCGCCGCATCCGATAATACCAATCCTGATTTTTTCACTCATAATATTCTCTCCTTTGCAAAGAACGGATTTGATTTGACTTTACAAGATTAAAGCGATAAATCCCTTATACCTTTTATTATACTTAATATGCAAGCTAATTCAAGGATAATATTTTTTCGCGAGTGTAAATTTTTGAAGCTTAAAATTGGACAATATAACCAAAAAACGAAACACCTGCAAAGTGTTCCGTTTTTTAGTTTCTTATGATAATTATTTTTCAACATAAACTCTTTTGACAAGCAGATTTTCACTGTCAGCTATTTCTCCGAGACCAAGAAATTTTTCGTTATGGTCATAGACTCTGTAATAACCGAGCATTTTCGGGCACTTAATTCTGTTGAGGTCAAGTTCACCGCCGTTTGAAAAGCGTTTAGCCTGTGCTTCGGTTACCTGCACGGAAGGGTAGCTCTCAAGCGCTTTTTCAACAGAAATAACAAGAGAATCAAGTTTGCCGTTTGCCGCGGCAGCTTCAAGCTGTTCAACCGTTACGGCGTTTTCAACACTCATTCCGTTTGCCCTCGTGCGGCGGAGAACGGTTAAAACCGCGCCGCAGCCGAGCATTTTGCCGATATCGTCAATCAGAGTTCTTATGTAAGTGCCCGATGAACAGGCAACGGAAATTTTATATTCGTGTTTATCTTCGTCAGCTTCAAGCAGGTCTGCCGAATAAATCATAACCTTGCGCGCCTGTCTTTCAACCTCAATGCCCTGCCTTGCAAGGTCATAGAGTCTCTGACCGTTGACGGAAACTGCAGAATACATCGGCGGAAGCTGGCTTATTTCGCCCGTAAAGCTTTCAAGAGCCTCTTCAACGTCGGCTTTGGTTGCGTTTACGGATGTTTCTGTCAGCACCTTTCCTGTTATATCAAGAGTGTCGGTGGTTATTCCGAGACGGAAGGTTGCAACGTATTCTTTATCGTGATTCGGCAGAAGTTCGCAGAATCGCGTTGCACCGCCAAGAAGCACCGTCATAACGCCTGTTGCCATCGGGTCAAGAGTGCCGCTGTGACCGCACTTTTTTTCGCTGCAGATTCTGCGCACCCTTGCAACGGCACCGAAAGAGGTGATGCCGCTTGGCTTATCGAGAATGATTATACCTGTCATATCTGTAACCTTTCGGATTGTGATAACGGAATTATATCATAAAACAGAGAGGCTTTCAAGAAACAAAAACGGTATTTTTTTATCGGTAAAAACGGGATTACGGCGATAAAAGCGAGACAAATATAATTAGAGCGAACCAAACAAAAAACAAGGAGGCGCAACGGATGAAAAAGCTCAGCGGAAACAGAATAAGCAACGTTCTCATTGCGGGTATTGCCTCTGCGGCAGTTGCAATCGTTGCCTTGCTTGTTACGATTTTTTTAAACACTTCCAACCTTACTGCAAAAGAAATAACAAACGGTCTTTCTGCAACATTTGATGCTTGTGAATCTGTTGCAAATATTGCAGAGCTTATGGGTGATATGTTTGGCGATGACGGCGAAGAAGCTGTTGAAATCGCAGAAATCAATGAGTTCGATTATAACGTTGCAATCAGCGAATGATAACAAAAACCAAAAGCTTGCATCTGACCGATGCAAGCTTTTTCATTATATGGGAAAATCTGTTAATGCTCTGAATTCATAGCCCTGCTCTCTGGCGTAATCAATGATTCTTCCGAGAGATTCTGCATTATCGGGCGAAACGGAGTGAAGCAGGATAACCGCACCGGGATGCAGACGCGCCGTTACGGTTTCAAACGCATAGTCGCCGCCCTTTGGATTATCAACGTCCCAATCGGCATAAGCGCAGGACCAGAAGGCTGTTTTGTAACCGAGCGAGTTGACGAGGTCAAGCGAATCTTCATTATAAGAGCCTTCGGGATATCGGAAGAAAACAGGAGTATAGCCGAAATCGTTCACGAGTTTGTTTTCGCATTCCTTGATTTCAGAGGTCATCTTTTCGCGCGATATCTGCGAAAAATCGGGATGGTTGGCGGAATGGTTACCAACGATGTGCCCTTCGTCTATCATTCTTCTGATAAGCTCAGGCTCTGCTTCGATGTGGTCAAGCGTGCAGAAGAAAGCGGCAGGCACGTTTTTTTCTTTAAGAGTATCAAGTATTATGCTTGTGCAGCCGTTTTCCCAACCGCAGTCAAAGGTCAGATAGAGAACCTTTTCTTCTGTTTTTGTGTCAAGACAGAAGGCTTTTGTGCCTGTAGAATCAAAATATTTCTGCGCATCAACCGAGATGCTGTGGGGCTTGCCGTTTTTGGCAACGCCGTAGCTGTGCTCGCGTTTTTTTCTTGAAAGTCCCGATTGGTTGACGGGTTTCGGGGGAGAAGTAACGGGTACGGTTGTTGCTTCGGGCTGAGTGGTTTCTTCAATTAAAGTTGTTGATAATTCCGTTATCTGTGTGCGTTCGGTATCGGCTACGCTCACCTTTACTTCGGCTTCCTGCTCATTCGGAGCGTTATCAGCAACGCACGAGGAGAGCATCAGAATCGCAACGATGGCGGCGCATAATGCTTTTTTGTTCATAAATATCACCTTGCTTTATTTTTGTTCTTCTTGTATAGTATTCCGTGATAAAATAATTTTATCAAAATTTTTGACTCAATGCAACAAAAATCGTTTTTTGTTACACTTATTATATGAAAGCGGTAAGGAGGGTCGATTTTGAGCGCTCACATAAACGAACTCGTTACTCTTGCAAAAGACGGCGACGCCGAAGCTTTCGGCGAACTGTATGAACTTTATTATAAAGAAATGTATTACTATGCCTGCTGTGTGACGGGCAACGAGGAGCTGGCACAGGATGCCGTTTCGGAAGCTGTGCTTGCGGCTTTCAGGCAAATCGGCTCTTTGAAAAAAGCGGAAGCGTTCAAAGGATGGCTTTTTAAAATACTTTGTGCTTCATGCAAACGTCATTATACGGAAAACAGGCAAAAAAGAACGCTCGTTTATTTTGACGGCGAGCAGAGCGAAGAGCCTTCCGAGAGCAAGGACCTTGATATCTCGGTTGACCTCAGGCAGGCTCTTGCAAAGCTTGGCGAAGAAGAAAGAGAAATTGTTTTGCTCAGCGTGGTCAGTAACTATCGCAGCCACGAAATTGCGGAAATTCTGGGCATCAATTCGGCAACGGTGCGTTCAAAGCTCAGGCGCGCTTTAAAAAAACTTAAAGCAATGCT
>JAFXJO010000106.1 GCA_017532185.1 Clostridia bacterium | reverse complement strand
TTGAAAAAGCGGTTGATTCTGCAGCTGTGTAGGTTAATCCTCCTGCCATGATCAGATGCCCTCCTTTTCTGCGCGAGCTACGCGCTTAGCATAGTGTTTTTCAAGACTTGCTTTTGCAATCTCATATTTTTCTTCGTTGATAGCGCCGTAGTGCCACATAAAGTTATCTTCCATAAAGTCAACGCCTTCGCCCTTGATGGTATCAGCGATGATCATAACGGGCTTGCCGCTCTTGTTTTCGAGAGCAAAGTCAATTGCTTCTGCAAGCTCGTTGAAGTTATGACCGTTAACAACCTTAACGATGAAGCCGAAAGCTTCCCACTTATCTGCAAGAGGTTCAAGAGCCATAACGTCTTCTGTTCTGCCGTCGATCATGCACTTGTTGCGGTCAACGAAAGAAATGAGGTTATCTGCTTTGAAATGAGCAGCAGCCATAGCTGCTTCCCAGTTTGAGCCTTCGTCAAGTTCACCGTCGCCCATGATGCAGAATGTTTTGTAATCCTTGCCCAGAACTCTTGCAGCAAGAGCAGTGCCGAGAGCGATGGGGAGACCGTGGCCGAGTGAACCTGTTGAAGCGTCAACGCCCTTAACCTTATTGGAGTCAAGGTGGATACCCATTGTTGAGTTGCTCAGGTTGAAGGTCTTGAGCTTTTCTTTGTCGTCAAAACCAACGTGGCAAACAAGGCTTGCGAGAGCAACGCCTGCGTGACCTTTGCTGAGAATGAAGCGGTCTCTGTCTTCCCAGTTGGGGTCTTCAACCTTGTAGTTCATATACTTGTAGTAGAGAATGGCGAGCATATCCATAACGCTCATACCGCCGCCAATGTGAGCACTGCCTGCCCAGAATGTGGTGTCAAGGCAGAGTTTGCGCAGCTCATAAGCCTTTTCTTCGAGAGCAAGCCATTCCTGTTTTGTTAATGCCATAGGAATATTCCTCCTTTTAATGTTTATAAATCAGCGGATAACACCGCATTTAGTGAAAAGTTAAGAGTGAATAGTGAACAGTTTCGCTATGACCGATTATATTTTGGGTGTGGGCAACGCCCACCCATAACTATTCACTTTTCACTATTCATTATTCACTCAGATTGATTAACCGAGTTCGGGATGATTCTTGCGAACCGCCTTGAATGCATCTTCTGCAACTTCGATTGTGAACTTGATATCCTCATCAGAGAGTGAAGCGTTGATGAAGTGGTTGTGGTGGTTTGTCATATAAACGCCTCTCTTAACAATCTCAGCAATCCATTCCTGATGAAGCATAAGCGAATTATCGTCTTTGAGCATAAGATAGAAGAGAGCAGGTTCGCCCGAAACGCTAAGGTTGAAGCCGTTGTTTGCGGCGGCAGCCTTAAGACCTTCTGTGAGCATTGTGCCCTTATCAAGGCAAATCTTGGGCAGGTCAATCTCCTTCATCTTGTTGATGCAAGCGATAGCGGCGGCAAAGGGAACAGCGCTCATCCAATAGCTGCCTGTATATGAAAGGCCGCTGATTGAACTCTTGAGCCAATCCTTACCGCAGAGAGCAGAAACGTTCCAACCGTTTGCAAGAGCTTTGCAGAAGCAGATGAGGTCAGCTTCAAAGCCGTAGAAATGGTCGGAGCCTGCAAGGTCAAGTCTGAAACCGCAACGAACGTCGTCAACGATAAGAACGATGCCCTTTTCTGTGCAGAGCTTGCGAACCTTCTGCCAGTAACCTTCAGCAGGGAGAATGTTATCAAGGAAGTTGCCGTGCATATAAGGGGTTGAAATGAAAGCGGCGATTTCGCCTTCGTTTTCGGCAACGATTCTTTCAAGATCTTCGAAGTTGTTCCATTCAACGTAGAGGTTGTTTGCAACGTCTTCGGGAATAACGCCGGGATAGTCTATCTTCTGGCACCAGGGTGCAACGCCGTGGTAATAGCCTTTAACGAAGATAATCTTTTTCTTATGAGTTGCGGCTCTTGCTGTCATAATAGCGGCAGTTGTTGTGTCGCCGCCATTCTTTGCAAAGAAAGCCCAGTCAGCAGAAGCAACGGTATCAACCATAAGCTCTGCAAACTCAATGATTTTTGTTGAGGGAGCAGTAACGCAGTTTTCAATCTTCATCTGCTCCATAACAGCCTTATCAACGTCAGGATCGTTATAACCGAGAACGTTGGGGCCGTAAGCGCACATATAGTCGATATATCTGTTGCCGTCAACGTCCCAGAAATATGAGCCTTCAGCTTTCTGGCTGAAAAGGGGGTAAGCGGAAACGGGGATGCAGCAGCCTTCTGCAGGACCCTGATGACCGTAAAGACCCGAGGGGATTACTTTTGCGGCTCTCTGAAAGAGCTCGGCGCTTTTTGCGTGTGTGTTGATTTTCATACTCATATCCTCTTTACCTCCTTATGCAAGATACAGAGCAACTCTGTCAAGAATTCTGTTAAGGTTATCGAGCATCGAAATCATGCCCTTCATAACGATATCGCCCGAACCTACGCAAGCAATGGCGTTAACTTTGCCGTCGAAAAGGTCTCTTGCAAGTTCAATGGAGCTGAATTCCATAATAGCTCTGGGGTTTTCGCTTGCCTTTTTGATGCCGAGAAGGCGGTGATTTTTAACTCTGACTGTTGTTGAAGCGGCGCCCTTGATGCTGAATGAGATTTCACCGTCAACCATATTGCTTGCGGAGAACTTGCCGATTTCGTCGTTGTTACCGATCTGAGCGATGGCAACAGTGATTGTGTTGAGCAGCAGAAGAGTGCTGATTCTGAAGAAATCGGGATCCTTGAGGTCTTCGGGATCGGGTCTCATATATTTTGAAAGAAGATCGGTCAGCTTTGTGAAGCTGTTAAGAAGAAATCCGATGTGGTGGAAGCCTTTTGAGGGAATGGGTGTAACTGTGCCGTCAATAAGACCGTTGAACTTTTCGCAGGAGCTGAAGGGAAGCTTAACGTCGCACTTTGTGCATCCCTGCTCCATTCTGCATCTGCCGTTTTTGAAAGTGATTGTGGCGCTGGGACCGCCCTTAACTTCAAAGCCGATGGAGATGGGCTTTTTGTTTGTCAGCAGACTGCTTGCCTCGGGAGCGAGCTCGCAGAGGTTTTCGAGGGAACCGAGCACTGCGTAAAGATTGATATACGCAAGGGTTCTTGAATCAGTCATTTTAGTTTCCTCCTTTTATTCTAGCAGCAGGGGCAGAAACCTCTGCTTATAAATATAATCAATTTATTTTAACAGATATATTGTCTATTGTCAACAAATCAAACGGGCAAAAGCAATGTTTTATAGTGAAAAATTAATTCTTTTTGAAAAAATTGCATAAAAACACGCATTCAAGTTGTTTCAAACAGGTTGCAACAGTTTTAACAGACTTTAAATTTGTTTAAAAGCATTGACTTTTTTGAAAAAATATGTCCTAATATATAGTGTAAAACTGTAAGTCGGAGGTTATGTTATGAAAAGAATAGTTGCCGTTATCGGCGTTTTTGCGGTTCTTTTTGCGCTTGCTTCGTGCAAAGAAAAAGAACTTACACCTGAAGAATCACTTGCTGCATTGAAAGCTTCGCAGTCAGCTAATTATGCCGAATACGAAAAGAGTGTTGCCGCCTCAATCAAGCAAGAAGAAAATATTGTTAATGACAAGAAAGACACTCTTGAAAATCTCGGCAAAACCGAAAAAGGCAAGAAAATTGTATTTATCAGCGACGGCGAATATCCCGGCATGAAGGTTGGATATGAGATTATCTCGTTTGATGCAAACGGCAAATACTCAAGCTGGAAACAGTATATCTATTTCCCTGATACCGAATCGTTTGACAGCGCTATTTCAAATATCAGCCCCAGAGCAAAGTTCCAGTATGAAAGCTCCGATGCATCTCTGAGACTCGTTGTTTTTAAATATACGAACAACGCATATCTTGCCAACGAAACCTATGATACGCTTCTGAAGAACGTTCAGGATTTCGGATATACTTTAGTTGAATAATTGGAGAAATAAAAATGAAAAAGATTTTAGCTTTATTACTTGTTTTCGCTTCTCTTTTTGCTTTTGCCGCTTGCGGTG
>JAFXJO010000105.1 GCA_017532185.1 Clostridia bacterium | reverse complement strand
CCGTTCACTTGATATTCCCGTTCGTACTCTTGAATGCTGCTCAGGCGACCTTGCCGACCTCAAGGTTAAATCCTTTGACGTTGAAGCCTGGTCACCCAGACAGAAAAAGTATTTTGAGGTTGGCTCATGCTCAAACCTCGGCGATGCACAGGCACGCAGACTCAAAATCAGAGTTAACGGCAAAGACGGCAAATATTTTGCCCACACTCTCAACAACACCGTTGTTGCTCCCCCCAGAATGCTCATCGCATTCCTTGAGAACAACCTCAACGCTGACGGCAGCGTTGATATTCCCGTTGCTCTCAGACCCTATATGGGCGGCAAGGAAAAGCTCGTTCCCGTTAAATAACCGTGGTTTGTCTCACGAAGCGAAGACCAAAAGAAACAATATGAATCAATCAACAAACTTGCATCGGCAAATCACCTTTGCAAGTTTGTTTTGGTTTATAAGGAGTAATCACATATGCCCTATCTTTTCACTCATTTCAAAGAAAAAATAACGCCTGACGGCGAGCAGGTTTATTTCGGCATCAGCCGCGACGGATTCAACTGGGAAGAGGTTAACGGCGGCAATCCGATTCTCACCGCACAGCTCGGAGAAAAAGGCTGCCGCGATATAGAGATTATCCGTTTGCACACAGGCGGTTTCGTTATCATCACAACCGACCTCTGCGTTGCTTACCGCTACGATGAAAATCTCAACCTCGACTGGAAAAACATCAACAGCACGGGCAGCAAATGCCTGCGTATGTGGAAAACCGATGACCTCGTGAATTTCAGCGAAGAAAAACTCGTTCACTTTGGCAGAGACGATTTCGGCTGTATGTGGGCACCCGAGGTTTTCTTTGACGAAGAAAACGAAGAATATCTTATTCATTGGGGCTCAACGGTTGCGGAAACAAATTTCAAGCATATGTCAATTTATTGCAGCGTAACAAAAGATTTTGAAACGTTTTCCGAACCGAAGCTTTATTTCACAAAAGATAACGAAATTCTTGATTCGCATGTCAGAAAATTCGGAGATACATATCATCTTTTTTATAAAAATGCAGAGCATCCGCCGATGAATATGCACGCCACTTCAAAAAATCTTTACGGCCCGTTTGAGCACGATGAAGCTTTTGAAAAATATATGCATGACGAAATCAAAAATCCCGGTGCATATGAGGGCCCCACAAGCTGTGTGCTTGCAGACGGCAGATGGTGTTTGTTCCTTGATTTCTTCGGGTGCGAAAAAGAAAAAATGGGCTACGTTCCTTTTGTTTCGCAGGAGCCGGGCAAAGCCGTTTTTGAAAGAATGAACGAAGGCTTTTCGTTCCCCTACGGTTTCAAGCACGGCGGCATCATCGAGATAACCGATGAGGAATACGAAAGACTTAAGGCTTTATAATTACAGACAGAGTGCAGACCTTCTGTGATTTAAAATAAAACTGAATATTTTGAGGAAAGAAAAAATGGCAAAAATCATTTCAATTCCGCTTGCAATCATACTTTCAGTCTTTTCGCTGATTTTCCCTGCAAAAGACGATAAGGTTGAGCACGAAAAGTGGAACACAAACTATCCCTATGTTTTTGTTCACGGTCTTATGGGCTGGGGCAGCTATGATTCGCAATATAAGCTTATGCCCTATTGGGATATGTTTGGCGGCGAGCTTCTCGGCAAACTCGAAAAGCAGGGCTTTGATTGCTTTGCCGCTTCGGTTGCACCGAGCAGCTCTTGCGCCGTCAAGCGCACCGTCACAGCCTTATGAGGCAGGTAACGTTTCAAAGGGTGTATGGAACGTTATGCCCGTTTACAGAGGCGACCATATGTCTCTCCAGGGCGGACTTTTCAAAGTAAACAATAACATCAAAGATTTTTATCTCGAACATCTCAATATGATAAACTGTCTTTAAAAGCTAAAACCCCACGCTCAAATCAGAGCGTGGGGGTTATTTTTATGATGTTTTGTTTAAAGCTCAATCCACAAAGCGGGACGAACGGCAACATTACCGGCGCAATGAGGTGCACCACTGGTCAAGCCACCATCACTAATTTCTACACAGTATGCACTGTCATTGTAGCACAGAGTTCGCAACCACCAATAACTTACGTCTTTTAATTCAGCATATCGGGTGATTTCGCAAGCCCTCTCACTTTCGGAATCAAAATATTTATTCATCTCAACAACACTTAAAACAAACACCTTGTCCTGTGTATCATTACCCATATCTACATCTGTTTCAGGATTGGGGTCTGCATCTGCAGTTACGGTTACGGTTGGAACCCGTACCAACTCGAAATCTGTGAACGCTTCATTTATAAACTCATCATTCAACCAACTACGCAAATCACAGGTTTCCCACGTCACCTCCGATCTCATGTCATTATGAAAATCTTGACAATCAAGTCCATACTTACTGACAACCAAAATCTTGCCATCCTTCTTATCAAGCACAAGCCATTCAATGGGTTCTGTGCCGTTTGAAGTGTCGTTATCCTGTTCATATGAACCGAAGTTTATGTAATCACCAACCTGTGTGTCATCGCTGATATCAACACCGCCGTCTTCAACGATATCGGCATTATTCTTGGCTTTTTCTTTTTCTTCCGTTTCTTCTCCGCAAGCGGCAAAGCTGAAAAGCATTGTGCCTGCGAGAATGATTGATAAAAGTTTTTTCATATCGTTATGTTTTCCTCAGTTTTTATTATCCGCTTCGCTGTTTTTAGCTTTCATATCGTGGCAGTTTGCCGCGCAAAGACTAACAATAATAACAAGCAAAACAACAAATAAGATTTTCATTAAAGTCTCCTCTTTTCTGCAAATTCCGCTTCGGAACTTTTTTGTTACAACCTTATTGTAGCACGCAAAAAAGAGATGCCGTAATACCGATTTTACAGTTTCATACCAAAAGCAACGTCATCTTCGTTTTGCTCGATAAGTTCGAAGCCGCGCTTTTTATAAAAGCCTTTGCCCGTTTCGTTTCTTGCTCCTGCGGTGAGCATAACGCCGCAGACGCCCTTGCTCTTAAGATGCTCAAAAAGAGCGTTCACAAGCTCTCCGCCGTAGCCCTTGCGGTGATATTCGGGCAGAATGTCAATGTGAAGATGCGCAGGATACGTGTCCTTATATTTCTCCTGCAGAAGATAAGCGGTGCTTGCCCATTCATAGCGACCCTCGTATTGCTTGGAAAGCGGCAGATATTCAGCATCGTAAACAGCTTTGAATTTATCAAAATTCTCCGCACAGATAACGTAACCCACAGCCTTGCCGTCATCATCAAGCACAAAGCAGTTTTCGGGTTCTTTTTCTATATAATAATTGCAGAAGGTATCGAGAATGAACGCCTGCGTTTCGGGCGAATCATCATTCGGACCTTCGCTGTTGAGGCAGGCATACTGAACACCTTTATAGTCTTTTTCTTCATATTTTCTTATGGAAATCATTTTATCTCTCCTCAATTTTTTCTTCTTCGATAATACACCAAAATGAAATTTAATTCAATAGCCATATTGAAATTGATATATATTTGTGTATAATTATAATCAGGAATTATTTTCAAAATATTGTTCGGGGTGATAAAATGAATTTTACCAAAAGAACCATCGAAGCTCTTTCAAAAGGAATTATCAGCTCAATGCCTGCAAGCTATTTCACAACTGCCGAAAAAGCAAACAGATATATGCTTAAAGGCGATGAGAAATTCAGCGCCGATGCAGGCGAATTTTTTACCTGCGGTTTTGCAAAAAGCATTCTCACCCCCGATGACGTTGCAAACGGTACATATTATATTGCAGGCTATGATTCAAACAATCCCGCAAAGGGAGTGCTTGACGATATGTTTGCCCGTGCCGTTTATATTGACGATAACACAGGCAGAGGCGGCGTTATTATGTGCAGCATTGACGCCGTCGGCATCAGCCGCAAGGATATAAACGATATCAGAAAAATTGTTATTGAGAGCAAAAAGATTCCTGCCCTCAAATCAATTTCAGTTGCCGCAACCCATTCTCACTCTGCTGTTGATACGCAGGGCTTATGGGGCGAAAAGCTTTATAAAAGCGGCAGAAACGAAGCTTTTATGGAAAAGCTCAAAGCAAATGCCGCAGAGGCAATAATTGCCGCTTATGAAAACCGAAAAGACGGCAAACTTTTCTATGCTGTGGCAGAAACGATTGATATGCAGTTTGATTGCAGAACTCCGATTGCATATGATAAAAACCTTACCAGAATAAGATTTGAAGCTTTTGATAAATCGGAAGAAATACATATTATCAACTTTGCTTCTCACGCCGAGCTTTTAGGCAGCAAAACAAAGAATATAAGCGCCGATTTCCCTGCCTATATGATAAAAGAAATCGAAGCAAACAGCATAAACACAAACGCCGTTTTCTTCAACGGTGCAATCGGCGGTATGATATCGGCAAAAGAAATCAAAAAGGTTTACCGTAACGAGATTGACTGCGAGGCTTATACAAAGGAATTCGGCAAAGAGCTGGGCAAAATTTCAAATTCGCTCACAAACGAAACCGAAATCGAGCCTGTTATCAACGTTAAATCCGCACCGATTGAAATTGAAGCTTCAAACTTTGTTCTTATCCTTGCAAGGCTTCTCAAGGTGCTCAACAACGATATTCTCCGATTCACAAAAAGAAGTACGGCATATATCAGCTCCGAAGTAGGTTATCTTGAACTCGGCAAGGGCAGAATAGGTGCATTTCTTGTTCCGGGCGAGCTTTTCCCCGAACTCTGGAACGGCGAATTCCTGCCTTCCTGGGAATCGGCAACAGCCAAAAAAGCAAAATATAAGGTGCTCAAAGAAATGTGCGATTGCGAGCATCAGTTTGTTATGGGTCTTTGCAACGATGAACTCGGTTATATCATACCCGATAACGATTTCCTGCTTCACGAAAAAACACCTTATATTGACAACGCAAAAGACATTCTCGGCAGAAGCCATTATGAAGAAACCAACTCAACAGGTCCGAACACTGCAAGAAAAATCCTCACCGAAATCGATAAGCTTATCGCTTCTGCAAAGGAGAATTGACGTGAAATATTATCTCGGAATTGACGGCGGAGGAACAAGAACAACTGCCGCCGTATCTGATGAAAACGGAAACGTAATTAGAAAAGCCACGGGCAAAACAATCAATTTTTACGGTGTCGGTATGGAAGCTTCGCGCCGTAATCTCAAAGAAACCGTTGATGCGCTGGGCATTGATTGCTTCGAAGCGGCGTTTATCGGCTGCTCCGCGCTTGATAACGAAGCGGATGAAGCAACAGTCCGCGCTCTTTGCGACGGAATCATAAATGCAAAAAAAATCGGTATGAACAGCGACGTCTACGTTGCACTCAAATCAGCAAGCGGTAACTGCGTTGCGGTTTGCGGCACAGGCTCAATGGCGGTTGGCGAAAAAGCCGACGGAAGCATTGCCGTTAAAGGCGGCTGGGGGCATATCATAGGCGATGAAGGCTCGGCTTATTCAATCGCCGTGAGTGCGCTGAAGAATTGCTGTATTATGTGCGATAAAAACGAACGCACGCACCTGCTCGAAAGTGCCGAAAGCTATTTCGGCGTTACAGATTTCAGAAAAGCGATTGACGTTATCTATTCCGCTGAAACGGCAAAAGATTTTATTGCAGGCTTTGCCGCAAAGGTTGGTACTCTTGCAACCAATGGCTGCAAAATTTCAAAAAACATCGTTGCCGAGGAGGCAAAGGCTTATGCTCAAACGGTTATCGCTCTGATTGCTGAACTTGAAGAATGCCCTCTTGTTTCGCTTTACGGCGGAGTTTTTCAGCATAATGCGATGTTCAGAACGGAATTCGAAAAAGAAATCAAAACCGTTTATCCCGAAATCAAAACAGAAATCCTTGACGTGCCGCCCGAAGAAGGCGCATTGAAGAGTGCGAGGGAGCTTAAATGAAAAAACATCTTGAATATATTGAAAACATAAAAAACGTTATCGCGCAGATTGAAGAAAACTGCGAAGAAGCGATGGAGGCAACGGCGGCAGCTTTAAGCTCCGCGCTGATTGATAACAGACGCATTTATCTTTTCGGCACAGGTCATTCGCATATGCTCAGCGAAGAGCTTTTTTACAGAGCAGGCGGTCTGCTTAATATCCAGCCCGTGCTTATCGATACCCTGATGCTCCATATTGATGCCGCAGGCAGCACCGTTGCAGAGAGAGAAGAAGGTCTTGCCGATAAGATTTTTGAAGATTACAAAATGAAATCGGGCGACGTTATTGTTATTATCTCAAATTCGGGCAGAAACGGCGTTGTTATTGATATGGCTCTGCTTTGCAAAGAAAAAGGGCTCTCCGTTATCGCTTTGACCAACCTCAGACACACAAACGCAGGTGCTTCGCGCCATCAAAGCGGCAAAAGACTTTGCGAAATTGCGGATATAGTTCTCGACAACCGCGGATGCGTGGGCGATGCCTGCATTGAAGTTGACGGTGTTGACGGCAAAATCTGCGCAACTTCAACCGTTGCAGGAGCTATGATTCTTAACGCTTGCGTTGCCCGCGCAGTTGAGCTTTGCGCCGAAAAAGGCTTTTATCCCGAGCATTTCTGCAGCGCAAACGTTGACGGCGGCGACGATATAAACAACCGCCTTATTGAAAAATACAAAAAGGAGATTAAACACCTGTGATTTATCCCGTTCCTCAGAAAAACAATCTTACGGGAATACCCGTTGAAACAAGTTCACTCTGTGTTTCAGGTGATTTCAAAGCCACCGCTGAAAGCGTTTTTGCAAGTTATAACCTGCCCTGCACAGGCGGCTACAGCGTTGTTATCAACTGCGTGAATAACAGAAAAACAACCTATATTGACGAGATCTCGCGTTTGACCGACGAGAAATATTTTATCATCGTTTCGGAAAACGAAGCTGTTATTGAAGCTTCGTGCGAAAAAGGCGTTTTCCGCGCCGCAAATACACTTGCAAAGCTCATTGTAAACGGAGAACTCAAAACAGGTGAGCTTGAAGACTATCCCCTTTTCAAAAAGAGAGGCTATATCGAAGGCTTTTACGGCAAAACTTGGGAGCAAACAAAACGCATTTCCGTTATGAAGCTTATGGCGGCAAACGGAATGAACGCATTTTTCTATGCACCCAAGGATGACCTCTATCACAGAGAAAAATGGCGCGAGCTTTATCCGAGAGAGGATTTGCTTGAGCTGAAAGCACTCTTTGAAACAGCAAAAGAAAACTTCCTC
The DNA here is from genome assembly GCA_017532185.1 of Clostridia bacterium. Taxonomy (GTDB): domain Bacteria; phylum Bacillota; class Clostridia; order Oscillospirales; family Acutalibacteraceae; genus CAG-177. The sequence goes on along the minus strand of JAFXJO010000105.1, from coordinate 430 downwards.
GATTTCCATTGGGCAGTCGGCCCGGGTCTGACATATAAATATACCTCGGACTCCGATTTTGAAAAGCTTATCACCAAGTTTATGAGCCTTTATGATATCGGCATTCGCAACTTCGGTCTTCTGCTTGACGATATCCCGTGGGAATTCCAGTATGAAGAAGATGCAGCGGCTTTCTCCGAGGTTGTTGATGCGCACATCTGCCTTATCAACAAAACCTATTCCGCACTCAAAAAGATTGACCCCGAAATCACCCTCACCGTTTGCCCCACTCAATACAGCGGAGATGAAAACGGATATTATATTTCAAAATTCGGTTCGGGCATTCCGAGCGACGTTGACGTTTTCTGGACAGGTGCAGAAATCTGCTCAAGAGTGCTCACCGTCAGAGAAGCCGATGAGCTTATGCGCTCAACCAATCACAGACCGCTTT
>JAFXJO010000104.1 GCA_017532185.1 Clostridia bacterium | reverse complement strand
CCGGTAGTTTTATGAACAATATGAATAACGGAAAAAAACGTTGTTCCTGGGCAGAAAAAGACGAATACCTCACTGCCTCCAAATTCACAATTGCGTGTGACAGTATTGCTTATCCCGGTTTTTGCACTGAGAAAATTGTGCAGCCGTTTATGCAACACTCCATTCCTGTTTATTTCGGGAACCCTAAAATAGACGATTATTTTAATACAGATGCTTTTGTCTGGTGCAAAAACGAAGCTGATTTAAGCAGAACTCTTGATGAGGTAAGATATCTTGACAATAACAATGAAGCTTATATTGAAAAGCTTATGCTCTCGCCTCTTAACGATAACGATATGCTTGCGGACTTATACCAAAAACTCGAAACGTTTTTGTTTAATATCTTTGATCAGTCTCCTAAAGAGTCTATTCGCAGAGTTCGTTATTTCTGTGCAGACAGGCACGAGCGTTTTCTTAAGGATTATGCAAAAAAACATAAAAATACCCCTGATTTCATTAAGAAAATCAAGGGTATTCAATAAGGTCGTTATATTATGATAAAAAAATCAATTTCATTATTACTCGCGCTGATTGTGTGCTTCAGTTGTTTTGGAACAATCGGTGTTTCGGCTGAAACCATCTTCGCTGAAAAAGCCGTAAGCAATAACGATTTTGCCATTAAGGCGGCAGAAATGGTTAAAACCGACGGTGAAGCGATGCTGCGTATCATCGGCAAACTGCGTATGCAAGCATCGGAATTTGCTTTTCCTTATGCATCCGATGCTGTTCTTTCTGAAAGCGGAATGTTCGTTTTGAGATTCGAAAACGAATCGGACCTTCTCGCTTGCCTTGAAGAACTTTGCTCAGACCCCAACGTTTTATTTGCTGAACGCGATATTCCCGTTTATACTGAATCCTTCGAAAAAGCCGATGAATATCTCTGCTGGGGTCCGAAAGCGATTGAAGCAGATATCTATGCCGATGCAATTGAACCTCTCGGCACTGTTACCGTTGCCGTAATTGACAGCGGCGTTGAGAATATCGATTTTCTCAAGGACAAACTTGTTGACGGCTATGATTTCTATGATAACGATTCCGATGCGGCTCACGATGAAAGCGATGACAGCCACGGCACTTTTCTTGCAAGCATAGTTGCAGACTGCATAGGCAATCTTCCTGTTAAAATTATGCCTGTCAGAGTTCTTGAATCAAAAACAGGTTCGCTTATAAACGCGATCAACGGCATAATTTATGCCGCCGATAACGGTGCCGACGTTATAAATATCAGTATGTGCGCACCGCTTATAAACTGCAAATCGCTTGAAGCGGCAGTTGCCTATGCTGAGAGCAAAAACGTTCCCGTTGTTACCGCTGCAGGCAACGCAAAAAGTGACACCCAAATTTTCTGTCCGTCACATTGCGAAACCGCAATTACCGTAAGCGCCATCGATTCGCAATATGATTTTTGCTCTGCATTTTCAAATTTCGGCAACGAGGTTTATCTTGCCGCACCGGGCGGCGGTATAGTCGGCTATAACGCTGCAGGCGAATTGACTTCTCTCAGCGGTACATCAATGTCCACCGCTTACGTTTCCGCCGCGGCGGCAATGTTTCTTGTTGATAACCCTTATTGCAACACAAATCAGGTCAGAGCCGCGCTCAAAGCCTGCGCTCTTGACCTTGGCTCAACGGGCAAAGATGATTATTACGGTTGGGGTATTCCCAAACTCGGTAAGCTTGCTCAAACCGATACAACTTACGTTGAAGACATACGCTTTACCGAAAATGCTTTGACTCTGAAAATCGGCAAAACAGTTACGGTTAACCCTATTATTTATCCTGCTGACGCAACCGATAAATCATACGTTATAACCTCGGACAGCAGCTGCATTTCAATCAGCGGCAACGCTATAACCGCCGTCTCGGAAGGTAAAGCGGTTATAACCGTAACAAGCACCGACGGACTTTATACCGACACCGCAGAAATAACAGTTATTCTTATACCCGAATTAAAAATCAAAAATAATCCCGGAGTTAAAACGATAAACTACGGTGAAACGCTCCGCCTTACCGCAGAGGTCAAAAATGCGCCTGCCGATGCAAAGATTTTCTGGTACGTTGATAACGTTAAGCGTGCAGAGGGCGAAACTTTTGAACTTTCAACCGAAAGCGGAGCCGTTGTGACAGTAAAACTTGCTTTTGCAGACGGGAATTTTATAACCGATAAAAACGGCGAAAAAATCAGCGACCAACAAACGGTCAACGTTAAAAGCGGCTTCTTCCAAAAGCTTATCTCGTTTCTCAAAAAACTCTTCGGCATCAGCAGAACAGTTATTCAGTCAATCAAATATATGTAACAAAAAACAGCTTGGAGCGCATCCAAGCTGTTTTGATTTTTAATTGAGCAATCCGTTTTCGTTAAGCTGATTCAGAAAATCCCTGAGGTCATTTTCTGCTTCTTCACGGGGAATATCATAATTCTCCAGCATAACGCCGACAAGCTCGTCAAAAGTTTTTTCGCTTCTCATTTCATCCCAGAGAAGTTTGCTGACGGGGTTAAGAATAACAATTCCCGTGCCGCAGGATGAATCAACAGGCACCGCGATAAACTCGCCTGCTATCTCCCTTGTAACATAGCCTTGTTTTATGATATATTTTTTGTTTTCCATTTTTATCCTCCGATAATCAAAGATAAAACTCTTTATACCACTGCGCAAACTTTCGCAGACCTTCACGCAAAGAGGTTGAAGGCTTAAAGCCGAAATCGCGCTCAAGCGCGCTTGTATCTGCATACGTTACGGGCACGTCGCCTGCCTGCATGGGCACAAGCTCCTTGTGCGCTTCAAAATCATAATCCTCGGGCAAAACACCTGCCGCAATAAGCTCCTGCTGAAGAATATCAACAAAATCAAGCAGGTTTTCGGGGCTGTTGTTGCCGATGTTATAAACCCTGTAGGGCGGTAAAGGCAGACCGTCTTCACCGTTTTCTTTTTCGGGCGCGCATTGCATAACGCGCTTGATACCCTCAACAATATCGTCAACATAGGTGAAATCGCGTTTGCAGTTGCCGTAATTGAAAATCTGAATCTTTTCACCGTTTCTCAGCTTGTTAGTGAAGCCGAAATAAGCCATATCGGGTCTGCCTGCAGGTCCGTAAACGGTGAAAAAGCGAAGACCCGTTGAGGGAATATTATAAAGCTTTGAATAGGCGTGAGCCATAAGCTCGTTGCTCTTTTTGGTTGCGGCATAGAGGCTGACAGGGTTATCAACCTTGTCATCTGTGCTGTAAGGGATTTTTTTGTTTGAGCCGTAAACGCTTGAGGAGCTTGCATAAACGAGATGTTCAACAGGATGGTTGCGGCAAGCCTCAAGAATATTATAAAAGCCGATAAGGTTGCTCTCGATATAAACGTCGGGATTGGTGATTGAATAGCGCACGCCTGCCTGCGCGGCAAGGTTAACGGCAACGTCAAAGCCATATTCCTCAAAGCAACGGTCAATGAGCGCTCTGTCGGCAATATTTCCCTTAATAAAAATCCAATCTGCACCGCTTTTTGTTGCGGCAAGGCTCTCGATTTCTTTCAGGCGGTATTCCTTAATCGCAACGTCATAATAATCGTTCATATTATCAATGCCGATGATTTTTATTGAATCGCAGGTTTTGATAAGCTCCGTAACAAGGTTTGAGCCGATGAAGCCTGCCGCGCCTGTTACAAGCACGGTTTTGCCGTTAAGGTTAACGTTTTGGTCGAGCATAACCATTCTCCTTTTATCCGTAGATAAACTTATTCATTCTTCTTGCGGCATCGTCGATGTTAAACGAAACAATTGCCATACCGTTATAATATTTGTAAGCGTAAGCGTCGCTGTAGGGCACGTGCTGGGTCTGAATATCAATGCCCTTGCGCAATGCCGCAGTTGCAATATCCGTCACCGTACCCGTAAGCTCGGTGAAAGTGATGTTTGTTTTGATAAGACCGAAAGCGAATTCGGTAAGGTCAAGAATTTCAGAAAGATTTTTTTCTGCCACAATCTTTTTGGCAACGGCTTCAATAACCTTTCTCTGCCTTTCAGTGCGCTTGAAATCGCTGTCAATTCTTCTGATTCTCATATAAACAAGCGCTCTGTCACCGTTAAGGTGGTTCTTTCCTGCCTGAAGATTGAGAGTGCCACTCGAATAGTTGTTGATATAATCGGCTTCCGCCTGCGTCAGATTCATATCAATGCCGCCGACTTTATCAACAAAATCGGTAACACCGTTAAAATCAACAACAACGAATCGCTGAATATCAAGGTCAAAAAGCTGGTTGACCGTGTTAACGCAAAGACCGACTCCGTCCCAGGAATAGGCATGGTTGATTCTGCTCCAGCCATGACCCTCAATCGGTACAAGCGAGTCACGCAGAATTGAAATCATTTTGATTTCTTCGGTCTTTTTGTTATAAGAAAGAACAATCAGCGCATCGCTTCTGCCTCTTTCTCTTGTAACGTCGCGTGAATCGGTGCCGATGATAAGAATATTCTCAATATTCGGGTCTTTTTTTGCAACCTTATAGATGGGCGTTTTGCCGTAAACCGACCTTGCATTGGGGCTTCTGCCGAAAGAAGCGTTTCTGTCATAGGTATCGCCCTGATAATCGGAACCGCCGCCGCCACCCTCGTTATTGGGAATGGGCTGACCGGGAGCAATGAAATCTCTGCCGATATCGTCGGCATCGGGAGTTTCTTCTTCCCATTCGGGAGCCTGGGGATCTGTGGGAGGCTCAACATAGGGAGAAGGTCTCTCAACAATAGGCACTTCAATATAAGAGTTTTTGTTATAGCTTGACATAAGCGCAAAGAAAACGCCTGCAACAGTGCAAAAAACAAGCACAAAGGGCATAAGAAGGCAGATGAGAGCTATCAGCCACTTTTTCTTCTTCTTTTTCTTTTTATCCTTCGGCTTTTTATCTTTGGATTTTTTATCGGAGTTTTCAATTTCAGAATTTACTTCCTGCTGAATTTCTTCTTCGGAAATATTTTCGTTACGGATTTCTTCGTTCATAAATACACCTGTTTCGTTTTTGCTCATATGTGTAATATTTTATCATATATAAAGAAAAATTACAACAATTAAATAAAGCCATAAATCCTGAACATATACAAACAGGCTCGCATCGGTTTTCGCCGTTGCAAGCCTGTCATCTTATTTTTTGTTTATTTTGTTCTTCGCTCCGTGGGCAGACCCTCAGTTAAGCTCTTTTTCAAGCATAGCTCTGATAACATCAGGTGAGCCTGTGCCGCGAAGCTCTTTCATAACACTGCCGAAGAGTGCCTGCAGAGCCTTGACCTTGCCGCCCTTATAATCGGCAACAACCTTTTCGTTCTCTGCAATAACCTTGCGGACTGTTTCGAGGATAAAGCCCTCGTCAACCTTTGCGTTGAGCTTGTTTTCTTCGCAGTAAGCGTCAACTTCAACGCCGTTTTCAAACACTGCGGAAAGAACCTTTTTACCTGCCGCACGGGTGATTTCACCGCTTTCAACAAGCTCGATGATTCTTGCAAGCTTTGCAGGTTCAATATCAAGCGAATCAAGTTCAAGACGCTTCATCTGACCCATACACTCGGTCAGAATCCAGCTTGCAACAACCTTGGGGCTTCTGCCTGTTGCAACAACAGCGTCAAATGTATCGGCAAGCTTTCTGTCTGATGAAAGAACCGCTGCTTCTTTGGCGGCGATGCCCATTGATTCATAGTGCATTGCCTTTTCGTCTGCGGTTGCAGGCATACTTGCTCTGATTTCAGCAAGCCACTCATCGTCAATAACGATTGGCATAAGGTTGGGATCGGGGAAATAGCGGTAATCAGCCGCGGTTTCTTTGTTTCTCATCGGGAATGTGCGGCGCTTAACGTCGTCCCAACGGCGAGTTTCCTGAACAAGCATCTCTGTGTGACGCTCGATAGCATCAATGTGGCGAACCTTTTCGAACTCAATTGCATCCTTGATTTCGGAAAGTGAGCTCATATTCTTGATTTCTGAACGCACACCGAGCTCATTTGAGCCTTCGGGACGGACAGAAATGTTGACGTCGCATCTCATTGCGCCCTCTTCGCATTCCGAAATGCCTGCAAACTGAAGGCTGGACTTGAGGTTCTTAAGATAAGCGATAACCTCATCGGATGAACGGAAATCGGGGCGGCTTACGATTTCGATAAGCGGAACGCTTGTGCGGTTATAGTCAACGAAAGAGGTGTTTGTTGCCTCATCGTGAACAAGCTTGCCTGCGTCCTCTTCAACGTGAATCTGCTTGATGCCGATTGTTCTTTCGCCAATCTGAACGCTGCCGTCAACGCAGATGGGGTGGAACCACTGTGTTATCTGGTAAGCGCAGGGAAGGTCGGGGTAATAATAGCTCTTCTTATCGAAGGTTGTATACTGATTGATTTTGCAGTTAAGCATAAAACCCGCTTTGACCGCAAGTTCGATTGCGTGCTTGTTTGTAACGGGGAGCATACCGGGCATACCGCAACAAGCAGGGCAAACGCAGTCGTTGGGCTCTTTGGGGCTTGAGTGACCGCCGCAGGAGCAGAAAAGCTTTGAATCGGTGGAAAGTTCAACGTGAGTTTCCAAACCTATAACAAGTTCGTATTTCATCTTTTACACCTCCACACTCTTCGCAATGCTCAGAAGCACGCTCTCTTTGAATGAATCAGCCATAAGCTGAACGCCCTTTGTTACCATTGCAGGCATACCTGTGATTGAGGGAACGGCGGTGAAAAAGCTCTCTGCGAAAACCTTTTCAAACGCATCTGCGGTGTCATAGGGCTTGAACTCTGCCTTTGAAGCGGCAGGAGCAAGAATTGCATCGTATTTTGCAAAAATCTCTTTTGCTTTGTCGCAAACGATTCTGCGGATACGGAGCGATTTATCGTAGCATTTTTCGTATTTTGCCTTTGCAAGCACATCAGAGCCGTAGATGATTGTTGCCTTTGCAAGGAAGCCCATCGCTTCTGAACGGCTCTTAACGTAAAGCTCATCAATGTTTTTATAGTCGGCAGCTCTGTAGCCGTATTTAACGCCGTCAAATCTTGAAAGATTGTTTGTTGTTTCGGCTGCCATAAGAATCTGCCATGCAGTCTGTGCCTGTGAAGCGATTTCAAGAGAAATAACTTCAACGCTTGCACCCTTTGCCTTGAGAGCTTCTGCGTATGCGTCGATTTTTGCCTTAACGTCGGCATCGGCGGCATCATAAAGATCCTTGGCGATTGCAATTTTCATTGCGGAAACGTCTTCGCTTGTTGAATAATCGTATTTCTCGGCAGGAAGGCTTGTGCCGTCTTTTGCATCGTGACCTGCGATAACGGTGAGAATTTCTTTTGCATCGTCTGCATTTGCGGCGGTAACGCCAATCTGCTCGCCCGAGCAAGCACAAGCGATAACGCCGTAGCGTGAAACAGTGCCGTAGGTGGGCTTGATGAAATCAACGCCTGCAACTGCGGCTGCTCTTCTGGGAGCGCCGTTAAGGTCAACACCGAGAGCCGCCTTAACCTTGCCATCGGCAACAAGAGCTGCACCTGCGCCTGCGAGAGCGCCGTTTACCGTAACCGCGCCCGAAGCTGAAGTTTCGCCCATAAGGTCAAGACCGAATTCGCCGACGTTTGCCTTGCCTGCGATTGCGTAGCCTGCCTTTTCAAGTTTTTCAACTGCTTCTGCGCTGAAAAGAGGCTTGAAGTTTGCAAGCATCTTTGAACCTGCGGTTGCAGGTGTTCCTTTGATAAGGATAGTATCGTCAACGGCAATTTTACCTGCCGCATTTATCTCGTTAATATAAAACACTTATCTGCACCTCACTTTACAAGTCTGGGAACCTGCCAGCTGTCCTCTGTGCTCTGGGGAGCGCCCTCAAGCAGGTCTTTGCGTGCAAAAGGCTGGTTTCTGCCGTCAGCGCGCAGAACGTTTGTCATGGGCATAACGTAAACCATAGCCTCAACGTCAGCAGTATCTGTATTTTCAAGAAGTGCTTCGTTCTTTGCCATATCGTCAAGGATTGCCTGCATCTTCTTCTTTTCGTCAGCATCAAAAGCAAGCTCGTTAACGCTCTCGAGTTCCTTGAGCCACTTTTCTTTAGTCATAACGCCGCCCTTTGCGGAGTTGACGGTTGCGGTGAAAGCGGAATCATCGCCCTCTGTGCCGCTGACCTCAACCGCGCCGCCCTTGCCGCGGATTGCAACGTTAGCCTCAAAGAGCTGAAGCTCTGTTACAACGCCGGGTGCGCCGAGCATCTGGTCCTGAGCAGTGCCGTCAAGCGGGAATGCAATAACGTCACGGATTGTTTCTGTATCAGCAAGAAGCATAACGATTCTGTCAACGCCGGGAGCCATACCTGCGTGAGGCGGTGCACCGAACTGGAATGCGTTATAAAGAGCGCTGAATCTCTTTTCAACCTCTTCTTCGCTGTAGCCTGCAATTTCAAAGGCTTTTCTCATAATCTCGGGGCTGTGGTTACGAACCGCGCCCGAAGCCAGCTCAATGCCGTTGCAAACAAGGTCATACTGGTAAGCAAGGATTTCGCAGGGATCCATTGTTTCAAGCGCTTCAAGACCGCCCTGAGGCATCGAGAAGGGGTTATGGGTGAAGATAATCTTATCTGTTGTTTCGTCGCGCTCATACATCGGGAAATCAACAACAAAGCAGAATTCAAACGAATCCTTGTTGATGAGGCCGAGTTCCTCGCCAAGCCAGGTGCGAACAACACCTGCGTTCTTATCAGCAACATCCGAAACACCGTCACAGATGAAGAAGATTGTTTCGCCTTCCTTAACGCCTGTGAGTTCAACGATTTCGCGCTTTTCGTCCTCTGTCATAACCTTGCTGATGGGGTCATCCTTGAAGCCGCAGTTTGCAGCGTCAAGCAGAGTGATGTGAGCAAGACCTGCCATTTTTGCCTGCTTTGTTGCAAAAGCAAGTGACTTATCAAAGAACCATCTTTCGTTCTTGCAGGGAGCAACGATGGCTCTGACGTATTTATTCATAAAGGGCTTGAACTGAACTCTCTTGAACATATCTGTGAGGTCGCAGATAATAAGAGGGTTGCGAAGGTCGGGTTTATCCGAGCCGTATTTAGCCATTGACTCTGCATAGGGAATGCGTCTGAAGGGTGAAGCGGTAACTTTCTTATCGCTGAAAGTCTTGAAGATATCGCTCACAACGCTTTCGCAAACTTCAAGAACTTCGTCCTGAGTTGAGAAAGCCATTTCAAAGTCAAGCTGATAGAATTCACCGGGTG
>JAFXJO010000103.1 GCA_017532185.1 Clostridia bacterium | reverse complement strand
GTCTTCATAAGAGTGCTGTACTTAACCTCTTTGAGATTGCCGATGTAGCCTGTGTGATGATAATACATTTTCTGATCAAGCTTGTTACCTGTGAGAACAACCTTATCAGCGTTGATGATGATAACGTGATCACCGCAGTCAGCATTAGGAGTGAAGAGAGCCTTGTGCTTGCCGCGAAGAAGCTTAGCAGCTTCAACAGCAACCTTACCCATGGGCTTGCCTGCTGCATCGATCACATACCATGCGCGGGTGATGTCGCCCGCTTTAGGCATATAAGTTGACATAACATTTCCTCCGATATAATTTTTTCGTGCTTGGATATATTATCATAAGGTCAACGCAATGTCAATAGTAATTTTGCAATTTTTTAATTTACATTTCACAATCTCGCAAATGCTCGTTTTTTCTCCGTTTTTCATAGCAAAAGCTCACTTATGAATTTTAAAAAACTTTTTTCGGTTGCACAAAAACAGAGCTTATTTTTTGTGTAATTTTACCTGATTAAAGCGTCAAAAGGAGCAACCCGAAGGCTGCTCCTTTTCGTTACATTGTTTCGCGCACAAGGCGGTAGGTTACGCTTTCATCAATCTCAATTGAATCAACGCCTGTCATCGACTTTTCATCACCGATATAAACCGCCCAGTAGGTCTGATCAACGTCATAATCGGCAAGCATACCATTTGCGGTCTTGATATAAATACCGAAATCGCCCATATCTCCGCCAATCAAATCGTGTTCAAGCAGAGCCTCACCAACAGTTTTTTTATCGGTTTTGATTGTGAATTTAACCGCTTTGCCCTCTGCTTCGATTTCAACAACCGCCGTCTTTGCTCCGCTGCCCAATTCGGTATCCTCGGTATACATTGCGTTTGCCCAAAGACCCGTTGCCTTTTCTTTGCAGGAGGCAAGACCGAGCAGGCACATAAGAATCAGAAAAATCGATACAACCATGTTTAAAGATTTTTTCATAACCTTACCCCTTTCTCAATCCAGTTCAAACTGACCCGTATAAAGCTGATAGTATTTGCCCTTCTGCTCAAGCAGGTCTTCGTGGTTGCCTCTTTCAATGATTTCGCCGTTTTCAAGCACCATTATAGCGTCTGAATTGCGAACGGTTGAAAGCCTGTGGGCAATAACAAACACAGTTCTGCCCTCCATGAGCTTATCCATTCCCTTTTCAATCAGTCGCTCTGTTCTTGTGTCGATTGAGCTTGTGGCTTCATCAAGAATGAGAACGGGAGGATCTGCAACAGCAGCTCTTGCAATCGCAAGAAGCTGACGCTGACCCTGTGAAAGATTTGCGCCGTCACCCGTTATCATCGTGTCATAACCCTCAGGTAATCTGCTGATAAATGAATGTGCGTTTGCAAGCTTTGCCGCACTCACAATTTCTTCATCGGTTGCATCAAGCCTACCGTAGGCAATGTTGTCTCTGACGGTACCCGTAAACAGGTGTGTATCCTGCAATACCATTGCCATCGAGCGACGGAGTTCGGCTTTTTTGATTTTCTTTATATTGATGCCGTCATAGGTAATTTTGCCCTCGTTGACATCGTAAAAGCGGTTGATAAGATTTGTGATTGTTGTTTTGCCTGCACCCGTTGAGCCTACGAAAGCAATCTTCTGACCGGGCATCGCATAGAGCGAAACATTCTTGAGAACGGTCTTTTTGCCGTCATAGCTGAAGGTTACGTTGTGGAACCGAACGTCACCCTGCCATTCGGTATAGGTTGTTGTGCCGTCACCGTGAGGATGCTTCCACGCCCAGATACCTGTTCTTTCTTCGCATTCGGTGAGTGTACCGTCTGCGTTTTTCTTTGCGTTAACAAGGGTAACGTAGCCGTCATCCTCCTCAACAGGAGTATCAATAATTTCAAAAATTCTCTCCGCGCCCGCAAGAGCCATAATGATTGCGTTGAACTGCTGTGAAATCTGGGTTATGGGCTGGAAGAAATGTCTTGTATAGGTCAAGAAAGCAAGCATGGAACCAAGCGAAATCGCAAAAAACGAACCTGACGGAATCATCATAAGCATAACCGTACCAAGCATAGCAACCGCCGCATAGGTGATATAAGAGATGTTACCCATAACAGGCATAAGCACACTCGCATACGTGTGAGCGTTTGTTGCCGCTTTGCGCAGATTTTCGTTTATAGCAGCAAAATCCGCCTTCGCCTTTTCTTCATGGCAGAAAACCTTAACAACCTTCTGCCCTTCGATAAATTCCTCTATATAACCGTTGACTTCGCCAACGCATTTCTGCTGCTCTCTGAAATATTTTGCGCTTTGCGCTCCGAGAATTTTAATAGCAACGAAGCCGAAGCAAAGCATAACAACAACAAAAAGAGTGAGCAGCGGACTGAGAAACACCATCATAATGAACGTAGCCGCAACCGAAACAGTCGAGGTTATCAGGGCAACAAAACTCTGGCTGATGCATTCTCTGAGTGTATCGGTATCGCTCGTGTAGCGGCTCATAAGCTCGCCGTGAGTGTGGCTGTCAAAAAATCTGATGGGCAATTCCTGCATATGGTTGAACAAATCTCTTCTGATTGTATTGAGCGTTTTCTGTGCAACCTGAAGCATTATTCTTGAATAGCAGTAAGATGAAATTACACCGACACCGTAGATGAGACCGAGAGTAACAAGCACCTTTATCATCGGGGACATATCCTTGCCGCCGTTCGCGATAATTTCGGGCAAAACCACATCGGTTACAGTCTTGATAAAATACGTTCCGATAACGCCTGCAAGGGAACTGAAAAGAACGAAAACAAAAACAACTGCAAGCATTGCTTTTGATTTGCCGAGATAACCGAGCAAGCGCATAAACGTTGCCTTTGGGTTGCCGGGCTTCTGCATTTTTTTATTCATTTCGGGTTTTGTGGGGCGTTTCATTGAAGGAGCCATTATGCCACGCTCCCTTCTTGCTGTGATTTATAAACTTCGGTATAAATCTCATTTGTGCCAAGCAATTCTTCGTGCGAGCCGACGGCGTTTATCTTGCCGTCATCAAGCACGATGATTCTGTCTGCGTGTTGCACGGAACTGATTCTCTGCGCAACAATGATTTTGGTAACGTCGGAATGATTCATTTTGAATCCTTCGCGTATTTTGGCGTCTGTTGCGGTATCAACCGCGCTCGTGCTGTCATCAAGAATGATAACTTTAGGTGACTTGAGGAGCGCCCTCGCGATGCAGAGTCTCTGCTTCTGACCGCCCGAAAGATTAACACCGCCCTGACCGAGATTTGTTTCGTAGCCGTCGGGGAAGGACATCACGAAATCGTGAGCCTGAGCAATTTTGCAGGCGTTTTCGATTTCTTCTCTTGTTGCATCCGCTTTACCCCAGCGCAGATTTTCTTCAATCGTGCCCGAGAAAAGAAGATTAACCTGAAGCACCATTGCAACGGAATCACGCAGATTTTTGAGCGTATAATCGCCAACGGGTCTGCCGCCAACCTTAACAACGCCCTCGGTAACGTCATAAAGACGGGGAATCATCTGCACAAGCGTTGTTTTGGCGGAACCTGTACCGCCGATGATGCCTATTGTTTCACCCGATTTTATGTGAAGATTGATATTATCGATAACGTTCTTTTTACCGTTTTTCTTGTATTTGAAGCAAACGTTTTCCATGTCGATATCACCGTTTGCAACCTTAAGCTCGGGGTCAGCGCCGTCATCATTGATTTCGGGCACTTCTCTGATTGCTTCGGCAACACGGGTCAACGACGCTCTGGACATAACCGCCATTGCAAAAATCATCGAAATCATCATCAGAGACATAAGAATCTGATTGACGTAAGTGATGAATGCAGCAAGGTCTGAATATGTCATTTTGGATTCGACAACCAGGTTGCCGCCAAACCAGAAAATCGCAATGATGCAGGAATAAACCGTAAGCTGCATAAACGGGTTTGCAAGAATAAGAAGCTTTTCAGCCGCAATCGACGCATCTCTGAGTTCATCGTTTGAAATGCGAAACTTTTCTTTTTCGTGCTTTGCTCTTACAAAAGCTTTGATAACTCGCATACTGATAAGAGTTTCCTGCACGGATGAGTTGATACCGTCAACCTTTTTCATAAGAGTTTTGAACTTGGGCAAAGCAAAAATTGCCATTGAGCCAAGCAACAGAAGCAAAACAGGCGCCGCGATAACAAACACTTTTGAAAGCGCGGAATTGAGCCTGTGAGCATAGAAAAATGCCATAACGAGCATCAGCGGCGATCTGACAACAATTCGCACAATCATCGTGTAAGCCATCTGCACGGTGTTTACGTCGGTAGTCATTCTTGTTATAAGTGAAGGTGTGCTGAATTTATCTATGTTTGCAAAAGAGAAATCCTGAATTCTCGCAAAAACGGCGCTTCGCATATTTGCACCGAAGCCCATACCTGCTTTTGCCGCAAACCTTGCCGCGCCCGCACCGCTGGCAAGCGCAATCAGCGCCATAAGCACCATTTTCAATCCTTCTTTAACAACGAATTCCAGACCTGCACCGCCCTTAACTCCGCCGTCAACCATTTCAGCCATAACAAAAGGAAGCTGCACTTCCATATATACTTCCACCAGAATAAGAAGAGGTGAAAGAATCGAAGCCAACCTGTATCCCTTTGTCTGCTTGAGTATGGTCTTAAACATTTTTATCATCTCCTTCTGTCAGAAAACGGGCAACCGCAAGGCTGCCCTGAAATCATCTGTCAACTTCGCCTGTTGTTGCATTGATAACGTTCTGGAACACCGCGATATGGGTGCTCGAGATATATTTATCAAGATGCATCGAGCCAAAGAACCATCTTCTGAATCTGCACGCTTCGGAAAGCTCTTCAAGATATGTGTTCAAACCCGTTACGTTTGCCGCCTCACTGTCTTTGAGCATCAGGAAGCCTTTGATTTTGAACGGAGGTTCGTGGGTAATGATATAGTCCACTCTGCAATTGGCTCGTTCAATATTCTCCGCGCCCTCGAGCAATTCCTCGCGGCTCGGAATTTCAAGCTTAGACCAGGCATTCTCTTCAAAACGGATATCGATATCGGGGCTTTCGCCGCCGCCCATTGTGAAGAAAGTCATATTCTCAATTTTAAAAATCTGTCCTCTCATAAGATGGAAGAGGTTGCCGCATATATTATGAACCTTGCCGCCGTTCCAATTTGTTACAGGCAAAGAATTGAGCAGTTCAAAATTCTCGTGCGTACCGTCAACAAAACAGATGTTGAATTTCTTTTTGCCGAGCTTTTTGATGTTTCTCTGCTCGTGCTTGCTGTTATCCCAGACGAAGCCGAAATCTCCGCAAACAATAAGGGTATCACCCTTTTTGAGCTTTTTCAATGCAGGCGAATCAAAGCGGCTCATATCGCCTTGCATATCACCGGTTACATATACCATATATTATTATAATCCTCTCCGTTAAGGTTTAAATGTTCGTATCTAATAAAGTATACTCCTAAAAGGTAAAAAAATCAAGATTATAAAAGATTTACCCTTTTTAATTTGAAAAAGAGGTTTATTTTTTCTGATACATATGATATAATTAGTTGAATATCGCGTTAAAACGATAAATAATTCAAACGGTGTTATGCAATGAAACGATTATTGAGTTTTCTTCTCTGCGTTACCGTTGCGCTCTCAGCATTTTTCTGCATACCTGCAACAGCGGCTTACAACAGTTCGATGCAGGAACTTGACCTCAATGCGGAATGCCTGCTGCTTATCAGCGCCGATAACGGAGAGATAATATTTGAAAAAGATATCCGCAAGCAGGTTGCGCCTGCAAGCCTTACAAAAATCGTTACGGCGATTGTTGTTATCGAAAACTGCAAAAATCTCAAGGAGGTTGTAACCGTTCCCGAAGAGTGCATCAAGGAACTCAGCGGTACAGGCAGTTCGATAGCTAACCTCAGGGCAGGTGAACAGATTACTGTTTACGACCTCCTGTGTTATATGATGATTATGAGCGCCAACGACGCCGCAACAACCCTCGCAAACTACGTTACGGGCGGCGACAGAGCAGCGTTTGTTGCAAAAATGAACGAGGTTGCCGCAAGACTCGGATGTGTGAATTCCCATTTCACAAACCCTCACGGTCTTGACGACAATGACCAATACACAACAGCAGAAGACCTGGCAAAAATCATGACCCACGCAATGAGTCTTGTTGATTTTGCAGAGATAACGGGCAAGCTTTCACATACCGTTCCTGCCAACAATCTGCGCGATGCGCGCCGCATATCGAACACCTGTTATCTGCTCAACAAGAACTACGCCGATTATTACTGCAAATATGCAAAAAGCGGCAAAACAGGCACAACCTCAGGTGCAGGCAAATGCCTCGTTTCTTATGCATCCAAAGACGGATATAACTACATAGCAATCGCGCTCGGCGCGGAAGAAAAAGATTTTGATAAAGACGGTGTTAAAGAAAACGGCGCCTTTCTGGATTGCAGAAAGATGTTTATGTGGGCATTCAACAACATCGAACTTGTTGCAATCTGTGACCCCGAAAAAATCGCAGGCGAAGTTAAGGTCAACTACGCTAAATCAACCGATTACGTAAGCCTCGTGCCTGCCGACACAATCTACAGCCTTGTTCCTCTGGGAACAGATAAAGGCAGCGTGCTCGTTGAGCCGATACCCGAATCAATGCCCGAAACAATTGATGCCCCGATAAAAAAAGGAGATTTTGTTTGCAAAGGCAGAGTTCTTTATGCAGGAGAGGTTTTACGCGAGATTGACCTTGTTGCCGCTACCGACGTCAAGCGGAGCGCTTCGGCTCTTGCAGCTTCAAAGCTCAAAGACTTTTTCACAAGCCCTGCATTCATAATCATAGTTATCCTCATAGCCGTTGCGGTTTTGATTTTCTTTTTCTATAACAAAAAGAAACGCAGAATGCGACCCGTTATCGGCAGAGACTATCACGTTTTAGGTCAAAGCAATTACGTAAGGATGAAAAAATAATTCAAATATAAAGGAGAAATATTATGGAACTTTTCAAAGGCAGATGCCCGAAGGAATATACCGATCATCTCATCGATACGCTTGACGACATCTTCTTTTTTGAGGATGACGAAGAAACCAAGCGCAATTTCCGCGACCTGCTTCCCAAGCTTTACAAAGAACAGTATAATCCCGCATATAACAACCTCGTTGTTATGGAAGACGATAAGGTCAAGGGCGCAGTCGGTCTTTATCCTTTTGAAGCAACGGCAGCCGGCAGAAAGCTCCGCGTTGGCGGTATCGGCAACGTTGGCGTAACAAGAGATTGCCGCGGCAAGGGCTATATGAAAGACTGCATGAATATGAGCCTTGACGAAATGATTAAGGATAACACCGACTATTCGCTTCTCGGCGGTCACAGACAGAGATACGCTTACTTCGGCTTTGAACAGTGCGGTCCCGAATACGATTTCAACATCGATATGAGAAACATCCGCCACTGCATCGGCAAAGACGCCAAAACAACTTTCACAGCCCGCGAAATCAAGCCCGAAGACAAAGAGCTTCTTGCAAAAACAATCGAGCTTTATAAACGTTCATCCTACACAATCGACAGAAACGAAGATAACGTCTATGATATTCTCTCTTCCTGGAGAAGCGTTCCCTATGCCGCTTTTGAAGGCGATGAATTCAAAGGCTATTTCGTTCTCCAGAAATTTGGCGGTATTCACGAAATCTGCCCCGTCAACATTGAAGATACCCTCAATCTCATTATGTGCATTATGGAAACAATGGGCAAAGACAGCGTTTCATTCTCTGTTCCTTTCTATAAACCCGAAATGTGCGCATATATGACAAAATATTGCGGCGGCTGGGACGTAAGCCATTCAGAAATGATTAACATTCTCAACTACGGCAGATTTATCGAAGCCTTCCTTGCAGTCAAAGCAAAAACAGTTAAGCTCTGCAGCGGTTCGCTCGTTCTTCTTATCCACGGCTACAAGCAGGATGAACGCATCGAAATCACCGTTAACGGCGAAGACGTTAAGGTTTGTGAAACAACAAAGGATGCCGACCTTGAGGTTGAACATCTTGAAGCTATCCGTCTTGTTGCTTCTCTCTTCTCGGAATCCAGACTTACTCTTCCCGCTTTTGCACAGAATTGGTTCCCCGTTTATTTCTCAACCGAAAACCAGGATAACGTTTGATTCTTAAAAAAATCAGCGGTCTGCATCGTTTGATGCAGACCGCTTTTTATTATGCCTGATTAATAATAATCGTAGTAGTAATCGTCATAATCCTCTACGTAGTCATAATAGTCATCGTAATCTTCGTAATAGCCATAGTCAGGCTCTTTCATGCCGCCCATCTGGTCCATAAAATCTTCAGCGTTGTCGTAATCGATAACTTCGTCAGCGTCGTCTTCAACTTCTTCATAGTCCTTCTTGGCGTCATGCTTCTTATTAACTTCCTTGAGGGTTACTTCAAAATCTTCATATTCAACAGCTACAAGATAGCCGCCCTTGATGCCGACTTTGAATTCGATTGTCTGATCATCGGGATCGTAATCGTCGCTATCCATAAAATCTGTTACTTCTTCAAGCATATCTTCAAGGAATTCTCTGCCGGTTGCACCGTCAATTTCAATGTCAAGAACGCCCTCAAGATCCTTGCAATCAAGAGCATACTCAATCATACCCTTAGCAAGCTCAGCTGTATTTACTTCAACTTCATAATATTTGATGCCACTCTTTTTTTCGGTATCTTTTACCTTGAGCGCATCGCCCTTGAAGCCCTTGATGAAAGCGTTGCTGATAATCTTCTTGAGCTTCTTATAGTTGGGAACTGCACCTTCGTCAATATCAAACTCTGCTGAAACAGCAGGAACAAGAACTGAATCGTAGATTTCTTTGATTACGTCTTCGTTAATCTTCTTGTTCTTGATAAGGTTTTCTGCCCATTCAAGAACCTTTTCGGGTGAAATGTCGGTATCAAATCTTTCATTGAGTTCATCTGCAATAACGTCAGCGCTTGCGCCGCTTGTGAACATACCGATGATTTCGTCAAGATTTTCTTTAAGATCTGCAAATGCTGCGGGAAGGTCGGCAGAAAGATATGTACCATCGCCTATGGGCATAAGAAGCATACCGTCGTTGCAAACCATCTTTTCGCCTTCAATTTCAACATAGAAATCGGATGTGAAAGTTGTTTTGCCGAACGAAACATAACCTTCGCCAAGTGTTTCGCCGTCATATGAAACTTCAACAGCAAAGCTCTTTGCGCTGAAAAGAGTTTTTTCAAGCGCTCTTGCAATTCTTACCTGAGGATTAGCAGCAAGGAAAATTCCCCAACCGCCCAATGCGATTGCAACAACAAGAACAATTGCAATAACAGGAATAAGAATCATTTTAAAGTTTTTTTTCTTGGGCTGCTTATCAAAAAGTGCCTCTGAAGAATTCTGGTAACCGTAATCAGCCATTGCAGGCTGAGCAACAGCGCTTGCATTCTGATTGCCGGGGATCTCAGCAAACTCTGTGGGTGAATCATAATTTTCATCAGCAGGCTGCTGAACGGGATAACCGCAAACGTGGCAGAATTTTTTTGTGCCGTCTACGGTGTTGCCGCAGTTTGAACAAATCATAATACTACTCCTAACTTTAAGTATTTATTTTATAATATCACATATTTTTTGTTTTTTCAATAATTTATAATAAATTTGTTGATGAACCAAAATTCAGATGATATAATATTATAAATAATGATACTCAATTTGTGCGGAGGTAAATATGAATATGGTTTTGCTCACCGCCTTGGGAGTAGGCGGTGCAACGGTAATCGGCTCGGTTATCGGTTTTATTTTCAAAAAAATCTCTCATAAATTCAGCGATATAGTTCTTTCTTTTGCCGCAGGAATTATGCTTGCCGCGGCTGTTCTCGGACTTATCATCCCCTCGGTTGATTTCGGCGGCAGATACGGCATAATCGTTACCGTCGCAGGTATCTTTGTCGGCGCGGTCTGCCTTAACCTTATTGACAGACTGGTGCCTCATCTTCACAAACTCGTGGGTGCAGATATCGAAGAACATAAGAAAGGCACAAACCTTGATAAGGTTCTTTTGTTTGTTACGGCAATCGCAATCCATAACCTGCCGGAAGGTATCGCGGCAGGTGTAAGCTTCGGCTCGGATAACCCAACCGAAGCTCTGTTGATAGCGGGAGGTATTGCATTGCAAAACGTTCCCGAAGGTATGGTTATCATTGCGCCTATGCTTTCCGCAGGCGTAAGCCCCAAAAAGACGTTTCTTTGCGCTTTTGCAACAGGTCTTGTTGAAGTTATCGGAACACTTATAGGTTATTTTGCAGTCAGCATCGCTTCGGCAATTCTTCCGTTTGCTCTCGCCTTTGCAGGCGGCACAATGCTCTACGTTGTGAGCGACGAAATGATTCCCGAAACGCACGCGCACGGAAACGAAAGAGGCGCAACCTATGCGCTGCTCATCGGCTTCTGCGTAATGCTCGTTTCTGACGTTCTTCTCGGAGGTTAAATATGAAACTGACGTTAAAAATAATACTCCCTGTTCTCGCATTCATCATGTGCTTCACATTATCAGCCTGCAACAAAGCAGAAACTCAAACAAAAAACGATATTCAAAACGGAGAAAGTATGAATTACACAAAAAACTCAGACGGATATTATCAGATATCAGCCGAAGAAGCTCACAGAATTATGGTTGAAGAGGTTGATTACGTTATTCTCGACGTAAGAACCGAAAGCGAATATAACGAAACTCACATTCCCAACGCCGTTCTGTTACCCGATACTCAAATCATCGAAAAAGCAGGTGAAATCCTGCCGGACAAGGATAAAACCGTTCTTGTATATTGCAGAAGCGGCAGACGCAGCAAAAACGCTTCTGCCGAGCTGGCGGCAATGGGCTACACTGACGTCCGCGAATTCGGTGGCATAATCGATTGGCCCTACAGCGTTATAACGCCCAATGAAAACCAACAACTTCAAGAGGACTGATAATATGGCTGATAAAAAAAGCTCAGGCATCAACCAATCCATGGAGCTGTGCAAGTTCATAGCTTCTGTTTTTGTTGTTCTTATCCACATCAATCTTCCCGATGATTACGGCACTGTAGCAAACTGCCTTGCACGCTTTGCCGTCCCGGTTTTCTTTGCAATATCAGGTTATTTCAGTTTTAACGTCAACAGCGATAAAATCAAACGCAGAGCACTTCACATCCTTAAAATCACCGTTATGTCATCTGTTTTTTACGTGGTATGGCTCTGCTGGCGCACAATAAATTTTGAAAACATTTCCGTTCGGGAATATCTCGAGTCCTGTCTCACGGAAAAGAAGCTTACTCAATGGCTGATTGGCGGAATCAACCCGTTTTCGGGTCACCTCTGGTATCTTTCGGCAATTCTCACCTGCTATATCATCCTGTGGTTCTACGTGAAGTTCAGCGAAAAAGAAAAAATCAATTACAATGCGTTATATATAATCGGTGCCTGCGGACTAATGATTCATCTTGCGTTCGGTTCAAACGCTTCGGTTGCAGGCGCAAAATTCTCTCACGTTATTTACAGAAACGCCCTGTTTTTCGGTCTGCCGATGTTTGCATCGGGAATGTTCATTCGCGAACACCAAAAAGACATAAACGAACGTTTCAATCTCGGAGCATTCAAAGAAATCGGCTTATTCGTTTTCGGCGTTCTGTTAAGCCTGCTCCAATGGAAAGGCAGCGGAGTTGTTGAAATGCCCGTCGGAACAATCATAGAGGTTTTCGCACTGATGCTTCTTATGAGTAATAACCCTAAAATTCTCTCATCAAAGTTTGACGGGTTATTCAAAAGCCTCGGCAACATATCGCTCATTGTTTATATCGTGCACCCGTTTTTTATCCAGCTGATTGCCAACTATTCAAAAAAAGTTGAATTTTTTGCAACCGTTCAGAGCGATGAATGGGCTGCACCCCTTGCGGTTATTGTTTTTTCTCTGACGGCAGGAATAATTTATGATTTGGTTATTACCGCTTTCAAAAAAGTTACCCGATAACAAAAGAGATGCATCGCATAAGCGAAGCATCTCTTATCTTTTTATTTAACGTTTTTGCCGAAACGCTTGATTTTCTGGGTTGTTGTTTTTTCAAGAGCAGTTGAAAGAGTTTCAACAATCTTGATATGCTTATAATTGGGGATTTTCTTGTTAACAGCTTTAACAACCTTGTTGATTGCCTTTTCGGTATCATCCTTTGAAGGCTGTCTTCCGAGCTTTTCCTTGAGGTAATCAAAGTTCGGGAAAATTCTTGCCTTAACAAGCGATTCGCCGTTTTCTTTTGCGCCGAAAACAAGAACTTCACCGATTTCGGGGAATTCAGAAAGTCTTGTTTCAAGCTCTTCGGGATAGATATTCTTGCCGTTTTCGGTAACGATAACGTTCTTGATTCTGCCCTTAATGAAGAGGTCGCCGTTTTCGTCCATATAGCCGAGGTCACCCGTATGGAACCAGCCGTCCTTAAGAACTTCCGCAGTTGCTTCGGGCTCATTATAATAACCGAGCATTATATTTTCGCCCTTTGCGATAATTTCGCCTACTCCTTCTTCGTTGGGGTTATCAATCTTGAGTTCAACGCCGGGAATTGCAACACCTGTTGATTCGGGATTGAAATGGAAATCGCCGTTGCCGGCAAGCAAGGGTGAACATTCAGTCAGACCGTAGCCCTGAAGAGTACGGATGCCGAGTGCGCCAAAATCCTCAACGAGCTGTGTATCAAGCTCTGCGGCGCCAACGATGAAAACTCTGAGATTTCCGCCGAGGGATTTTTTTACCTTTGAGCAAATAACCTTGCGGATAATAAACGGAACCTTTTTCAATGCGCTTGCGAGCGATTCGTTTTCAAAATATTCCTTATATTTTGGGGGGCAGTCTGCGGCGATTTTTGCCTTGATTCTCTTGTTAAGAACCTTAAGAAGAGCAGGAACAACAACAAGAATCGAGGGACTGTATTCAACCATGTTTTTCTGAACTTTCGTCAGACCGTCACAATAGCAAACCTGCGCACCTCTTGTGAGGAAAAGAACGAAGTCGAGTGTACATTCATATGTATGGTGAAGAGGCAGAATCGAAAGAGTTTTATCGCTCTCTTTAACGCTGAACATACTTGATGTCTGATGAATGTTTGCACAAATATTATTCTGTGAAAGGCAAACGCCCTTTAAACTGCCTGTTGTGCCCGAAGTGAAAATAAGAATTCTCATTTCGTCTTTGCCGATTTCAATATCGTCAACAAGAGCAGCGTTACTGCTCTCGCTTGCCATGCTTCTGATGCTGTCAAAGGAAATATATTCAACGTCACGGGTAACAACACCCTTGAGCGCTTCGATTTTTGCATCGTCTGTGCAGATGGCAACGCAATCTGCAGAATCCAGGAAATCGCGCACGTCTTCAGGCTGAAGCTCCTTATCAATCGGCACAACAACGCCAACGGTTGAAGCGCAAAGATAAGAAAGCGCCCATTCAAAACAGTTTGCACCCGAAACGGCAATACGCTTGCCGAGATAGCCCATCTTGATAAACTTTGTGCAAAGACCGTAATAAAGATTCTTCAGCTCTGCATAAGTGATATTCTTAATTCCGCCTGTTTTTGTTTTAACCTGAAACGCAGTGTTCTTTGCATAACGCTCTGCCGAATAATTAATGATTTCTCTGAAATTATAAAAACGCTTTTCGTTTTTATGATAATTAACCGCCATCGTTTTCCTCCGTTATTGTTTTTTCACAAAAATCGGCTTATTATAACATTATTTTAACATTTTCGCAACATTCCAAATCTTAAGATTATATTAATATTTTAAATAAAAAAACAGTTTGCAGAATAAAAGCTCCGCAAACTGTTCCTTTTTATATCTGTTCTTTTTATTCGTTGTTTCCGCTGCTTGCCTTGCTTTCGCAATAGATGCAACGGTAAACCTTGTTTTCTCTGTCGGTCAAGCGGAATTTATGAGGTAATTCCTGCTCAACTGAAGTAATGCAACGGGGATTTTTGCACTTGATAACTCCCGTTACCTGTTCGGGCAGAGAAAGCTTTTTGCGCTTTACAAGCTCCCCGTTCTGAATGATGTTAACGGTGATGCCCGGGTCAATATAACCAAGCACGTCAAGGTCAATCTCAATGGACTCAAAGATTTTGATAATATCCTTTTTGCCCATCTTAACGCTGTCCGCATTTTTAATCATAGCAACGGTACTGCTCATCTCGCCGAGTTTGAGAATATTATAAATATCCATGCAGCGGCCTGCAGTTATATGGTCAAGAACGATGCCGTCTTTAATCTGTCCTATAATCATTTTGCCGCCTCCTCAAGTAATTTAAGAATGAGCGCCATACGCATATATTTGCCGTAAAGCACCTGCTTGAAATAGCAGGCTCTCGGGTCATCGTCAACGTTAACCGAAATTTCGTTAACTCTGGGCAGCGGATGCATTACGCAAAGGTCATCCTTTGCAGTTGCAAGCTTTTCGGCTGTGAGGATATAAGTGTCCTTGAGTCTGATATAATCAGCCTCGTTGAAAAAGCGTTCTCTCTGAACTCGCGTCATATAGAGAATATCAAGCTCGGGCATAACTGCCTCAAGGCTTGCTGATTCCTTATATTCAATACCCTTGGGGTCAAGAATTTCGGTTTTGATATATTCGGGAACCTTAAGCTCTTCGGGAGAGATAAGCACAAACTTAACTCCGCTGTAGCGTGACATTGCGCCGATAAGCGAATGAACGGTTCTGCCGAATTTAAGGTCGCCGCAAACGCCTACCGTGAGGTTATCAAATCTTCCCTTTTCCTTGCGGATTGTGAGAAGGTCTGCAAGAGTCTGGGTGGGATGATTATGTCCGCCGTCACCTGCATTGATAACAGGAATGCTTGCTTTAAGCGAAGCAACGTAGGGAGCGCCCTCCTTGGGATGACGCATTGCAATGATATCCGCATAGCAGCTTACTGTGCGCGCAGTATCGGCAACGCTCTCACCCTTTGCAGCAGAGCTGCTGTTAGCTTCCGAGAAACCTATAACGTTGCCGCCAAGCTCATACATAGCAGCCTCAAAGCTGAGACGTGTTCTTGTTGAAGGCTCAAAGAAAAGGCTTGCAAGCTTTTTGCCCTTGCACTTTTCGGAATATTTTGCAGGATTTGCGATTATATCAAGGGCGGTTTCGATAAGCTCATCGATTTCCGCCGTTGAAAGCTCCATAATATCTATAAGGCTTTTCATATTTTCTCCTTAAGTTTGTATTTGGGTTGCTTTTAAGATTTCAATTATTTGTTAATCCAGCTTTCATCTGAGGGATTGTTGCGGAAAGCAATAAGGCGCTGAATATCCTCGGGCTTGATATAGCCTTCTTCAGCAGCAACTTCTGCGATTGTGTCAAAGTTTGTGAGGCTGATATTTTTAACGTTTGCAGCTGCAAGACGGTCAAGACCCTTCTGCATACCGTAAGTGAAAATGCTTACGATACCGAGAACGTCTGCGCCTGCTTCGCGAAGCACGTCAACAACTTCGATAACACTGCCGCCTGTTGAGATAAGGTCCTCAACAACAACAACCTTCTGGCCGGGAAGAAGCTTGCCTTCGATCCGGTTGTTTCTGCCGTGGTCCTTTGCGCCTGAGCGAACGTAACCCATAGGCAGACCGAGAAGATGACCTGTGATTGCTGCGTGAGCAATACCCGCTGTGCTTGTACCCATAAGGACTTCAACTTCGGGATAGTTTTCTTTGATAAGAGTTGCAAGACCGTTTTCAACGTCATTGCGAACGTTAATATCCGAAAGAGTCAGACGGTTGTCACAGTAAACGGGGCTTTTAATGCCGCTTGCCCAGGTAAAAGGCTCT
>JAFXJO010000102.1 GCA_017532185.1 Clostridia bacterium | reverse complement strand
GATATGATGTTTCGTTAAGTACAAATCTGTTAGCCATTGTAAAATCCTCCGTTTAATATAAATTAAAGATTAAGAAAATCTCTTCTGTAAACGTCTTCAAGCTTGAAAGCCTTTACGATTTCAACGAGGTCGGGGTCTGTGATTGTGTTAACTCTGGGCAGGTGAGCTGTCATCATATAAAGCTGAGCTGCCTTTTCAACTGTTTCGATAAGACCGAAAGCTTCGTCAAGGTCTTTGCCGCAGCCGTAGATGCCGTGCTGACCCCAAACAACGAGTCTGAATTCCTTCATCTTTTCTGCGGTTGCAATACCGATTTCGTTAGTGCCGCAAACCATCCAGGGAAGCATACCGATACCGTCGGGGAAAACAACCATGCACTCGGTGCACATTTCCCAGAGAGAATGTGTAAATTTTTTCTCGCTGAGCTCATGAACATAAGTCATGGCAAGAGTGTTTGTGGGATGTGAGTGCATAATAACTCTGTTTTCGGGGTTCTTGGAGAGTCTTGAGATGTGGCTCATAAGGTGTGCGGGAAGCTCTGATGTGGGTCTGCCGCCATCGCTGTAGCCCCAAAGAAGTTCAGCGGTTGTGCCGTTTTCAGCAATCTTGATGATGCCGAGGTTATTTTCGGGGTCATCTTCCATATTCTTGAAGTATTTGCCTGTGCCTGTTACGATGAAGATTTTGCCGATAAGTACGCTTGCGTCAAAGCCCATTTCGATTGTTCTGATGGGAGCGTTGATATCAAGATACTCTGCAACTTCGTCGTTTTCAAGCATCATGCTGATGTTGCCGCCGTTTCTTTCATCCCAACCCATACGGTACATATTTGCGGTTGTTTTCATCATACCCTTGAGAAAGGGTGCATCCATAATGTTTTTCATTTTCTGTTCACCAATACCTTTTCTTCATATTCTTTGATTATATTCAGATAATCGGATTCAACCTTTTGTCTGTTAAGGAATTCTGCCCAGATATCGCCGAAGTGCAGTGTTTTTGCTTCTTCGCTGAGCACCATAAGAGATGTAAAATCAGCTTTATCCTGAAGCTGTTTCATTTTTGCATCAGGCTGAAGCATTGCAAAGAGCAGAGCCTTCTGCACGTTGCGAACACCTGTTACCCAGGCACTGATGCGGTTTATTGAAGCATCGAAATAGTCGGTTGCGATAAACACTCTGTCAAGAGCATCGTTGCGCACGATTTCTTTTGCGATTTCTTTTGTTTCGTCATCAAAAAGAACAACGTGGTCGCTGTCCCAACGAACGCCTCTTGTTATGTGAAGGGCGATTTTTTCATTAAATGCAAGGAGAGAAGAAATCTTATCCGAAACAAGCTCCGTGGGGTGGTAATGACCGTTATCCATAAGCGGAACAATGCCTGCTTTTGTTGAATAGCTCAGGCAGAATTCAGCTGAGCCGACAGTATAGCTTTCAAGACCGATGCCAAAAACCTTAGATTCAAGGGTGATAAAGACTCTTGATTTGTCATAAGGCGTTGCAAGAATTTCGTCAAGAGATTTCTTGAAACGGAGTCTGGGTGAAAGGCGGTCAGCGGGAATATCCTTATAGCCGTCGGGAATCCAGATATTCATAACACAGGGATAGCCTGTTTCTTTTGCAAAATAATCTGAAAGCTCAACGCAGCGTTTGCCGTGTTCAACCCAGAATTTTCTGACCTCTTCATCGGGTGAAGAAAGAGTCAGACCGTCTTTGACCATTGCGTGTGAGAAGAATGTGGGGTTAAAATCAATACCGATGTTTCTTGCCTTTGCATATTCAACCCACTTAGCGAAATGCTCAGGCTTGAGAGCATCTCTGTCTGCTCTGTTGCCGTCAAAGATGGCATAGCAGGCGTGAAGATTGAGCTTCTTCTTACCGGGAATAAGGCTGAATGCCTTGTCGATATCCGCCATCAGCTCATCGGGTGTTCTTGCTTTGCCGGGGTAGTTACCCGTTGTCTGAATACCGCCCGAGAGAGCATCGTCGCCGTCAAAACCGCCAACGTCGTCGCCCTGCCAGCAATGAACCGAAACGGTAACGTCTGCGAGCTTTGCAAGAGCAGCTTCGGCATCAATTCCCAGTGCGGAATATATTTCTTTTGCGCTTTCAAATCTGTTCATAATTAACCTCCGTGAGATTATTATACACTGTAATTATATCTTTTTATAAGCTGATAGTCAAGTTTTAGCGCAACAAAAACATCGTTTCTTTTGCATAATTTTTTACAAAATACGGCACTGCAACCGTCGGTTTATCGGTAGTTTGCAAGAATATTCTTTTTTGCGGCAAATTTTCTTGATTTTGACCTATTTTAGATATATACTTGATTTATATTTTAAAATGCAGGAACAGGAGATTAGGTTATGATAAGCGTTCCCGATTATTTCGGCTGTATGGTTTTTGATGATAAAACAATGAAAGCCCGCTTGCCCAAAGAAACCTATAAGGCAATGAAAAAGGCTATTCAGGATAATAAGCGCCTTGACCTGAGCGTTGCAAACGTTGTTGCAAACGCAATGAAGGACTGGGCTATTGAAAAGGGCGCAACCCATTATACTCACTGGTTCCAGCCTATGACAGGTATCACCGCCGAAAAGCATGACAGCTTTATTTCTCCCTGTGAGGGCGGCAATATCATTATGGAATTCTCGGGCAAGGAGCTTGTTAAGGGCGAATCCGATGCTTCGTCATTCCCTTCGGGCGGTCTGCGTGCAACCTTTGAAGCAAGAGGTTATACTGCATGGGATGCAACTTCATATGCTTTTATAAAAGACGGTGTGCTTTGTATTCCTACTGCATTTTGTTCGTATGGTGG
>JAFXJO010000014.1 GCA_017532185.1 Clostridia bacterium | reverse complement strand
CGCAAGGCTCTATGACAGTGAGCATTTCATTATAGATATGCCCGAAAATCTGCCCGAAGCAAGGCACGAGCTTATCAGAAGCTATTATTCGATGCGTGATTTTGTGCCGCGCAGAGTTGAGGTTGACGGTGAGGTTGAAGACGGCGAGGTGCTTTCGGAATGGCTTGCGTCTCTTGCCGGAAGAAAGGTAACGATTGCTTTGCCGCAAAGAGGCGAGCAGCATTCGCTTGTTGAAATGTGCCGTTCAAATGCGGCGCAGAAGCTTGCTCTTTATCTCGGCAAAACAGGTAAATCAACGGCGGCGCTTGATGAGCTGGGCACACTTCTCGGTCTTAAAGCTCCGCCCGAATATATTGAATCCTATGATATTTCGCACACTGCAGGCAGCGAAAACGTTGCGGGTATGGTTGTTTTCAAAGGCGGATATCCGTATAAAAAAGCTTATAAGCGTTTCACGATAAAAGGCTTTTCGGGCCAGGATGATTACGGCTCGATGGCAGAAGTCCTTGAGCGCAGAATATTGCGTTATTTTGAAGAAAAAGACAGCGGCGAAGGCTTTGGCAGATTGCCCGATTTGATTCTGCTTGACGGCGGTAAAGGTCAGGTCAATGCGGTTTTGCCCGTGCTTGAAAAATATGGGCTGGATATTCCTCTTTTCGGTATGGTCAAGGATTCTCACCATAAAACCAGAGCAATTGCGCGCTCGGGCGACGAGCTTTCTCTCACCTCAAAAAGAGCAGCGTTTACGCTTGTTTCCACAATTCAGGAGGAAGTGCACCGTTTTTCAATTGAATATCACCGCAACCGCCGCAAAAAAGCTTCGGTTTCAACAACGCTCACTTCGATTGAAGGGATAGGTGAATCAAGGGGTAAGGCATTGCTCAAACATTTCAAAACGATGAAAGCGATTGCCGCCGCAAGCGAAGAAGAGTTAGCCGCCGTTAAAGGTATGAATAAAAACTCAGCCAAGGCGGTTTTTGAGGCTTTTCATGGCAAAAATAATCCTGAGGAAGAATGAATTTTTAAAATCTTTTACATTTATCGGGATTTTTGCTTGACAATTTATGGGGTTTGATGAGATAATAAACTGATAATCGATAATAATGCATTATTCCGTCTGTGAAATACGGGAGGAAAATATGAGAGTAATTACAGGCTCGGCAAGAGGTATGGTGCTCAGAACGCTTGAGGGCGAAAGCGTCAGACCTACTACCGATAAGGTTAAAGAAGCGGTTTTCAGCGCAATTCAGTTTGAACTTGAAGGCCGCAGAGTGCTGGACCTTTTTGCAGGTTCGGGTCAGCTCGGCATCGAAGCGCTCAGCAGAGATGCGGAGAGTTGCGTTTTTGTTGATGCAGATAAAAATGCAATCAGAATAGTCAAAGAAAATCTTGAAAAAACAAAGCTCGCTTATAAAGCAAACGTTATGCAGACGGATTCACTCGCGTTTCTCGGTATGACGGACAGGGTTTTTGATATTGCGTTCCTCGACCCTCCGTTCGGAACGGGACTTTTGCAGAAGGCGCTTGCAAAGGTTGAACCTCATATTGCCGAGGGCGGAATCGTTATCTGCGAGCATCCCTTCGGTGAGGATATGCCCGAGGTTCAGGGCGGCCTTGAAAAACAGAGAGAATATAAATACAGCAAAACTGCTGTTACGCTTTACAGAAAAGCTTAATCATCACATAAGGCAGAGAAAGGAAGCAAAGATTATGAGCATTGAAAACTTACTTGACCAGATAGAAGATATACTTGAAGCAGGTTCAAAAGTTCCGCTGAGCAGCAAGGTTGGCGTTGATGCAAAGGCTATCAGAACAGCTATTGAAGATATCAGACTCAGCCTTCCCAACGAAATCACTCAGGCAAGAGCAATCGTTGCAGACAGAAACAACATTCTTGTTAAGGCAAAGAACGAGGCTGTTGCAGCGGTAACAAGTGCGCAGGAAAAATCAAGAGCTCTTATTTCAACAGCAGAAGATAAGGTAAGAGAGCTTGTTCTCAAAACAGAAGATTATTCAAAGAATAAGGTTGAAGAAGCAGAGGCACAGGCAAAGAAGATTATTGCAACCGCAAACGAAGATGCAAAAATCATCAAAGCAAATGCTCAGCTTGAAGCCGCCGCTATGGTGGACAGCAGCGAAATCGTTATTCAGAGCAAGGCAACTGCCGAATCAATAACCAAAACAGCTCAGGAAGATGCCGCCTCAACAATCGCAGGCGCAAAGGCACAGGCTGAAAATATCGTTAATGCCGCAACCGAGCAGGCGGAGAGAACAATCGAAGATGCACGCCGCCGTTCCGATGATGCTATTGATAAGGCAAACAAGTGGTCTGCAGAAATCAGACTTGCCGCAGGCGATTTTATTGAAGAGATTATGAGAACTGCCGACAGCGCAATCTCAAACAGCCTCAACGAAATTCAGGCTGCAAGAGCAAGCATCAGAACCGTAACCGGTAAAATCGAAGCTTCCGAAGAATAAAAAATTACAGACCGCCGAAAGCGGTCTGTTTTTTTAAAAATGAAATTTAATTTTCGTCGTCTTCGCTGTCCTCAAGAAAAATTGCCTGTGTAAAATCAAGCACAACGTCTTTGCGTATGCAGTTTCTGTAATAATCAATGAGGGTCTGCTCTTCTTCGCTGAGAAGATAAACCGCGGTTTCCTTATCGCCCGAATTCAGCGCGGCAACGGTCTGCGGAGTTTTGTAATTATCAAAAAACGGCGAAAGAATGCTGTCTGCCGAGATTTTATAAAATACGGCAAGCTTCGCTATGGTTTCAACGTCGGGTGTACGGCCAAGCTCATATTTGGCATAGGTTGAACGGTCAATGCCGATATGGTCGGCAACAACCGCCTGTGAATATCCGTGGCTTTTTCTGAGCTTTTTCAGCATTTCGCCGAGCATCTTTGAGCCGGATTCGTTAAAAATGAGATCCATAAAAGCAACCTCCGAAACGGGTTTTACGGGTTGTATTATATTACAAAATTCGCGAAAAATCTACGGTTTTTTATCAAATTCTGCAATTTTTTTGCTTTTTGCGTGCCTTTAATACGGTCAAAAGTGCTGAATTTTTGATTTTGGAGCAAATAACTTGACAAAATATAAATCATCTGTTAAAATTATAGACCGCTGCGAAAAGTGCAGCAGGATTAAATAAATTTTTATTCCTTGCCACGGATGCACCGTGGCCAAAGACCAGAAGGAGGTGCTTTAAGAATGTCAGCAAACATCAGCTACGAGACAATGATGGTTTTTTCAGTTGCCAACGGCGAAGAAGCTGTTCAGCCTCTTGTTGAGAAGTTCAAGGCTATGATTGAAGCTAACGGCACTCTTGAGAGCGTTGATGAATGGGGCAAGCGCAAGCTCGCTTACCTTATCAACGACGAAGCAGAGGGTTATTACGTTCTCTTCAACTATCAGGCTGTTCCTGAATTTCCCGCAGAGCTTGACCGTGTTGTTAAAATCACAGACGGCGTGCTTCGTTCACTCATTGTTAAGAAGAACTAAGGAGGTCGCAAAATGTTAAATAATGCCGTAATTATGGGCAGACTTGTTGCAGACCCCGAGCTTCGCACTACAGGAAACGGGAATTCCGTAACCACATTCACCGTTGCAGTTGACAGACGTTTTGTTCGTCAGGGTGAAGAACGCCAGACAGATTTCATCGACGTTGTTGCATGGAGACAGACTGCTGAATTTGTAAACAGATATTTCCGCAAGGGCTCAATGATTGCTGTTCAGGGTTCAATCCAGACCAGAATGTATGAAGATAAGAACGGTAACAAACGCAAGGCGGTTGAAATTGTTGCAGATAATGCCAGCTTCTGCGGCTCAAAAGCAGAAAGCGGCACAGGCGACTACGGCAGAAGCAATTCTGTTATGAACAGCCAGCCCGCACCTTCGTACTCAACAGCAGACGAAGGCGATTTCAAAGAAATTCCCGAGGACGATCTCCCGTTCTGAGAGGTCTCCCAATCAAACTGAAACTGAAAAGGAGGTTTAATCCGTGGCATACGAAAAGAATGACAGAAGACCCAACAAAAAGGGCCGCAGAAAGGTTTGCTCATTCTGCGTTGATAAAGTTGAATGCATCGATTACAAGGATGTAAACAAGCTTAACAAGTTCACTTCTGACAGAGCAAAGATCCTTCCCCGCCGTGTAACAGGTACTTGCGCTAAGCATCAGCGTGAGCTCACCACAGCTATCAAGCGTGCACGT
>JAFXJO010000101.1 GCA_017532185.1 Clostridia bacterium | reverse complement strand
CATCGGCAATAACTGCTATTACGGCTGTGAGCCTCCGCTGATTGACCTTGGCTCAATGAATACCGTTCCCGGCTTTGCCGGCACGGATTATTCAAATCCCGAGAGCTTCAAGCTCTCTGCCGATTCACCGCTTATCGGCGCCGGCTATAACGTTGAGGGTTGCGACGCACCGCACGATTTTTACGGCAATGAAATCGTCAGCAACAATATCGGTTGCTATATGGGCGAGGGCGAAGACGTACCTTATGAGGGCGAAGGCTTCTTCACAAAAATTTTCAGAATCTGCAGAAGCATCTTTATGCGTATAATTTATGAAATGAAAATTCTTCTTGAGGATTGGGGTTTTTAGATTTGATTAAAATAATTCTTTCTCTTATTCAGGCATTGCTTATGGTGATTTCTTCGTTTGCGGTTCCTGATTCAAGCTTTAAATTTCAGGTTGACCGCGCAGCCGTTGACGTTATTGCAACGGCAGATATCAGCTTTGAAAGCTTAACTGCGCAAGAAATGCTCATCAGCCAAGAAGAAAAAAATTCCTGCCGCGATTGGTATGAAAATAATATCCTTACCGCTGAAAACCCTGCGTATAACTTCTCTTACGGAACAAAAACTCTGCGCGGCAGCCTTGATGATTGGAAAATCTCCGTCGGCAAAGAAAGCGAAGCGGGAGAGTTCTTTAAAGGCGGCAAAACAACTTATATTGACCTTGTGAATGAATCTGCTGCTCTTGAGGCTTGCGTAGAGGCAACGATTTATGAAGAAAACGCAACCTGTGAATGGGTAGTTTATCTTAAGAATACGGGCAGCGAAAATTCGCCCGTTATCAAAAATTTCTATGCGGCTGATTGCGTTTTGCCTATGGGTAAAACCGATTTGTATTTCAGCAAAGGTACCGAACCCGCACCGAATGATTTTGAGATGATGAAAGCCGCGCTCACAAGTGTTCCGACTGTTTTCAGCGCAAACGGCGGCAGAACGGAATCGGTTATGCCGTATTTTAACCTCAACGGCAAAGATAACGGCGTTGTTTTCTGTCTGGGCTGGTCAGGTCAGTGGTATGCTTCGATGGCGCGCACCGTTGGCGGCGTTAAAATCAAAGCAAAGCAAGAAAAGCTCAATGCCTATCTCGAACCCGAAGAAGAAATCCGTTCTCCTCTTGTTTCGCTCACGTTCTATAATAATTCCAACGCTCTCAAAGGCTTCAATTCTTTCAGAAAATGGACTGTTGACTGCGTATATCCCGATAATATCAAAATGATAACAACCGCAGGTGTGGGTGCAGAGCAACCCGGTATGTCGGTTGAAAACATTGTGAATAACATAAAAAACAGTCCCGTTGAATGGACCGATATGCTTGATGCTTATTGGATTGATGCAGGCTGGTATCCTCATAACGTAAGCTGGGGCGACGGAGTAGGCGATTGGTTCCCCGATCCCGAACGTTTTCCCGAGGGCTTCGGCGCGGTTTCTGATGCGGCGGCAGAAAGAGGGCTTGATTTGCTCCTCTGGTATGAGCCCGAAAGATGCGCTGTCGGCACCGAGGTTTATGACGAATGCAAAAAGCATGAGGGCTGGATGGTAGAATCAGATGATTACGAGCGCAATATGGTTAATTTTGCAAACGAAGAGGCGCTTGCTTATATCACAGGTCTGATGCTCGATTCTGTCAGACTCAACAAGGTTTCATATTTCAGAATTGACAGCATTCCCGAACCTTTGCCATTCTGGCAGCAGGCAGATAAAATGTGGGAAAACGGCAGAAAGGGTATAACGGAAAACCATTATGTTACCAATTTTTACGGCTTCCTTGATACTCTGCTTTCTGAATTTCCCAATCTCAAAATTGATAACTGCTGCTCAGGCGGTAAACGCATAGATATTGAAATGTCGCGCAGAAGCATTCCTCTCTGGAGAAGCGACTTTAACTGCCTTGACGGCGAAGGCAGGGCAAACCCTGAAATTCTTCAGGGCACTCAGGCGCAGACTTACGGCATTTCATTCTGGCTTCCCATCAACGGCACCTGTGCTTACGTTGACGGCGAATATGCTGACAGGACAAATATTATTCCCTGCACTCAGCGCACAGGCTATGAATTTGCCCGTAAATATATGGATGAAAATTATTATCCTCTCCGCTATGCAGGTCTTGATTTGACTGAATGGCAGGCTTCGCAATACGGCACCGATGCAGAGGGCTTTGCGGTTATTTATAAACGCGAAAACGTTGAGCAGAATAATTTTAATATTAAACTCAACGGTCTTGACCCCGATAAGACTTACGTTTATTACGATTACGATAAACCCGAAATAAAATATGAAATGACGGGTGCAGAGCTTATGTCAAAGGGTGTTGACCTTGAAATAACAGAAACACCCAAGGCGGTTATTATTCTTTACAGCGCAAAATAACATTACAGGGCAGGCTTTCAATGTCTGCCCTTATCGTTTGATAATCTTCTTTAATTTCCGAATGCATATTGAAAACAGAACAAAAATAAGATATAATGTATTAAATTATATATTCGGAGGATATTTATGGTTGCACCTTTAACTTTCTGGCTGCTTTTTGCCGCCGCAATGCTTATCAGCTCGATAGGCTTCTACAAATACGTTTATTTTATTTCTCTCGGCTACGGCTTTTCAATCGCAGGTCTGGGGGTAATAATGCTCTTTATGTTCCGTTCAGGTCTTTCGTGGGGAACGGTTGCCGCCTGTGCGCTCTTTTTTATTTACGGCATCCGTCTGGGCGGTTATCTGCTTATCCGAGAAATCAAAAGTGCGTCTTACAGAAATAAAATGAAAACCGAAATCAAAGACGGCAAAACAATGCCTTTCTTTGTCAAGTGCGCAATCTGGGTAACCTGCGGTGCGCTTTATGTTACACAGGTTATTCCCGTTTATTACAGACTTCTCAACGGCAAAGCAACAGACGGCTTCTGCATTGCTGGTCTTATCATTATGGCTTTCGGTGTTACTTTTGAAACCGTTGCCGATATTCAGAAGAACAGCCAGAAAAAGAAAAATCCCAACCGCTTCTGCGATAAGGGACTCTATAAATTTGTTCGTTGCCCCAACTATCTGGGCGAAATGATTTTCTGGACGGGAGTTCTTGTTTCGGGTGTTAATATTCTCACCGGTGTCGGTCAGTGGATTATCGCTCTTATCGGATATATCGGTATCATCTTCGTTATGTTCAGCGGTGCGCGCCGTCTTGAAATTCGCCAGAATAAAAACTACGGCAAAGACCCTGAATATCAGAAATACGTTAAGAGCGTTCCGATTATGGTTCCGTTTATTCCTCTTTACAGCGTTGAAAAATATAAATTCCTTGTTGCATAAATTATATGACCTGCATCGGCTTTTGCCCTTGCAGGTCTTTTTTAGTGAATAGTGAATTGTTAAGGGTGTCTGTTTTGTAGGGGACGGGTCACCCGTCCCGTTGAAAGCGGCAAAACCGATGTTGAAATTCTTTTTATATTGTGCTAAAATTTTAACGGTGATTTTATGAAAGCAAAAACAGAAATTTTTATAAAAGACAGAGCCGACCCGTTTGTTAAAAAGGGGAGAGACGGATATTATTATTTCACCGCTTCTTACCCGATGTACGGCGAAAGCGACTCCGAGGGCTATGACAGAATTATTCTGCGCCGCGCAAAAACCGTTTCGGGTCTTGCCGATGCAGAGGAGAAAACAATCTGGGACGAAAAGGATTCCGCCAAGTCTCACCGCTTCATCTGGGCGCCCGAGATTCACAAAATCGGCGGGAAATGGTACGTTCTTTTTGCCGCAAGCGGCAGTGCCGATAACGTTTGGGATATCGATTGCCATATCATTATGTGCGAGGGCGATGACCCTTATAATGACCCGTGGGTTGATAAGGGCAAATTCACCGCCTGCGAGGGTGATGAATTTTCATTCCGCGGTTTTTCGCTCGATATGACGTATTTTGAATGTGCAGGCAAGCATTACGTTGCCTGGGCTCAAAACGGCGGCAACTCAAACGTTTATCTGGCAACAATCGACCCCGACGAGCCTTGGAAAACAACGGCTCCCGCAATGCTTCTCACAAAGCCCGAATATGATTGGGAAAGAGTGCGTATCCCCGTTAACGAGGGTGCGGCGGCGCTGATTGAGGGCGGCAAGGTTTATCTTGCTTTTTCGGCTTCGGCAACGGGACCCGAATATTGCATCGGTCTGATGACTGCAGAGGAAAACGCTGATTTATTGAATCTCGAAAGCTGGCATAAATGCGATAAACCCATTCTAACCTCCGCCGACCTTGAGGGCGAATACGGACCCGGACATAATTCTTTTGTTAAGAATGAAAACGGCGAATGGATTATGGTTTATCATTCGCGCAACGAAAAATGTTTTTGCGGTGAATGCGGTTATTCAGACGGCGATTCGCTCTATGACCCTTGCAGAAGTGCCCGAATCCGCAAGGTTATTCTGCAAAACGGCACAATGAGCTTTGAATGATAATTTGCTATTGTATTAGAATAAAATTTCTGTTATAATATTAAGGTAAAATATTCCGAAGGGAGAATATATATGAAAAAAACACAGTGGTATAAAGACGCAATCTGCTATCAGATCTGGCCCCGTTCGTTCTGCGACGGTAACGGCGACGGCATTGGCGACCTTGAGGGCGTGCTCTCAAAGCTTGATTATCTTAAGGAACTCGGCATCAACTGCATCTGGTTCTCACCCCTTTATTGCTCACCGAACGCCGACTTCGGCTATGATATTTCCGATTATAAAAACATCTCTCCCGATTACGGCAACAACGAGCTTTTCAAGAAAGTTCTTGATGAGGCTCACGCAAGAGGTATCAGGGTTATTATGGACCTTGTTGTTAACCACAGCTCCGATGAGCACGAATGGTTCAAAAAGGGCATTGATAAAAACAGCAAATATCACGATTATTATATCTGGCGCGACGGCAAAGACGGCAAGCTCCCCAATAACTGGTCATCGCTCTTTGAGGGCAAAGCTTGGGAATATAATCAGGAAAACGGTCAGTATTATCTGCACCTTTTCTCAAAGAAACAGCCCGACCTCAATATGGATAACCCCGAGCTTCGTCAGGAAGTTAAGGATATTATGAAATTCTGGCTCGATATGGGCGTTGACGGCTTCCGCGAAGACGTTATCACCTTTGTTTCAAAGCGTGAAGGTCTGCCCAACGGCTTCCCCATTCCTCAGGCTTGCGGTATGGAGCATTATGCCGACGGCCCCCATATCCACGAATATCTCACCGAATTCCGCGAGGTTCTCAATGAATACGATTGCTTCGTAGTCGGTGAAGCTCCGATGATGACAGTCAATAAGGCTCTCAAATATATCAAGGAAGGTCCTGCTCAGGAGCTTGATATGATGTTCCATTTTGAGCATATGGGTGCTGACTGCCTGTTTATGGATTGCCTCACACTTCCTTTCAGCCTCAGAAAGCTTAAAAAAGCATTCTCAACCTGGCAGGAAGGTCTTTACGGCAAGGGCTGGAACGCTCTCTATATGGAAAACCACGACCATCCCAGAATCATCAACCGCTTCGGCAGCGTTGAATACAGAACAGAAAGCGCGAAATCAATCGCAAACTCCTATATGCTTCAGTGCGGCACACCCTTTATCTATCAGGGTCAGGAAATCGGTATGATTAATATCGATCTTCCCGAGGTTGAGGATTATCAGGACGTTTTTGCCGTTAATAACTATAAAACTCTGCGTCTTTTCGGTTTCTCGGACGAAAAGGCAAAACAGCGTCTTAAGGAATCAAGCCGCGGTAACGCAAGAACTCCCGTTCAGTGGAGTGGCGCTGAAAACGCAGGCTTCACAACAGGTACACCCTGGATGCCTGTTAACCCCAACTATAAAGACGGCATCAATGCAGAAGCTGAAATGGCAAACCCCGACTCAATCTTCAACCATTATAAGGCTCTTATCAAGTTCCGCAAAGAGAATCCCGTTGCAGTTTACGGTTCTTATAAAGAATATAACAAAGCAAGCGGCGACCTCTATGTGTTTGAGAGAGTTTATAACGGCGTAAGTATGCTTGTTATCTGCTCATATACCGATAAGTGCGTAAACTTCACCGCACCCAAGGGTTATGACCTCACAAAGGGCAAGGCAATCCTTTGCAACTACAGCGATGCACCCGTTGGCAAAAACGCTTTCACAACCAGACCTTACGAAACAAGAGTTTATCTTTTTGATTAATTTATCTGGGACGGCTTTTGCCGTCCCGATGTTTTATTTAAATTATGCAATCCTTAAACGTTTTTGTAGGGGACGGGTCACCCGTCCCGATTCGGGCAACGAAACGTTGCCCCTACGTCGTTGCCGTCGGATGGATATATTAGTTGAAAGTCAATTCAATTTGAGTTGCGTTTCTTTATTA
This sequence comes from Clostridia bacterium, assembly GCA_017532185.1. GTDB lineage: Bacteria > Bacillota > Clostridia > Oscillospirales > Acutalibacteraceae > CAG-177. The sequence goes on along the minus strand of JAFXJO010000101.1, from coordinate 1,404 downwards.
TGACGGTGGGTTGTGAAGTATAAGAGGAATTATAATGAACGTTGAAACAATCAACCAATACGGCGAGAAATATTCGCAAACGCCGACCTTTGTGCGTCTCGGCTGCAGAGCGATTATTATAAAAGATAATAAAATCCTGCTGTCGCACGAAAAGAATACGGGCGTTTATCTGACTCCGGGCGGCGGTCTTGAAAGCGGCGAAAGCCTTGAAGAATGCGTTGCGCGTGAGGTTCGGGAAGAAACGGGTTATACCGTCAGCGTTGTTAAACCGTTTGTTAAGGTGAACGAGTATTTTTATGAAAAGCTTTACGTCAGCAATTATTTTGTTTGCGAAATAAAAGGCAAAGCGGAGCAATCGCTCACCGAAACAGAGATTATTCACGGCGTTGAGCCTGAATGGGTTGATATCGGCAAGGCTCTTGACGTTTTCGGCAATTACGAAAATATTGCCGATGAAGAGCTTGCCGCGCAATATAAAAGAGAATTTACGGTGCTTAATAAATTTACGGATAAGAAAATGAGAATTATGACCTTCAATATCCAGCATTGTCTGGATTATCAAACGATAAAATCGATATTGATTTGTTTGTTGATTCAATTAAAGAAATTAATCCCGATATCTGCGGTCTGAACGAGGTCAGGGGAGAGGGTCCGCTTGAGGGCTATACCGACCAGACGAACGCACTCGGTGACGGACTCAGATATAACCGTTATTTTGCCGAGGCAATCAAGGTTGAGGGCACAAGCCCTTACGGCAACGCGTTTGTAACAAAATATCCTATTAAATCGGCTGAAACGGTTGCAGTTCCCGACCCGATTTTTAAATATGAAATCGGCAAATATGAATCGCGTTGCGTGCTCAAAGCGGTTGTTGATGCAAACGGCACAGACGTTATGATTCTTGTTTGCCATATGGGTCTTGCTCTCGGAGAGCGCAAGAATGCGGTTAAAACAATCTGCAGAATTATTGACGAAACGGATATGCCGCTGATTTTAATGGGCGATTTCAATGCGCTTCCCGATTCAAACGAACTCAAACCTCTTTTTGAAAGGCTGAACGATACCGATTCTTCGGCAGAAATCAAAGGCAAATTCACATTTCCCTCATATAAGCCCAACATAAAAATAGACTATATTTTCTATAAAAATCTCAAGTGCGTTTCTGTTAAAACAATCGAAAAGGTTATTTCAGACCATTATCCGATTGTGGCGGAGTTTGAAATTATTTAATATGTAAACCTGACTTTACAAAAAAATTCAGCTTTGTAAAGCGGAGTTGGTGGAATTTTAGGCTGAAATGCGATATTATTATCTTGCAAAATACATTATTGAAAGAGGTATATGATATGGGAACGTCAATTCTTTTGATTTTTATTATTCCTGCTGCGATTTTTCAAGTGATTT
>JAFXJO010000100.1 GCA_017532185.1 Clostridia bacterium | reverse complement strand
GCATGCACCGACCTCACGGAGAACATCAACATAGTTGAGGTTGAGAAGCCAGTCTGCATTGTTTATCATCATTGCCTTACCTTCGCCGAACTCGATGAAGCGGCTCATCTGCTTTTTGAAGCATTCAACGTTATGCTCGATTGTTTCTTTTGTCATAACCTTACGAAGGTCGCTTCTGCCTGAGGGGTCACCGATCATACCTGTGCCGCCGCCGAGAAGAGCGATAGGCTTATTGCCCGCCATCTGAAGTCTCTTCATAAGGCAGAGAGCCATAAAATGACCAACGTGGAGACTGTCGGCTGTGGGGTCAAAGCCGATATAGAAAACAGCCTTGCCGTTATTGATAAGGTCTCTGATTTCTTTTTCGTCTGTTACCTGTGCAATAAGTCCTCTTGCAACAAGTTCTTCATAAATCTGCATATTAAAACATCCTTTCGATATTGATTACTTAAATAAATAAAACCCTCTGCCATTGCTGACAGAGGGCGAATTAACGCGGTACCACCTCTTGTTTGAGCCAACCTCACGGCAAGCTCCTCGGCGGGTAAAAGAAATACCCTGCGCATAACGCGCGCTCACGGCTCGACCTACTGCAAAATTCAACCGAGCAGCTCGGGAATGTATTTCGTCTGCCGCTTGCTATCCCCTTTCACCAACCGGAGACTCTCTGAAGCCGCTGACACAGATTACTTCTTTCCGTCATAGCTATTAAAAAATATTATACAATATAAAAATATATTTTGTCAAGTGCGATATATCCGCAGATTATGCATCATTAAACGCTTTCATCCATTCTTCGGCAATAATCATATGGCCTGCGATGCTCGGATGAGTTCCGTCCCAGATGAAATATTCCATTCTTGACCTTTCCGCATTCTCTTTGATTTTATCATAGAGAGGAACAAAAACACAGCCGAATTCTTCTGCAAGCTTTTTGGTTGCGGCTCTGATGATTTTGTTTGTTGCATCGCGATATGCAACGGAATCCTCGGGGTCGTTGCTGTCGGGACGTTTGAACGGGCCTTCAACTCCGTCGGGATGAGGAGTATTTTTATAAGAATAATCCGATTTATCAAGAGGAAAATAGAACGGCTCGCAAACAATTATTTTTATATCGCCAAGCTCGTTTCTTGTTTTTTCAAGTATTGCACGCAAATTTGTTTCGTGGCGCAGAGCAGCTTCTTCGGGTGGAATTTTATCAAAATAGCCGTAACCGCCGTCATTGACGCCAACAAGAATGCTTAGAACAGTCGGCTTGTTATCAATAACGTCTGCCTGCCATTTTTCAAAAAGCCCCTCTGCATTTTCGCCCGAATAACCTTTATTGATAAACTTGGGCATATTCTCCGCATTATCAAGCGCAAGCTTTGAGGCAACAATATACTGATAACCGTGACCCATAATGTGGTTGCAATCCATCGACTTACCTCTGTTGCCGTCGGTTATGGAGTCACCCGAAAAAAGAATAACTTCGTTTTTGCCAAGTTTCATATTTTCACCTTAAATCTTTCAGAACTTCGTATGCCTTTCGGGCATCTTCATTAAAATCGATAACATCAGCCTCAATCGAGCAGGTTTCAACGCCTGCCGCTTTGAGAGCTTCAAAAAACTCTGCCTGACTGAAGACATCGCCTGCATCGGGATAAATTCTCTTTTTGCCCGTTTCGGGTGCAGGGTCGGGATTTGAGGTATGAGCGTGAAGCATAAAACCTTTGTAATCCGCAAGCTTATTCAAATCCTCGTTCTGCACAAACATATGCGCAACGTCGGCAAGCACCTTAACATAAGGCGAATCAACCCTTTTGGCAATTTCAACACCGTCATCAACAGTGTTGATTGCATTGCATTCCTCGGGTCTGAGAGGCTCGATTGCAACGGGAATATCATATTTTACAGCAACAGGCACAACAAGATTTTTGAGAAAATCAATAATCTCTGCCCTGCCCTGTTCAAGGCTCATACCCTCAGGAATTCTTCTTGCAGCCGATGAACCGAAAACAAGATATTCAAGTCCGAGACGCTTTGCCTTTGAAAACAAGGTTTCAAGGTATTCTTTTATTGCAACCTCGTCTTTTTCTTCTCCCACAACGCGCAGACCGATAAAGCAGTTTGCCGCAACAACAGGTAAACCCGTTGCGATTATCGCTTCTATCTTTTCGTCGTCAGCCTTTGCAATTTCCTGGCAGTGTGATTCGGCATAATCATAGCCGAGAGCTTTGATATATTTTATTTTTTCAATATCCGTGCCGCAGCACACACCGATTTTCATTATTGGTTATCCCCCTTTTTTGCGGCATTGAGAAGCATTTCCTTTGCAGTTTCAAGCTGGAGCGCCGTTACGGCATCGCCTGCGGTTATTCTTGCAACCTCGGCGGCTCTCTGCTCAAAATCAAGCACGTTAACGCTTGTATAGGTTTTTGAATCCTCAACAGATTTCACTATTTTCATATGTCTGTCTGCCTGTGCGGCAATACGCGCAAGGTGAGTTACGCAGATAACCTGTCTGCCTTTTGAAACCTGATAAAGCTTGAGGGCAATTTTTTCTGCCGCGGAGCCGCTGACACCTGCATCAATTTCATCAAAAATCAACGTTCCGATATCGTCTTTATCGGAAAGCACATTTTTGATTGCAAGCATAATTCTTGACAATTCACCGCCCGAAGCGATTTTCGCAATTGACTTCGGCTCCTGACCCGGGTTTGCGCTGATAAGAAACTCTATCGCGTCGGCACCCTTTGAGGTAAGCGGCGTAGCTTTGCGGTCAACAACAAAAGTAACCTTCGGCATATCAAGGAATTCAAGCTCCGCCTTAACCGCTTTTTCAAATTCTCTCGCAGCAGTCATTCTGCTTTCCGTAAGCTTTGCGGAAAGTTCTTTTATTTTGTCCGAGAGAGCATAAAGCCTTTCTTCAAGCTCCCCTATGCGTTCATCCGATATTTCTATCTCCGCTTTTTCGGCAATGATTTTTTCCAAATAATCAGGAATATCTTTTTCTTCCGCACCGTATTTCATTGAAAGGCGGTAAAGGAAATCCAGCCTTACATCAATCTCCGAAAGCCTTGCAGGGTTAAAATCAAAACTGTCTTTCAGTCTGCCCAATTCTGCCGAAAATTCCGCAAGCTCATAAGATGCGCCGCGGATTCCCTGCGCGGTTTTTTCGGCATCGGAATAGTATTTAGCGGCGGTTTCGGCATCCTCGGCGCATTCCTCAAGCCCTGCAAGAATACCGTTATCGCCCGAGAGAGCCGCATATGCTCTCTGCAACGCCTTAACAACCTTGCCGCTGTTTGAGAGCAAGGTTTTTTCTTTATTTAATTCTTCTCTTTCGCCGATTTTTACGTCAGCGGCAGTTATTTCTTCAATCTGAAAATTCAGATAATCGAGTCTCGCCGTTTTTTCATCGCGCGTATCATAGAGCGCTTCAAGCTCCTTTTTGACTGATACAAGCTGAGCGAAAACGCTTTTGTATTCCGTGCGCAACGCTTCGTTTTCGGCAAGCTTATCGATAAAGCCACAATGCTTTTCGGGCGCAAGAAGCGACTGATTATCGTGCTGACCGTGGATATTGATAAGCTGAGAGCCAATCTCTTTAAGAAGCGAAACCGTTACGGCACAGCCGTTGACCCTACAGGAATTTTTGCCCGATGCGTTCAGGCGGCGGCTGAGGGTAAGGGTTTTATCGGTCATTTTTTCAATGCCCGCTTCGTCAAGAACAGCTTCAACGGCATCGCTGACACCGCTGAATTCAGCATAAACGGATGCGTTTTCGCAACCTGTTCTGATAAGCTCCCTTGAGGTGCGTTCGCCAAGGGCGGCGTTAAGAGAATCAATGATGATTGATTTACCTGCGCCCGTTTCGCCCGTGAGAACGTTCAGCCCCGAATCAAAACCGATTTCTGCTTTTTCAATAACGGCAATATTCTCAATTTTTAAGCCGATAAGCATATACTAACTTCCTTATAATTGAAATTAACCGATAATATCGGCAATTGCGTCTTTCATTTTTTCTGCAAGTTCGGGAGTTCTGCAAAGAGCAAAAATTGTGTCGTCACCTGCAAGAGTGCCTACAAGACCTTCCCACTGCATTGAATCAAGAGCCGCACAGGCAGCCTGAGCCATACCCGTATAGCACTTGATAACAAGTGTGTTACCGGCATAATCGGCGCTGATAACCGAATGGCTGAAGATGCTCCTATATTTTCCCAGAAGTTCGCTTGAATCGCCGCCACCTACGGCATAGCGACTTCTGCCCATTTCATCAACTTTTTTGATGAGGCGAAGATCTTTGATATCTCTTGAAATCGTTGCCTGAGTGGTATCAAAGCCCTCTTCCTTAAGCTTTTCAAGAAGGTCTGTCTGGGTGGAAAGGCAATACTGCTCAATAAGTCTGATTATAGTTTCGTGTCTTCTCTTTTTCACGTTTTTTCATCCTTTCAAATCAGCGTCTCTGCGCCAGTTTTCTGTAAAGAATATCTATAAAATTCTCGGATTTTATTCTGATGAAATCTGCGGTGAATTCCGCCGCCGCAATTTCTGCCCTGCAACCGGGTTCAATCTTCTGAGGCTGTGCTCCGTCTGCAGAAAGGCAGAGCGTAACATTCTCTGCCGAAGAAACTTCCAAAACGGCGTTGGGTCTGAAAACAAGCGACCTGCCGACAAGAGAATGCGGACAAATCGGAGTCATCAGAATACTTTCAAGCTCAGGGTCAACTATCGGACCGCCTGCCGAAAGCGAATAAGCGGTTGAGCCTGTGGGAGTTGCAACAAGCACACCGTCGCAAAGATAGCTGTTAAAACAGCTTCCGCCGAGCGAAACGTCAATTTCGCTCATACGCTGTTTTTCTTCATTGGTAACAAGGCAATCGTTAACACAATAATCCGTGCTGATAATTTCATTGCCTTTCATTATGCTTGCTTTGAGCATAAGACGTCTATCGAGAGTATAGTCCCCCTCAATCAGCCTTGAGAGCAGATGAAGCTCGTTATCCTCAAGACCTGCCATAAAAGCAAGCCTGCCTGCATTGACACCGAGAATGGGCTTGCGATAATTAACCGCTGTTTTAGCAGCGTGGATTATCGAGCCGTCACCGCCGATTGCAATAACCGCATCGCAACCGCCGAGTGCTTCATCCTCAGGCAAAAAAGCCGCCTTGGTCAATGCAAAATCATCTCTGTATTCAGGCAAAAAGCAATAATCTGCGCCGAGCTTATCAAGACTCGAGCATATGCCGAAAGTGACGGTGAGAGCCTCTTCTCTTGTGAGGTTGGGCATCAAAGCAATTTTCATATTGCACCCTCCCCGTTCGGTTTATCAAGGCTTTCGTGCGATTTATCGGCAAGCTCCGTTGCGGAACCGTTCCAGAGCATCTCGCCCTTTTCTCTTTTTTCGATAAACATCAGGTATTCTATGTTGCCTTCAGGACCTTTGATGGGTGAAAAATCAACGTCGAGAACGGCAAAACCGTTTTCCGCCGCAAACTCCGTTATTTTTGCAATAACGTCAGCGTGCACGGATTTATCTCTGACAACACCTTTTTTACCGATATTTTCTTTGCCTGCTTCAAACTGGGGTTTGATAAGGCAGACTGATTTACCGCCGTCTTTAAGAAGAGTGTGCATAACGGGCAAAATCAGTTTGAGAGATATAAACGAAACGTCAACGGAAGCAAAATCGATTTCATCGGGAATCTGCTCCCTTGTGACGTATCTGAAATTTGTTCTTTCAAGGTTAACAACTCTTTCATCGCAACGAAGCTTCCAGGCAAGCTGACCGTAGCCGACGTCGATTGAATAAACCTTTGATGCGCCGTTCCGGAGCATACAGTCGGTAAATCCGCCTGTTGAAGCGCCGATATCCATACAGATGCAATCTTTAAGCTCAAGACCGAAGCTTGCAACCGCTTTGTGGAGTTTCAGACCGCCTCTGCTGACGTAAGGATTGACTGCACCTCTGACCTCGATAACGTCGGTTTCTTTGACGGTTGCTCCGCCTTTGAGAGCCTTCTGGCCGTTAAGATAAACACTGCCTGCCATTATAAGAGCTTTTGCTTTTTCACGTGTTTCGGCAAAACCTCTTTCAAAAACGGCAACGTCAAGCCGCAGTTTTTCGCTCATATTGCCGCCTCCTTTTCTATCATCGCCGCCATTTTTGCGGCACTCATTGAATATTTCTCCATAAGACTTTCAACCGAAGCGTGAGCTACAAACTCATCTTCAACAGCGGTAAGCTTATATCTGCCGCCAAAACCTCTGAGAAGAAGCTCACAGCCGAATTTTTCGCCTACTCCGCCGCCCCTCATTCCCTCTTCAAAGAAGAAAACGTTTTTGCAGGCAAGAGCCGCTTCAACCGCCTTTTCGGGAATGGGCTTGATGCGGTTGAGCTTTATGATTTTAACGTTTTCACCGCCGTTCAAAAGCTTCAACGCTTCTGCGGCGTTAAAAAACAGTCTGCCGTAGGTGACGATTGCATTCTCTGCGTTTTCGTTGCCGATAATCTCATAATCGGCAGAGCACAAATCGGCATATTCCGTATCCGCAGGCATTCTGCCTCTCGGGTAACGGATAACAACAAGATTCTTATCTTTGTAAAAAGCATTGTAAAACGCTTTGCTCATTTCGTTATAAGTTGCAGGCGAATAAACCGTTGTGTTGGGCATACTCTGCATCAGCGAAACGTCAAAAAGACCCTGATGCGTTTCACCGTCTTCGCCAACAAAGCCTGCTCTGTCAACGGCAACAATCAGCTTTCTGCGCTGGAGTGCGCCGTCATGAATAAGCTGGTCGGTGCAACGCTGAAGGAAGGTTGAATAAACCGCAAAAACAGGAAGCATTCCGCCTGCAGAAAGACCCGAGCCGAAAGTTACTGCGTGCTCTTCGGCAATGCCCACATCGTAAAATCTCTCGGCATATTGCTTTGAAAAATCTTCAAGGCCCGTGCCCAGAGCCATTGCGGCGGTTATGGCGCAGATGCGTTTATCTTTTGCCGCAAAGTCGCAGAGAATCTTGCCGAATTCAGCAGAATAACTGCCCGAAGTCTGCACAGGCTCACCTGTGTTGATATCAAACTTTGAAATACCGTGGAATTTTTCGGGCGAATTTTCGGCGTGGTCATAGCCCCTGCCTTTCATCGTGTTGATATGAATTATAACGGGCTTTTCAACCATCTTTGCGCTGTCCATGGCATCGCAAAGATGACCTATATCGTGACCGTCAACAGGACCGATATATTTAAAGCCCAGATCCTCAAAGAATGAGCTGGAATAGATGATATTCTTAAGCGTATTCTTGAGTTTGAAAATATGGTTTGAAAGCGATTTGCCGACTATCGGAATTTTTCTCAGAGCCTTTTCCGTACCCGCCTTGAAGCGGTAATACTCGGGCTTTGCTCTTACAACCGCAAGATATCTTGCCATTGCACCGACGTTTTCGGAAATCGACATTTCATTATCGTTAAGAATAATAATGAGCCTTGTTTTGGTTGAACCTGCGTGGTCAAGAGCCTCATAGACCATACCGTTGCCGAACGAGCCGTCGCCCACAACCGCAACAGCAAAATTCTTTGAACCCTTTGCCGCATTTGCCGCCGCAACACCTGCCGCCTGCGAAACGGAAGTTCCTGCGTGACCCTCATAAAAGCTGTCGTGCTCGCTTTCATCAGGTCTTACAAAACCCGATATACCGCCCTCAGTGCGAAGGGTTGAGAAAGACTCCCTTCTGCCCGTGAGAAGCTTATGAGCATAAGCCTGATGGCCAACGTCCCATATGATTTTATCTTCGGGCGAATTGAACATCTTATGAAGCGCAACGGTAAGTTCAACCGTACCCAGATTTGAGGCAAGATGACCGCCTGTTGATGCAACTGTATCAACAAGAATCTGCCTTATCTCCGTGCACAGCAATTCAAGTTCGGCGTCCGAAAGATTTTTGACGTCCGAAGGCTTGTTTATATTTTTCAAAATCGAATTTTCGATTGAATTATTATCCATAGTTTAATTATTCCTGTCCGCAAGCTTATCAGCAAGCATTAAAAGAAATTCTTTTTCATCTCCGAAAACCGAAAGCGCGGATTTCGCTTTTTCGGTAAGCTCGTCTGCCATCTCTTTTGATTTTTCAAGACCGAGCAGAGAAACATAGGTTGATTTTTCGTTTTCTCCGTCACTGCCAACAGGTTTGCCGAGCACCTCACTGCTGCTTGTGACGTCGAGAATATCGTCAACAATCTGGAAAGCAAGACCGATGTCTGCACAGTATTCACGCGCGGCATTGAGCTTTTCGGCATCGGCATTTGCGGCAATACAGCCCATTGACGCCGACGCCATAATAAGTTCGCCCGTTTTGAGCCTGTCCGTTTTTGCAACGTCCTCAAGCGGAGCTTTTCTGCCCTCATTTGCAAGGTCCATAACCTGACCCGCAATCATACCCGAGCAACCTGCCGCCTTCGCAAGCGCAAGACCTGCCGCCGCTTTCTGTTCGCTGCTCATATCGGGCGCGGAAAGCACCGTTTCAAATGCAAGAGTCAGCAAACCGTCACCTGCAAGAAGCGCATCAGCTTCGCCGAAAACCTTATGGCTTGAGGGTTTGCCTCTGCGCATATCATCGTTATCCATACAGGGAAGGTCATCATGAATAAGCGAATAAGTGTGAATCATCTCGAGTGCCAGCGCAAAAGGAATTGCCTTCTCGGGTTTTTCACCGCAGACGCGGCAGAATTCAAGAGCAAGCATCGGTCTGATTCTTTTGCCCCCGTTTTCGAGAGAATAAGCCATAGCCTCGAGCATTCTCTCAAGACCTGCGGATTCTCTGCCCGAAAACGATTCGGTGCTCATATATTCGGCCGCCGCCGCATTTATCATCGCGGCATATTCGCGGCTTCTTTCTTCAAACAAGCTCATATTTCAGCACCCTTTCCCGACGAAAGCTCGCTGATTTTAAGCTGAGCAGCATCCAGACTCTTTGCACATTTTGCGGCAAGAGCCGTACCCTCCTCATAAAGCTTCATCATTTCTTCAAGAGAAAGGTTTCCGTTTTCAAGTTTATCAACAATTTCTTCAAGTCTTGCAACAGACTTTTCGTAATTAATCTTTTCCATTTCAACCGTCCTTTGATGCAGAAATAACCTCGCACTCAAGGTTTCCTCTGCTGAGAGTAACGTTAATTTTATCGCCTGCCGCAACGCAGGTCGCATCCGTCAGAATTTTGCCGTCTTTTGACGCAACGCTGTAACCCCTTGCAAGAATTTTCAGAGGACTCATCGCATCAAGCTTTGCACAAAGGGAAGAAAACTCCTTCGCCTTTTCGGAAACCGCCTGCTTTGCCGCGGAATCCATTGCCATAGCCGCCTTATCGCATCTGACACGAAGAGAATCAATATAGTTTTTAGGGTTGAGCCTCATAAGCGCGGATTTTTTGAGTTCAATACGCGCAAACTCAAATCCGAGCTTATCCTCAACCGCCGACTGCATTCTGTAAGCCGCCGCCGAAAGCATTTCTTTTTGCTGAAAGCTGTCAGGCACGGCAAGCTCCGCCGCCGCAGAGGGAGTTGGCGCTCTTAAATCTGCCGCAAAATCGCAGATTGTGAAATCCGTTTCGTGACCTACTGCCGAAATAACCGGAATATCGCTTGCAGCAACAGCCCTTGCAACAATTTCTTCGTTAAAAGCCCATAATTCTTCAACCGAGCCGCCGCCTCTGCCGACTATCAGCACGTCGGCGGCATCTTCGGCATTAAAAAGCTCTATCGCCGCTTTAATCTGCGGCGCGGCATAATCACCCTGCACCGCAACGGGGCAAAGAATAAGCTCCGCAAGCGGAAAGCGTCTTGAAATAACGTTGATGATATCGCGGATAGCCGCACCTGTGGGCGAAGTTACAACGCCTACCCTTTGCGGAAATGCAGGAATCGGCTTTTTGCGCGATTCGTCAAAAAGTCCTTCGGCGGCAAGCTTCTTTTTAAGCTGTTCAAATGCAAGGCTCAATGCGCCTGTGCCGTCGGGCTGCATATCATCGATATAAAGCTGATACTGTCCGTCGCGCTCAAAAACCGAAACTCTGCCGCGAATAATAACGTTCATTGAGTTTTCGGGCATAAACTTAAGGCGCATATTTGCAGTTTTGAACATTACCGCCTTAATCGATGAAAACTCGTCTTTGATTGTCATATAAAAATGACCTGTTTTATAGTGGTTTGTGAAATTGGATATTTCGCCCTGAACAAACACCGTCTGCAGGTTATAATCCTGCTCAATGATTGATTTAACATATCGGTTGAGCTGGCTGACGGTGAGAACAACTCCGTTACCCATCAGTTTCTCCCTTCAGCGTCGCAAGCACGGCAACACCTGCCGCATTGTCGCAGGAAAATTCGGGTTTTGCAAACACCGCATTGAACTTGCTCTCAATGCGTTTTCTTATAATTGAATTGGACATAACACCGCCTGCGTAAACAAGAGGCAAATCGCCGTATCGTTCAAGCGCGGACTCTGTCATTTTTTCAATAGTTTTACCGATAAAATCAAGGCAGAAGCGCGAAATATCTTCTGCGCTCTCACCTTTTTTGTTCATAGCGGCACACTGATTTTCAAGCCCCGAAAGACTGCAGTTACCGTCTTTGACGCAGATTTTGGGGTTAAAAGTTTTTTCGCTCGCAAGAGCAAGCTTTTCAAGCTCCTTGCCGCAAGGAAATTTGAGTCCGAGCATAACCCCTGCCCTGTCAACAGCCTGTCCGCCGTTGAGGTCAAGAGTTTCGCCGATTATCTCAATATCAAAAGCCCTCTCTGCATTCGGGGAAACAAGGAGCATCTCCGTTGTTCCGCCCGAAACGTGGAAGGCAATAAATTTTTTATCTTTAAGGTCAAGTCTGCCTGCAGAATAAAGAGCCGCCATAATGTGACCCGACTGATGCGAAAATCCGAGAACAGGTTTACCCGTTGCCGCGCCGATGCACTTTGCGGCGTTCACGCCGACAAGGAAACACGGCATATACGAGCCCTCGGCATCCCTCGGTTTTTCGGAAACGCCGATTGCATCAACGGTAATTTTTTTGCCGCCGAAAAGTTCTTCAACAAGCGGCCACAGTCTTGCCGTGTGGTGAAAAACCGCGTCGCTCTGGCGAAGACCTTTTTCGCCCTCTTTTACAGGCAGAAGAAGTTTTTGCTGAATAACCTCGCCGCTTTCGCTGCTATAGAGCGCACAGGAGGTTGTGTAATTGCTTGTATCTATACCGAGAGTAAGCATTATTTTTCTTCCTTTGAAACTGAGCCGAGCACACCGTTAACGAACGACTGCTCATCGCCTGAAGCATATTTTTTGCAAAGCTCAACAGCTTCGTTGATTGATACTCCAACAGGAATATCTTCAAAATAAAGCATTTCACAAATTGCCAGGCGAAGCACCGCAAGCGCAACCTTTGAAATTCTGCTCATCTTCCAACCGACACAGTATTTTTCAATAACAGGGTCAATGCTCTCAATGTTTTCCCACGTTCTGAATGCAAGAGTTTTTACAAATTCGCTCTCGCCCACGATTTCGGTTTCAAGAGCAAGTTCATAAAGCTCCTGCATCTCAATCTCCGCATTGAACTCCTTTTCGAAAACCAAAAAGAATGCCTGTTCTCTTTCTTCACGTCTTGTAAGCATTATAACTATCCCTCCGGGAATTTAAATTCGTTTAATTATAACACTATTTTTATAATAATACAACACTATTTTATGAATATATACAGAAAAAATGAATATTTTAATATTCCATTTCAACAATCGAAATCTTATCTGCGGTATAGCCCGTCTGTTTAACGATGATTTCTTTGATTTTAACAACCGAAACTTCATCAAGCGAACCGTTTTCAACAATAACTTCGGCATTACCCGCATTCAGAATAACAAGGCTTTCGCACCCTACTTTTGCTGAAAGCAGATTTTCAATATCGCCTTCAAGCACGATGGAGTTTGAAATTTCGGTCAGCGCATCCGTTGCCTTTGCAACCGCTTCGGGTGCAGAATCATCATCCTTGATGATATCGTTAAGCGCTTCTGCAGCTTCATCTCTCACCGTCTGGCGGCGGAGCTTTGCGCTTGAAAAATATTCACTTGCCACCGCCTGCGCCGCAGCGTCATCAAGAGTTACGTCGGTTGAAATAACGTATCTCGCATCGCCGAGATTTGTTCCTTTATCAGCTGTCTGCTGAGCCTGATTTTCCGACTGCACGTTTGCGGCTGACTCTGCCTTAGGCACGGTATAATAGCGATTAATAAAAACCGCTGCACCCAAAGCGATAACAAGAGTGGCAAGCAGAAGCTGCCTTTTTTTAAGAATCATAACACTACCTCCAATGAATATTTTTTTGTATATACATAAATACACTCAGTTCATTTTTGCAACGCTCACCCTCGCGGAGCTGATATCCAGCAGAGCTGTTACGGTTGAAATTATCTGCGCTTTCACATAATCGTTTCCACCGCCCTCGCAAACAACCGCAACTCCTCTTATTTTCGGTTCTTCAACGCGGATAACAATGCCGTTTTCCTCCCCTGAGTTATCAACAACAACGTATTCGTTCTTCACCTCGCGGTTACCTGCACCGTCCTCGTCAACATCCTCACCGTAATCATAATTATGAAGATAAACGTCTTCGCTGCCGCTTTCAAGAGTTATCATAACGCGCGTCGAGCCTGCTCCGTCGATGCTTGATATTATTGAGGTTATGCGTTCTTCAAGACTCTGAACATACTCCTGCGCAGTTGCCTTCTGCAGCGTTGTTGTTTCTTGCGGAATTTTTTCTTCACGGCTCTGTCCGAGTTCACTGAAAAGCAGCGCAACAAGCCCTGCGGCAAACAAAACGAGAACCAGCATAAGCTTTTTGCTCAGCCGCGTTTTATCGCTTATGCGGTCAGTTATTTCTTTGATTTTTTCGGCAATATTCAATGCGTTTTCCTTCCTTTTATCTACGTTCAACCGCAACGCTCACACCCAATTTGTTTTGCAAAACGGCTTCAAAATCTGCCGCAACAGCCGAATCGCAGCCATACACAACAATATGTATATCTTGTATTATTATGCAATATTCTTCATCTATCTGTATGTTGGTATTAACGTCGTATTCCGCAATGCCCATCTCTTCGGCAACGTTCTCAACAACCTCTCCGACTGTGTTTTTGCAAGCTGCAAGCATCTGTTCTTCAAGGCTGTCTGAATAATATGCTTCGCCTTCAAACGAAAAAGCCGGCAGAATATCCTCGGCTTTTTTCAGATTTGCAAGCGGTGCACACACCGTAGTGACAATAAAAATCCCGATAACCGCACGCAAGGTTTTTTCCATCGTTCCCCTCGGCGAAAGCAAGCTTATAACCGTTGCGCCTATACCGCATATTATCAGACTGACAGCCCATTGCCTGAGAGCATCCATTTTAACCTCCCGTTTTCAAGCCTGCCACTATACCCGAAGACAGAATAAACACCGCCGCCGAAAGAATCAGAATCACGTTCAGCATTGAAAACATATACGAAATATTTCTGAGGATATCGGAACACTGCGAGTTGCCGAGCAAATCGCTGAGCGTCCCTGCCGCACGCATCGCAATTACCCACAGAGCGAGACTGATTACCGACGGGACAATCATTGCCGCAACCGCAAGAATACCGTAAACGCCCACAACGCTCTTCAAAAGCGAAAGACTGCCCGCAAGCGATGAATAAACTTCATTCAAAGCACCGCCAACCACAGGCACAAATGTGCCTGTTACCAGTTTAATTCCTTTGGCGGCAAGTCCGTCTGCTGAGCCTGCAACTATATTTTTCATTGCAATAAACCCCGCAAAAAGTCCTGCGGCAATTCCCGTTACCGTTTGCGTTGTTTTGCGGAGCAAATCGCTGACCGCAGAGAGCTTCAGCGTTGGAAGAAAGGCTCCGACGGCGCCTATTATGCCTGTAATCATCACAAGAGGCAGAACCGTATTTTTGGCAAATGTTTCCACGGTTTGCGCCGCTGCAAAAGCCGCACCCTGATAAGAAAGTGCAGCTGCAGGGTTGCCCGAGGCAGTTAAAACAGCCGCCAGCACAGGAATCAGAGCTTTCTCGAACCCTGCGCAAAGCTTCATTGCCGAAACACCCGAGTGTAAAGTTTCCGACGCAGGAATTAAAACGCTTATCAGAACAAAGCTTCCGCATATAAGATTAAGCACACCCTTTGTTTTTTCGTCATCGGGAAAAAAGCCTGCGCAAACGCTCACAAGCATAACCGCGCCGCAAGCAGTCAGACATCCTTTCAGCGGTTCTTTGACGTTTGCGCGGAGCATTTTTATAAGAACGTCAAAAACCGATTTTATTGAAAATGACATTACGCTTTCGTATTCCGCTTCGGAACAACCGAGTTTTTCAAGATATTCTTTTGAGTCTTTATCAAGAAAATCCGAAAGCTCCGACGCACCCGAAGCTTCAAACTGCTCATCATAATACTTTTGAGCATCGGAATAATCCGTTTTTGCACAAGCCTGAATATTGAATAACGGTATCAGCAACAACGTTACCGCCACCGTCAGAATCCGTTTAATCATTTCATCAATCCCAAAGCAAGTTTTGCAACGGCCTGCAACATAGGCAGAGCAAGCGTTACAGCCCCGACTCTGCCTGCAAGCTCAACGGCAGCCGCCGTTGCAGAACTTGAATTATCATAACAAATATCAGCCGCAAACTGCGTTATAACACATATCCCCAGCGACCTCATCAATATTGATACGTTTTCTTTCTCAAGACCGGCAAGTTCCATCATTTCGTTAACGGTTTGGCTCGCTTCAAGAAATCTGCCTGCAACCGCAACAAGAATAACGGCAGAGCCGCCGAGAACAACAAGCGGCGCAAATTCGGGCTTGAGCTGGCGCACGAGAGCATAAATCATAGCGGTCAATATTCCTGCAGCCGCAATTTTCGCAACATCCATATCAGATATCCATCAGGTTTTTAACGGTTGAAAGCAAATCGGCAAACTGCGGCAGAAGCATCATCAGCACTGCAACAATACCTGCAAGAATTGTTATAAGCGCATAATCATCTCTGCCCGAACGCACAAGAATGGCATTTAATACGGCAACGATTATGCCGACTGCCGCAATTTTTATAACAACAGAAATATCCATATTTCACCTCTGCAGATTGATAATCAAGGTAAAAGAAACATTGCCGCAGACACTCCTGCAAGAAGTCCCAACGGAGGAAAAAGTTTTGTGCTTTGCGTGCTTTTTTCTTCTTTTTCGCGAAGGCTTTTTTCAAAAACCTGTCTGTTATATCCGCAACAGGCAAGCTGACCTTCGATATCCGTTATTCCGATATCCGCGCCCATTGCAATAAGCTGACGCATATCATCGGGTAAAAGCGCACAAAGATATCTGCAATCCCCTATACTCTTCTTCCAGGCATCCGAAAAAGCACAGCCGCGTTCAACCTCGGCTCTGCATTCTCTGACAAATCCAAGCCTTGCGCAACCGCTGTCTTCAATAAGCGCAAGCAACTGCGAAACAGGAGTTGCGTTAAAGCGAAGACGAGTTTCGATAACGTTAATCATCTGCAGTATTTCGCGGATAATCTCTGCTTTTTCACGAGCTATAAAAGCAAGATACTTGCCGCCGAACGCAAAAGCCGCCGCTATCGAGAGCGCAGCAAAAAGTCTAACCAACAAAATCGCTCCCTTTCAAAAAAGCTTCTGCCTTGCCTGCGTTTTCGCCTGAAAGAAGCACAACGTTCTCAAAGCAATCTGTTTTAACAAGCCGCCTGAAAAGAGGTTTTGAACGCAAATCCTTCTCATTCTCGGCATGAATGCTCAGCGCAAACCGAACTCCGCTGCACAGACCCGATTCGATTGCTGCCGCTTCTTCTTCGGTTGCGATTTCATCGCAGATTATTATATCGGGTGAAAACGAGCGCAGTCCGATAAGTATTCCTTCACTCTTGGGGTAAGAGGTTATCAGGTCGGTATTGATACCAACGTCATTCTGCGGCGCGCAACAATGCACAGCGCCGATTTCGCCTCTTTCATCGCAAACAAAAACCTTTGCAAGCAAGCCTTTTTCTGCACCCGAAAGAAGCCTTGCAAGGTCACGCAGAACCGTTGTTTTGCCGCTTGACGGAGGACCTGCAATAATCAACCCTTTAATTCCGTTTGAAAAACAGCGGCTGAATATTTCTTCTCCCGAACCTTTTATTTCCCGCGCTATGCGAAGATTGATGCAACTTATATTTCTTACGGCACACACGTTGCCGTTTTCTGTTACGGCAGTGCCCGCAACGCCTGCTCTGTGGCCTCCGCTGACGGTGACATACCCCTTATTTATTGCATCTTTATAGCTGTAAACGGAATATCCGCATATGCGGTTAAAAGAATCTTCAACGTCTTTTTCTTCTGCTCTGACGGCAACCTCGGAATATATCCTCGTCAGTCTGCCCGATTCAAGCAAAAAGCATATCCCATCTGACGTTACAGCCGTAACGGGTTTGTTCACGCGTATACGGATTTCTCTGACGCTGTTTTTTTCTTCGTCCGTCAGCCTGAGCAAAAGCTCCGATATCCGCGGTGCAAGAACTCTCACCGCCTGTTCAAATCTTCCGATATTATCCATCCGCCGTTTTTTCCTTTCGGGTTTTGCTAATATATATGGCTTCTTGTCCTTGAATAGAACAAAACGCACACAGATTTTAACAGACTGTTCACTTGCAATATATAAAATAATATGATATATTGTGTATGATTATCATTTAATAATGAGTTTCGGAGGTTAATATGGCGAAAAAAGATTCGAGTTCATTAAGAAAGGAATCCTTGCTGAGCCGTTTTTTTGTGGGTAACTCTTATTGCTGGCTGGCAATGTTCTGCACAATAGGCATTATGATGCTTGTTTATTATTGCTATGAATTGTTCCCCTTTGGCGAAAAAACAATTCTCAGAATGGACCTTTATCACCAATACGGTCCTCTGTTTGCCGAGCTTTACGACAGGGTAACGAACCTTGAAAGCTTTTTCTATTCGTGGCGAACAGGTCTGGGTTCACCGTTTATGGGTAACTTCTATAACTACCTTTCAAGCCCGAGTATGATATTCATGCTTCTCTTCGGTCACGAAAATATGCCCGAGGCAATCGCAAGCATGATTGTTGCAAAAGCGGCGCTTGCGGCAGCGGCTTTCACTTATTATCTGAAAAAATCCCATAACAAACACGATTTCAGCTCCGCGGCTTTCGGCGTTCTCTATGCAATGTGCGGCTATTTTGTTGCATATTACTGGAACGTTATGTGGATTGACACAATGGCATATTTCCCGCTTATCATTCTGGGCATTGAAAACATCATAAACAAAAGAAGCCCCAAGCTTTATATCCCGATGCTTGCACTTGCTCTTTTGACCAACTACTATATGGGTTATATGGTGTGCATCTTCTCGGTGATTTATTTTATCATTTATTTCTTCTCAAGCTACGAGATTCTCTCGGTTGCAGACGGAATTCCCTATACGCTCAAAGAAAACGGTAAAAAGAAATATAAAATCATCGATATGATAAGAGGCAACGTTCTTTTACAAAGCGGTTTTACTTTTGCGTTTTCCAGCATCGGTGCAGCCTGCCTTGTAGCTTTTGCGTTACTTCCCGTTTATTTCATACTCAAGAGTTGCTCCGCAACCTCAGGCACATTCCCCACTGAATGGAAGTCCTATTATTCGATTTTTGATTTCCTTGCAAACCACCTTGCAAGCGTTAACCCCACCATCCGCAGCAGCGGCACCGACGTTTTGCCAAACGTTTTCTGCGGTATGGCAACGCTTATTCTTGTTCCTCTTTATCTTTTCACAAAATCGGTTAAAATCAAGGAAAAAGCTGCTTTCGTTTTCCTTCTCGGTTTACTTTATTTCAGCTTCAACCTCAACGTGCTTAACTATATCTGGCACGGCTTCCATTACCCCAATGACCTGCCCTACCGCTTCTCGTTTATGTATTGCTTCATTCTGCTCAAGCTTGCTCACAAAGCATTCATAAGGCTTAATGAATTCAGCGGCAGAGGAATTCTGGGCGCAGGCATGGGCGTTATGATAGCGATTATCCTTATCCAGGAAATCGGCTCAAAGAACGTTGAAGATATAACAATTCTCATCAGCCTGATTTTTGTTGTTACCTACTGCCTCGTTTTCGCTCTTATGAAAGACAGCAAGTATCAGCAGTCAGCGGTTTCCGTTCTTCTTCTTTGCTGCATCATAGGTGAAATCGCCTGCGCAAACACAGACAGATACAGCATGAATCAGCCCAAGAGCGCTTTTGCAGGCGACTATCAGGACTTTGTTGCACTCAAAGAAAATCTTGATAAATATGACGGTGACGACACCTACAGAATGGAGCTTCTTGACAGCCGCGCAAGAATGGACCCTGCCTGGTACGGCTATAACGGCATTTCAACTTTCTCTTCAATGGCATACGAAAAGCTCTCGAATATGCAGAGCAATCTCGGTATGTTCGGCAACTATATCAACAGCTACACCTATAATCTTCAGACTCCTGTTTATAATATGATGCACTCGCTCAAATACGTTGTTGACAACACAACCGAGGTTGACGTTGCAGACGATTATTATACAAAGCTTATGGCGTCAGGTAAGTTCACCGCATATAAAAACGAATACTATCTCCCCATCGGCTTTGCAGTTGATGATGCACTTAAGCTCTGGTATTCGGGTCACGTTAACCCGTTCAGAGTTCAGAATGACTGGTTCAAATATGCAACCGGCGTTTCAGACGTTTTCAAGATGATGACCATCCGCGACGTTTATTATTTCCAGTTTGACGAAATCACATCGGGTCTTGATACGGGTGATATTTATTTCTCAAAACCCGATAACGGCGAAGGCGAAGCAACATTCCTGCTGAACGTTCCGGAAACGCGCCACTGCTACCTTTTCGTTGACTCCTATTCGTTTGACCAGATCACCATTGTGAAGGGCGATAAATCATACATCCAGAACACAAGCGAGCCTTACATCTACGACCTCGGAGTTGTTACGCCCGGCGAAACCGTTTCCGTTCTCGTTACCGTAAAAGATAAGGATTACGGCTATATGAGCTTCTATCCCTTCTACGTTGACGATGCCGCGCTTAACGAAGGTTATCAGAAGCTCAAGGAAGGTCAGCTCAACGTAACGTCTTTTGAAGAAACCAAAATCACGGGTACCGTTACCGCCAAAGAAGATTGCCTTTTCTACACCTCGATACCATATGACGAGGGCTGGACAGTCAAGATTGACGGCAAGGAAATTGACAAAGAAGATTACCTTTCGCTTGAAGATGCTTATCTCTGCTTCGACCTGCCTGCAGGCGAGCACGATATTGAAATCTCCTATGAGCAGAAAGGCTTCAAAATCGGTCTTATGATTTCGGGCGCAACGGTTATTCTGATGATTCTCGTTGCAATCCTGTTCAATATTCTTCGCAGAAACAGAGAGCAAAAAAAATCTCTTGAAGAAGCAAAGACTCTGCCTTACGCAGATGATTTCGGCAACGAGCCCACCGAAATAATGCCGTCGGACTTTATACCGCCGGAAAATTCTTCTGAGCAAAACAACGATGAAAAAACTGTAGTCTCAGATGAATCCGCTGTTAAGCTTGCTGTTGATAAGTCAAAAAAATCAGGAGCAATTGACTTGGCTGTATACGGCGCATTCGCTCTCGGTTACGGACTTTACAAATTCTCACCCAAAATTAAAAACCGGATGTCAAATCGTAAAAACAAAGATAAGTCCGATCAATAACCGAATTAAAAAATACCGATAACTCAAAGTAAACAATTTTCAAAACCCTCCTGTGGCACAATGAAAACACAGGAGGGTTTACTGTTTTACACAAAGCAAAATATCTGCCACGCAGTTTTATTTTCGGAACAAAATTTTACTTTTCACTTGATAAAAAATATTTATTGATATATAATATTAAATTAGTTGAAGAATTGCGCTTTTTTGCGTATAAGGAAAGGGTGTTCGGTCTTGAACAGAATCGGTTTTGACAATGCGGCATATATCAGACGCCAGTCTGAACAAATCAGCAAGCGAATCAATGAATTCGGCGGCAAACTCTATCTTGAATTCGGCGGCAAGCTGTTTGACGATTACCATGCTTCAAGAGTTCTTCCCGGTTTTGCGCCCGACAGTAAGCTGCAGATGCTCAAGCATATCGCAGACGAAGTTGAGGTGGTTATTGTTATCAACTCAAGCGATATTGAGAGCAACAAAATCCGCCGCGACCTCGGCATAACTTACGATGCCGACGTACTCCGCCTTATCGACGCTTACAGAGGTGCAGGTCTTTTTGTGGGCAGCGTTGTTCTTGCGCAGTTTAACGGTCAGCCTGCAGCTCTTGCATTCAAATCAAAGCTTGAGCAGCTTGGCGTTAAAGTGTTTATCCACTATAACATTGAAGGCTATCCCTATAACGTTTCTCATATCGTAAGCGATGCGGGCTTCGGCAAAAACGAATATATTGAAACTGAAAGACCTCTTGTTGTTATCACCGCGCCCGGTCCCGGAAGCGGCAAAATGGCAACCTGTCTTTCACAGCTTTACCATGATAACCAGAGAGGCACAAAAGCGGGATATGCAAAGTTTGAGACCTTCCCTATCTGGAATCTTCCTCTCAAGCATCCCGTTAACCTTGCTTATGAAGCTGCAACTGCTGACCTCAACGACGTTAATATGATTGACCCTTATCATCTTGAGGCTTACGGCGTAACAACCGTTAACTATAACCGAGACGTTGAAGTGTTCCCTGTTCTTAACGCAATATTTGAAAAAATCGAAGGCGTAAGCCCCTATAAATCACCCACAGATATGGGCGTTAATATGGTTGGCTACTGCATCAGCGATGACGAAGCCGTCAGGGATGCTTCAAAGGCAGAAATCATTCGACGCTATTTCAACGCAATGTGCGACCTGCGTATGGGCAGGGGCAAGCAGACTGCCGTTGACAAAATCGTGAGCCTTATGAATCAGCTCGGCGTGAGCGTTGATGACAGAGCCGTTATCAAAGCTGCCGCCGACAGAAGCAACGAAACAGACGGTCAGCCTGCGGTTGCCATTGAATTGCCCGACGGCAGAATCGTTACAGGCAAAACATCAAACCTTCTGGGTGCTTCTTCCGCCGCACTTCTCAATGCCGCAAAGGCGATTGCAGGTCTGCCCGAAGATTTGCTGATGATTGCGCCGTCAATCATCGAGCCCATTCAGGAGCTTAAAACAGGCATTCTCAAGGGTCACAATCCCAGACTCCACTCCGACGAAACACTCATTGCTCTTTCAATGAGCGCAAACACAAACCCCGTTGCCAAGAAGGCTCTTGAATCAATCGAACTTCTTAAGGGCTGTGAGGCGCATTCAACGGTTATCCTCTCACAGGTTGACGCCGACGTTTACAGAAAAATCGGTATGAACCTCACCTGCGAGCCGAGATATCAGACCAAAAAACTTTATCATAAATAAAAAAATCACCCCGTATCAACCGATTGGCTGGTACGGGGTTTCGTTTATGTTATTCAATTAAAACAAATCTTCCTGATTCGCAGTCTTGATGCCTGCGCCTGCAAGTGCGGCGGCTGCAACCTGATTATCGTCAACTCTGAAAATCATATATGCACCTGCCTTTGATGAGTTGAATGCGTATGTATATTCAACAACCGCATCCGCCTCCGAAAGCACTTCAAGGATTGTTGCGAGACTGCCGGGAGTGTCCGAAATTGCGGCGGCAAGAACGTCAGTTACGGTTGTGATGTAACCGCCATCGTTAAGAGCTGCCTGTGCACTCTTGGGATCGTCGCAGATGATGTGCAGAATACCGAAATCCTGAGTATCGGCAATTGAAAGCGCCCTGAGGTTGATATCATGGTCTGCAATAAATCTTGTTGCTTCAGCAAGCTTACCTTTTTTGTTTTCAATGAAAACGGAAATCTGTTTAACGCTCATTTCATTAACTCCTTTCAAAATTAATCGTGAAGTTTTCTCTTATCAATAACTCTGACCGCTTTGCCTTCGCTTCTTGTGATGGTCTTCGGAGCAACAAGATGAACCTTGGGGTTGATGCCAAGCATAATCTTGATTGCGCCTGCAAGAGACTTCTCTTTTGCGGTAAGATCCTTAACCGTATCGGAGAACTGTTCGGGATTGAGTTCGACGTAAACGTCAAGGGTATCCGTGTTGTTTTCTCTGTCAACTTCGATAAGATAGTTTGAAGAATAACCTTCTTTGATAAGAACGGTTTCAATCTGTGAGGGGAACACGTTAACGCCCCTGATGATAAGCATATCGTCGCTTCTGCCCATAGGCTTGCTCATTTTAATAAGAGTTCTGCCGCAGGAGCATTCAGCCCTTGAAAGAACACAGATATCTCTTGTGCGGTATCTGAGAAGCGGAAAAGCTTCCTTATCAAGGCTTGTGAAAACAAGCTCACCTTTTGAGCCTTCGGGAAGAACCTCGCCTGTTTCGGGGTCGATGATTTCTGCAAGGAAGTGGTCTTCGTTGATATGCATACCCTTCTGTGCTTCGCATTCGAATGCAACGCCGGGACCGCTTGTTTCGGTAAGACCGTAAATATCATAAGCTTTTATGCCGAGCGATTTTTCGATATCGCGGCGCATCTCTTCTGTCCAGGGCTCTGCGCCGAAGATGCCTGCCTTGAGGTCAAGGTCATCAGGTGAAACACCCATTTCTTTGAGGGTTTCGCCAATATAAGCCGCATATGAAGGTGTGCAGCAGATAATTGTTGCGTGAAGATCCTGCATAAACTGAATCTGACGCTCCGTGTTACCCGATGACATAGGCAGAGTCAGACAGCCAACCTTGTGTGAACCGCCGTGAAGACCTGAGCCGCCTGTGAAAAGGCCGTAACCGTAAGCAACCTGACAAACGTCTTCATCTGTACCGCCAGCCGCAACAATTGCTCTTGCGCAGCATTCTTCCCAAAGATCAACGTCGTTCTGAGTATAAAAAGCAACAACTCTGCGGCCCGTTGTGCCGCTTGTTGAATGAATTCTTACACAGTTTTTGAGGTCTGTTGCAAGCAAACCGTAAGGATAAGCATCACGAAGGTCTGCCTTTGTGAGGAAGGGCAGCTTGTGAAGATCGTCAACCGATTTGATATCCTCGGGTTTTACGCCTTTTTCATCCATAAGGTTGCGGTAATATTCAACGTTTTCATAAACGTGTTTTACCTGCTTAACGAGCTTTTCATTCTGAATTGCTCGCATTTCCTCACGCGACGCTGTTTCGATTTCGGGATGATAATATTTTTTCATTGTTTTCGCTTCCTTTCGGGATAAGGGTTATGCGTCATAGCCTGAATCAAAGGCTTTGAGATTAAGTTCAAGGAACTTGGGCGGAACGCTCTCTTTAAGAGCTTTAATCCAGATTTCCTTATCAAGATCCATACTCTTTGCCATTGCACCGATAAGGATAACGTTAACAGCCTTTGACGTACCTGCTTCAACCGCAAGCGGAAGAGCATCAATTGCCTGAACGTCTGCACCTGTTGCCTTAAGAGCTTCAATAACACCTGCAGGATATTCAGCCGCACCCATAACAACGGGCATCGGGTCAATCTGCTGAGTGTTAACAATAATCTTACCGTCGGGCTTGAGATATTCAATCCATCTTGCAGCTTCAAGCTGTTCAAAAGCAAGGATGATATCAGCTTCGCCTTTTTCGATGATGGGAGAAGCAACCTTCTCGCCCCAACGTACATATGTTACAACAGAGCCGCCGCGCTGGCTCATACCGTGAACTTCAGAAACCTTAACGTCATAACCGCAGTCAAGAAGAGCAGAACCGAGTATACGGCTGGCAAGCAGTGTTCCCTGACCGCCAACGCCGACTATCATAATTGATTTATTCATATTCGTACTCCTCCTTATTCAATAGCGCCGAACTTGCAAAGCTGACTGCAAACGTTGCAGCCGAGACACTGTGTAAAGTCAATCTGAGCCTTGCCGTCTTTCATGCTGATTGCAGGGCAACCGATCTTCATACACATTTTGCAGGACTTGCACTTATCTTTATTAACCTTGAGAGGCGGATTATGCTTAACTGTTTTAAGAAGAGCACAAGGTCTTCTTGAAATAACAACCGCAGGACCTTCAGCTTCAAGAGCCTGCTGAATGCCGTTCTTTGTTTCTTCAAGGTTATAGGGATCAACAACGATAACGGTGTTGATGCCAACTGCAGCAGCAAGCTTTTCAAGGCTTACGGCGGCGGCAGGTTCACCCTTGATGTTATAACCCGTTGTGGGGTTCTGCTGGTGACCTGTCATACCTGTGATTGAGTTATCGAGAATAATAACAACCGAATCAGTTGCATTATAAGCAATATTTATAAGACCTGTTACACCTGAATGGATAAAAGTTGAGTCACCGATAACGGCAACGCTCTTCTTTGCATTTGCGCTGTCTGCAAGGTTTCTGCCGTGAAGAGCAGATACCGATGCGCCCATGCAAAGAACGGTATCAATCATTCCGAGAGGCTGTGAAGCGCCGAGAGTATAGCAACCGATATCGCCGCTTACCGTAACCTTAAGCTGCTTGAGCGCATAGAAAAGACCTCTGTGAGGACAGCCTGCGCAAAGCACGGGAGGTCTGGGAACAATGTTTACATCAGTTTTAAGGCAAGCCTTTTCTTCGCCGAGAATAACCTTTGCGATAAGGCTCTGTGAATATTCGCCCTGAAGAGTGAACGCTTCTTTGCCGATAACTTCAATACCGTTTTTGCGGCAATGAGTTTCAAGATAATCATCAAGTTCCTCAAGAACATAAACTTTTTCGCATTCTGCGGCAAAGTTCTTAATGAGGTCAACGGGAAGCGGATAAACGCAACCGAGCTTGAGATATGATGCGTTTTCGCCGAGAGCTTCTTTTGCATACTGATAGCAGATGCCCGAAGCGATAACGCCGATTTTTTTGCTGTTATATTCAACCTTGTTAAGACCGTTTTCAACGGCTTCCTTTTCGCAGTATGCAACCTGGTCAAGGATTCTCTGCTCAACGATAACGTGCTTGCCCTTTGCGTTGGCAGGCACCATAACGTATTTCTGGGGATTCTTTGTGTATTCCTTAAGACCGTTATCAACTCTGTCTGCGGTTTCTGCTGCACTTCTTGAGTGAGCAACTCTTGTTGTTACACGAAGAATAACGGGTGTATCGAATTTTTCTGAAAGCTCAAACGCTCTCTTTGCATAGTCAAGACATTCAGCGGAATCTGAAGGCTCAAGCATCATAATCTTTGCGCCCATGGCATAGTGTCTTGAATCCTGCTCATTCTGTGACGAATGCATACCGGGGTCATCGGCAACAAGGATAACCATACCTGCATTAACACCT
The DNA here is from genome assembly GCA_017532185.1 of Clostridia bacterium. Taxonomy (GTDB): domain Bacteria; phylum Bacillota; class Clostridia; order Oscillospirales; family Acutalibacteraceae; genus CAG-177. Next base: position 5,535 of record JAFXJO010000100.1, on the reverse strand, counting down.
GTATATGATGCTGTGAAAAGCGGGTCTGCGGCAACGTTAAGACCAACGTGCTTCATTGCGCAGAATGAGCGTGCGCCTGCAACGCTTGCACCGAAAGCAACTTCCATTGCCACCTTTTCGTTGGGTGCCCATTCCGAAAACATTTCATCATATGTAGCGGCAAACTCAGTTACTTCTGTGCTGGGAGTGCCGGGATAGCTTGAAACAACGCGACAGCCTGCTTCATAAAGTCCTCTGGCAACCGCTTCGTTACCTAAAAACAGTTTTTTCAACCGAAATCCTCCTAATCTGTAAAACAGAAAAATTATCAAATAGATATTATATAATTATTTTCAATAAAATACAATAGATAAAACAACAAAAAGATATTATTTGCTGATATTCATTTCAACCTGTGTTGCAACAAGGCTGTCTCCGCAATACATTTTGCGAAGCTTCGGCTTTTCAATTTTACCTGTGGGGTTACGGGGTACTTCGGCAAAAATCAGCTTATGAGGACGCTTATAACGCGGAAGGTCGCGGCAAAAATCGTTGATTTCCTCTTCTTCTGCCTTGCAGTCTTCTTTAAGCTCAATAATTGCGGCGGCAATTTCGCCGAGTCTTGCATCGGGAAGACCAATAACCGCAACGTCCTTGATTGCGTCATGCTTGCGAAGGAAATCTTCAATCTGAACGGGATAAAGGTTTTCACCGCCTGAAATGATAACGTCTTTCTTACGGTCAACAAGATAAATGAATCCGTCTTCGTCTTCCTGAGCCATATCGCCTGTGAAGAGCCATTCTCCGTGAAGGGTTTCGTTTGTAGCCTTTTCGTCGTTGAAATAGCAGAGCATTACGCCGGGACCTTTTACTGCAAGCTCGCCAACCTCACCTCTTTCAACGGTGTTGCCGTTTTCATCGATGATTTTGGTTTCCCAACCGTAGCCTGCCTTGCCGATAGCGCCTACCTTATGAACGTTTTCAACACCGAGGTGAACGCAACCGGGGCCGATGGATTCGCTCAGACCGTAGTTTGTATCATACTGATGATTGGGGAAATATTTGAGCCATCTTTTGATAAGACTGGGCGGAACAGGCTGTGCACCGATGTGCATAAGTCTCCACTGGTCAAGCTTATATTTATCAAGCTCGATATCGCCTCTTTCGATAGCGTCAAGAATATCCTGTGCCCACGGAACAAGAAGCCAGACGATTGAGCAATGCTCCTGAGAAACAGTCTGAATAATTCTTTCAGGTTTTGCTCCCTTGAGAAGAACTGTTTTGCCGCCAACAAGAAGGCTGCCGAACCAATGCATTTTTGCGCCTGTATGGTAAAGCGGAGGAATGCAAAGGAAAACGTCGTCTTTTGTCTGCGAATGATGATTCTGTTCAACAAGGCAAGAATGAACGAGAGCCTTATGAGCATGAAGAATTGCCTTGGGGAAGCCTGTTGTGCCCGATGAAAAATAGATTGCGGCGTGGTCGTCATCGCTGATTTCAATTTCGGGATTTCTCGATGTGCAGTATGTAACAAGCTTGTTATAGCTCTCTGCAAAAGTTGGACAGTCCTCGCCGAGATAAAGGCAAAGCTTAACCTTGGGAATTCTGTCTGAAATCTGTTCCATACGGCCTGTGAATTCAGGTCCGAAAACAATAACATCGCTCTCCGAAAGCTTGAGGCAGTATTTGATTTCTTCTGCGGTATAACGGTAGTTAAGCGGTACCACAAGAGCACCGGTTTTGAGTATACCGAAATAAATGGGAAGATATTCGATGCAGTTCATCAGAAGAATTGCAACCCTGTCCCCTTTCTTGATACCTCTTGAAAGAAGGAAGTTTGCAAAACGGTTTGCCTTTTTATTAAACTCCTCCCAAGTGATTTCGCTTCTGCCGTCACCTTTTGAACCCTGCTCAATAAGGGAATATTCGCGCCAGGTAACGCGGCTCTTTTCCTGAATTTCAGGGTTGATTTCAACAAGGCTCACGTCATCCTTGTAGAGTTCGGCATTTTTTTCAAGAAACTTGGTAATAGGCATATTGATTTTCAATCCTTTTCTTTTTTCTTATAAACAACCGTAAACGGAAAGCCGCGAAAAGCCTTTCCGTTCACAGAAATATATACAAATTTATTCAGTCTCAACTACACCCGTGTAGAAGAACTCGGTTTCTTTCTCGTTTGCAGATTTTGTGACAGCACTCACTGCAACGCAAAGCACAATTGAGAATACCATTGCTATGCAAGCAAAAAGCGGTCCCTTGCCTGCAAGCCCGTTTATAAATGCATTATCTTTAACCGCCCAGGTAGCAAGCTTTGCCGCAGCGGGAACAACCGCAACAGCCAAGCCGCCGATAATCGCCGCCCACGCACCTTTTGTGTTTACCTTTTTCCAGAAAAGAGAAACAACGTACGGAGCAAGGAAAGAGCCTGAAATAATGCCCCAGGAATAGCTCATCATATCAAGAATGGGCGTATCTGTATTGGCAATAACATACGAACAGATAATAAATATAACACATAATACTTTAATTGTAAATGATGTTTTTTTATCGTCAAGGTTTTTTCTGAAATGTTTGATAAAGTCAATCGTAAGAGTTGAGCTTGCGGTGAGAGTTACTGAGCAAAGAGTTGATACCGAAGCCGCAATCAGAAGCATCAGAACAATTCCGAGAAGAACTGAGGGTATGTTTGCTTTTTCGAGCATTCGGGGAACAATGAAATCCTGTGCAACGTAGCCTTCGGCAGCAGGGTTATTAAGAGTTTCCCAATCAAAAAATCTGTAGCATAGAGAACCCACAAAATATCCGCCGCCTGCAACGAGAAGTGCGAAAAACGTTGAAATAGTAATGCCCTTCTTTGCCTGTTCATCATTTTTGATGCCGAAATACTTTGTTACCATCTGAGGCAGACCCCAAGTGCCGAAGCTTGTCATAAGAACCGTTGCCCAAAGAGAAATCCATTGGTCGGAATTGAGTTTGGGTAAACCGTTTGTTGAGCTGAGCTCAGCACCTTCGGTTTTGGCATATTCCATAAGACCCTGAACGCCTCCTACCGCATCACAGCGAATAACGCACACAATAAGAAGCACTACGCCGAACATCATTACGATGCCCTGGAAGAAATCAGCTCTTGCCTGAACAAGATAACCGCCAAAAACAAGCATAAGCGCCGCAACAACGGCAATTATTATCATACAGTATTCAACTTTGATTCCGAGAAGGACGTCGGCAACCGAAGCCAGACCTTTATAAACAGATGCCGAATAAGGAATAAGGAAAATAAAAATAAGAACACACGCAAACAAACGCATTGAAGGGCTTGAATATCTTGCTTCAAGGAATTGAGGCATTGTTTTGATTTTAAGCCTTGCCGAAACGTCTCTTGTTTTTCTTGCCAAAACTTTCCATGCAAGCCAAGCGCCCAAAACGGCATTACCGATGCCTGCAAGCACACCCCAAAGGCCAAAGCCCTTACCCGTGCCCCCTGCATATCCAACAAACATAACCGCAGAAAAATAAGCGGTACCGTATGAGAGCGCCGAAAGCCATGCACCTGCATTGCGTCCGCCAACCGTGAGGTCTACAATGCTGTGAGCTTTTTTGCCCTGTGTTAATCCGATAACGGCCATAACAATAATATAAATGCCAATCGTTATCCATACTGTCAAATTGTTCATTGAACATCACTCCTTTAAACCTTTAAAACTTTAAAGCTTTTATGCGTTAAAGTGTTGTACGTATAATACACCTTTATTTAGTGTTTGTCAAGAGCTTAATTCAAATTTTTTTATATGTTCGATTGCCGTCAAAAAATATCGGCAACCTGTTTTTATTCTATTTGATTTTTCCTTCTTCCCCTCTTCTCAGCCGTTCAAAGTTTGAAAGATGGCGGATAAGAATAAGCATTGAGCACGAAGCCGCAAAAACGCAGTTCATCGCCTCTTGGCTTCCGCTTAAAAAATAAGCAAGAATCGGATAAGCCGCCGCGCACACTCCCGAAGCAACACAAACATATTTGGTTGCCCACAACACTATTCCGAAAAGCAAGAGAAGAAGCAATGCCGTCAAAGGCATCAGCGCAAACGCTGCCCCCACCGCCGTTGCAACGCCTTTTCCTCCTCTGAAGCGGTGAAACGCAGGCAAAATATGACCGAGCTGAGCCATAAAACCTGCCGCAAGCATAGCTTCATAAGGCGCATCTGCAAAAACTACAAACAGTTTTGCAATCGCTACTGCAATCAGACCTTTTGAAAAATCGCAGAGAAAAATTGTAATTCCGAACTTTTTGCCGTAAATCCTCACTGCATTTGTTGCACCCGGATTGCCGCTGCCTGTGTTTCTGATATCGTTTCCGTAGATAATTTTAGAGAGAATTACCGCAAAATTCACGCTGCCTGTCAGATAACCGATTACAGCCGATATCGCCGTATACATCATATATATATCACCCTTTGGTATTTTTTCCGTCAAACAGAAAAAAATACGGGCAAAAATTCGCTTTATATTTATACATCATTAATACTTGATTTATCGGAAAAAGAGTGATACAATAACTTGTAAAAAAATTTTTCCGGGCGTTTTCAAAAAAACAGCTTGGTTTTAAAGGGGACTTTCAAATGGAAAGAAGAACAGGCACTATCTCAAGAGGCATCCGTTGCCCCATCATCCGCCAGGGCGATGACCTCGCTCAGATAGTTTGCAACAGCGTTGTTGAAGCAGCCGAAATAGACGGTTTTAAGCTTCGCGATAAAGACGTTGTTGCCGTAACAGAATCAATCGTTGCAAGAAGCCAGGGCAACTATGCAAGCATTGACGCAATCGCAAAAGACGTTAAAGCAAAGCTTGGCGGTGAAACAATCGGCGTTATTTTCCCGATTCTTTCAAGAAACCGCTTTGCCGTTTGCCTCAGAGGTATTGCAATGGGCGCTAAAAAGGTTGTTCTTATGCTCAGCTATCCCAGCGACGAAGTAGGTAACCACCTTCTTACCTATGACCAGCTTGACGATGCGGGCATCAACCCCTACAGCGACGTTCTTTCGCTTGAAAGATACCGTGAACTCTTCGGTGAAAACAAGCATGAATTCACAGGCGTTGATTACGTTGATTACTACACACAGATTATCACAGAAGCAGGCGCAGAAGCAGAAATCGTTTTTGCAAACCAAGCAAAGAGCATTCTTGACTATGCCGACTGCATTCTGACTTGCGATATCCACACAAGAGCAAGAACCAAGAGAATTCTTAAAGCAGCAGGCGCAAAGGTTGTTTGCGGGCTTGACGATATTCTCACATCTTCCGTTGACGGCAGCGGCTATAACGAAAAGTTCGGTCTTCTCGGCTCAAATAAGTCAACAGAAGATTCCATCAAACTTTTCCCCAAGGATTGCACCGATTTCGTTTATAAAACTCAGGAACTCCTCAAAGCCGCAAGCGGCAAGAACATTGAGGTTATGGTTTACGGCGACGGCGCATTCAAGGATCCTCAGGGCAAAATCTGGGAGCTTGCCGACCCCTGCGTTTCACCCGCTTACACAGCAGGTCTCAGCGGCACACCCAACG
>JAFXJO010000099.1 GCA_017532185.1 Clostridia bacterium | reverse complement strand
GTTGATTTTGTTTATTTGAATTTCGAAATTACCGTTACTGATCCTTGCGACCATATGTGCCATCAGGGCGGCTTCCTCGGTTTCTTCTGGAATATTATCAATTTCTTCAATAAACTTTTTGGTCTTAATCCGATTTGCGAATGCGGTGCGGCTCATTATTATTGGCTCATTATTAATTGAATAAACAAATCTGACGGCAGAGCAATCTGCCGTCTTTTTTATATAAAAATATAAAATTTTTTTAAAAAAGTTTCATTTCTGCACTAAAGTACAATGTGCGATTTATTTTTATTTGTTAAAATTAGGATGAATAATAATCTAAATGGGGGATTTTATGGCTAATCTGAAAAAACTTACGATTCTTCATTCAAACGATTTGCACGGAGACTTTCTTGCTGAAGAAATTGATTCAAATCTTGTCGGCGGCGTTTCAATGCTTTCGGGATATGTCAACAAGGTAAGAAGCGAAGAAAAAAACGCAATCTATTGCATTGCAGGCGATATGTTCAGAGGCTCGGTTATCGATTCCGAATATCAGGGCGTTTCAACAATCGAGATTATGAATATGCTATCACCCGACGTTGTTACCGTAGGCAACCACGAAACTGACTACGGCGTTTCACATCTGCTTTTCATTGAAAAATGCGCAAAGTTCCCGATTATCAATGCAAATTTACATATCAAAACCAACGGTGCAAGACTTTTTAAGCCTCACCATATAATTGAAATCGACGGAATGAAAGTTCTGTTTATCGGTATTTTGACCGAAGACGTTCTTTCACAGACAAAGAATGACGGTCTTGTGGGTACATTCGTTGATATTGAGGAAGCAGCACAGGCGGTTGGCAGAATCTGCAACGCATATAACAGAATCGATATTGATTTCACGGTTCTTCTCACGCATATCGGTTTTGAAGAAGATAAAAAGCTTGCAGAACAGCTTGACCCTTCGTGGGGTGTTGACGTTATAGTTGGCGGTCACTCGCATACGTTCATCGAAGAGCCTGCGGTTGTTAATGATATTGTTATTGTTCAGGCAGGCACGGGCACAGACCAGATAGGCAGATTCGATATTATGGTTGATACCGATAACAACTGCATTGACAGTTACACGTGGAAATCGGTTCCGATAAATGAAGAAAACTGCCCGAGAGATGAAAAGCTTGAAGATATAATCAAGTATTACAAGAATAAAACGGATATGAAATACGGTCGAATGGTAACAAGATTCAAAAGACAGCTTACCCATCCGTCAAGATACCGTGAAACAGAGCTCGGCGGTCTGTTTGCAGATATTATGCGTGACAGCCTCGGTCTTGACCTTATGCTTCTCGGTTCGGGAAGTGTCCGTTCAACGGAACTCGGTCCGATAGTTCTTTACAAAGACCTTGCAGAATGTTTCCCCTATGATGACCCTGCATATATGCTCCGTGTTACGGGCGAACAGCTCAGACGGATGATAAAGTTTATGCTTCGTGACGAGGTGTGGGAAGGTTCACATTGCGAGTTCTACCAATTCTCAAAAGGAACAAGAGTTGTTTATGACCGCAACACTCACGAATTCAAAAAGTTCACCCTTAACGGTGAACCGCTTGATGATGAAAAGATTTATAAAATCGGTCTTCAGCATTTCCATTTCAAGAATCTTGAAAACTTCTTCTCCGTTCCCTATGACGAGATTGCAAAAAACGGCAAGCCCAGAATGGTTTCAACCTCGTGCAGAGAAATTCTTGACGAATATCTTTCGGTTCATCCTACCCTTGAGCGCGAAATAAGCGGCAGACTTATCGTTGAGTGATTATCTCGGGCGTTATCTGTTTTGAAAAGGCGGTGATGCGGTGAAAAGAAAACCGAAAGAGGGAACGGGATTTTTTACGGCGTTTCTTATAAACCTGATATTTAATCTTGAATGGACAATTCCTGCGTGGCTTCTGCTTGGAGCACATTTTTGGTTTGGAATTTCAATATGGTGGTTTGTCGGCGCGCGTGCC
>JAFXJO010000098.1 GCA_017532185.1 Clostridia bacterium | reverse complement strand
TTGCCGCCGACATTGCATTTACCAACACAGAAACGATAAACATCTGTTTTTTCTTCTTAAGCTGAAGAGTTATGATAACGCCCGCGGTAACAAACAGTCCAAGTATCTGTCCGATAATGTATCCCATAAATTCACCTTTTCCAAAAATTTCTATGCCGTTATTTTAGCACAGACGCCGTTAAATTACAATATACTCTTAAATGTGGTATTTACATAAAAAATATTTACTTTCAAGAAAATTTATGGTAAAGTTATAAAAAGGCACCAAAGGAGAGAATGCAAATGAAAAGAAAAATCAAAAAAATCATTTCGATTGTTCTTGCAATAGCAATTATGCTTACAGGCACGGTTTTTGCAAGCGCTTCGGGTAACGAAGCCGCAAACAACAGCGGAATAATAATCACAACGAACCTCATCAACGGTCTGCTCAATGCCGTTTTCAAGGGTTTCGGCGCGCTCTTTCCCAAAAATTTTGATAAAATCGAAGATTATGAAAGTCAAAACTTCTACGAAGGCACATCCGTTTTTCTCGATGGACCTGCAGAAAACGCAAAATGGCATCTCGGCTTCGGCAAAGCAAGTATGGTTCCCGAAAACCTCAGAGACGGTTCAAAAGAATATTATACGGGCGGTTATTTTACCCAGAAAATCAACGGCGTTTATGACGACCAGGGAGCAAACGCAATAGCCATCAGCGATAATTCAGGCAGAGGCACGGTTATTATGGCGGCTATTGACGGCATCGGTGTTTGCAATGCCGATATCCGCACAATCAGAGCCGAATCCGAGCGCAAGCTCGCAGAAATGGGCATCGAAAGCGATATTGTTGCAATCAATATAAACAGCACTCATTGCCATACCGTTATCGACACTCAGGGCTTCGGTCTTGAGACGCTTATCAAAACCGTTTTTCAGAATCTTTTCTCATTCCTCCCCTTTATCAATAAAACGAGAAGCATCGACCCCGAATTTTATGAGCTGATGATTGACGGTGCTTCCGATGCGATTGTTGAAGCCTATCTCGCAAAAGAGCCGGGTGAGCTTTATTATTATGAAACCGCAACCATCGGCAGAAGCGAAAGAAACAATAATTATATGGATGACGAATACGGTTATATCTTCAACAAGAGATATGATATGGAAGGTTATCAGCACGTTATCGCCTGCTTTAAGTTTGTTCCCGATAACGCAGAATCAGCTCCCACCGTTTTTGCAAATCTCGGCGCTCATCCCACAACAATCAACAGAGCAACAAAGCTTCTTTCTGCCGATTTTCCCAACTTTACCGAACTTAAAATGAACGACGCAGGAATGAACTTTATGTTTATTCAGGGAGCGCAATCTCCTATTTCGGTTAATACAGACGCAGTTGAAACGGAAGAAATTCTTGATGAAATAAAAGCCGAAATCGCAGAAAACCCCATCGTTGCCGATTATGAGAGATCCAAGAAACTCGGCTATGAATTTGCAAGACTTATCATTGAAGCCGAAACAAAAGCAACGCCTGTTGCCCCCCTCATCAACGTTAAAATGGCGGAAGTTACCGTTCCGCTTGAATACGGTCTGCTTGAACTCGGTGCGGTTTCCGGACTTCTTGGCTTAACAACCGTACGCGACAAATCCGCGCCCGCAGGCTATTCGGTTATAACAGAAGTCGGTTACCTTGAAATCGGAACCGATCTCGTTATGCTCACCGTTCCCGGCGAACTCGTTCCTCAGCTTGTTTACGGCAACGTTGTTGATAAAACGCAGTCATATCTCGGAACCGATTGGGAGCTTGACTGCTCTGCAGACTTAATCAGCGACAATAAAACCGTTATCGTTATGGGTCTTTGCAACGACGCTATCGGCTATATCGTACCCGATAACGATTATGCGCCCTTCATTGCGGATTCTCTTTGGAACACAGACCTTGGCGAAAAGCTTTTCGGACCTGCACAGAGACATTACGAAGAAATGCTCTCAACAGGCAGCAAAGCAGGCTCAAGCATTATGGGTGCGCTGAACGAAATCATTAAAGAATATAACTGACCCTTGAAACAGGAGAATTTATGGAAATAAGATATATAACCCCCGATGAAGCCGCTGATTTTCAAAAGGTTTCCGCGGCATCATTCATCTGGAAATTTGATGCGGCAGTTGACAACGTTGTTAAAGTGCCCGTACTTGCCGCTTTTGAAAACGGCAAACTGATTGCAGGCATTGAAATCTATAATTATAATGTAAATTTTTGTTCAAACATTCTCGGCGCAGTTGTTGTTGAGGGTGTATGCAGTCAGCCCGAATACCGCAGAATGGGCGGCATAAGAGAGATATTTAAAAAAATCGGTGAAACTGCGGCAGAAGAAGGATGGGTTCTCGGTTTTCTGCATCCGTTCTCAATCGAATACTACGAAAAATTCGGTTACGCCAACCTCAACCGTATGTTCAGCGTGAAAGTGCCTTTTGAAAAGCTTAAGCATATTCCGCGCAACACCGATGCAATTTTCTATACAGGCGAACAGTTTGAGGAACTGAGTGAACTCCACTCAAAATGCGCTCTGCGCGAAAATCTGATGACCTTGCGCGATGAAAAAAAGTATTTTTGCGATAAACCTCTCGAAAACGCGGATTATACTTATTTCAGACGTGACAAAAACGGCGTTGCCGACGGATACGTTCGTTTTAAAGTCAACAGACCCAACGACGTTGTTGCAGAAGAACTGTTTGCGCTGACGCCCGAAGCCCTTTACGGTCTTATCGGTTTTCTTCGCAATTATGACGGCATTGCCAAAAATCTTGTTGTAAACAAACAGTATCAGGGTTCTGATTTTGCCTGCATAGCAGACAGAATCGACGGCGTTACCTATGAATACGGCGGCTGCTCCGCAGGCAGAATTTATAATATGCAGAAGCTTCTTGAGTGTAACGAATACCCCGAAGAATACGGCAAATTCCGTTTGAAGTGCATTGACGAACTTGAGCAAAACAACGGTATTTTTGAGGTTGAATATCAAAACGGCAATGCAACCGTCACCCGTAAAACTGACGGAGATTATGATATTTCTCTCACCGCCCCTGCCGCCGCAAGGCTTATGCTTGCAGGCGAAGGACATTCCGCACAGACGGCAATTTACATAGACGGTGTTGAAATAAAAGGCAATGCCGACGCTTTCTTCAAAGCCTTCCCTCACCGTCCCACCAGATTTGCAGATTGCAACTGGTCTGAATAATATACATTACAGAGACCTTCGGTTTTGCCGAAGGTCCTTTTTTTGAAATATTTTCATTTTTTTGCAAACCAAACCGCATTTTCATTCGTCTTATGGGTGAAAGGGCAAAAGCCCAACAAAAAAATAAGAAAAGAGTGAAAATGATGAAAAAACTGATTAAGAGGGTTTTATGTTTTGCATCGGCAGCGATTGTTATGGCAGGCACACCTGCACTTTCCGCTTTTGCAAAAGAGGAAAAAACGGAATTTGAACTGATGCAGGTTGTATATTCCGAACCAAGCGAATACGGCTATACAGGCTATGAATACGTTACACCGGGCAACGAGGATATTTTTGAATCCGAAATGCTTTTCTGCGCTTCCGTTGATTCCTCTCTGCCCTCAAGCTTTGATGCAAGAGAACTCGGCGTTATAACAGAAACCAAAAGCCAGGGAATAACAAACAACTGCTGGGCTTTCTCGGCAATAAGCGCACTCGAAACCGATGCAATAATGAACGGTCTGACCGAACTTGAAAACACTGATTTTGCCGAAGCCCACCTGAGCTGGTTTTCCGGCAGATCTCTCACAGCAAACGAATCCGACCTCACAAACGGTGACGGAGTGCACAAAGCTTCGCCTTATTATGAAGGCGGCAACCAGAAACTTGCAACAGCAACTCTTGCGCGCCATTCGGGTCTTGCAAACGAAACCGATTACCCCTTCTTCGGAACAGATTTCAGCAAAATGGGCAACTATGATGAAAATGACAGATATGATACAAGCGGAGGCGTTGTTATTGAATCGTCTCAGGAACTCCGAAACGAATATGACGTTAAAGAATGGATTCTGGAACACGGCAGCGTTGTTGTTGCTTTCTGTTATGAAGATAAATATTACCATAATAATAACACCGCTTATTACTATAACAACGGAACAATCCCCAATCACGAAGTGACGATTATCGGCTGGGACGACGATTATCCTGCTGAAAACTTCAACAAAAATAACAGACCTGCAACAGACGGTGCCTGGCTCTGCAAAAACAGCTGGGGCGAATATTGGGGTATGGGCGGTTGCTTCTATCTTTCATATTACGACACCTCAATCAATTCTTTTACGGGATATTCCGCACGCTCTGCAGAAAATATAAACAACAATTATACTTATAACGGCACCAACTGGCGCACCGCGCTCGTTTGCAACAATGCTATGGAAGCAGCAAACGTATTCAGAGCAAAGGATAACGAAATTCTTTCATCCGTTGCAACTTATACCGCCACAGCGGACACCAAGCTTAAAATAAGCATCTATGCCAATCTGCCCGAAAACTATCAGAAGCCGACTCTCGGCACAAAAGTTGCGGAAATCCAGACAACCGTTCACAACACGGGATACCACACAATTTACCTTGATTCCCCCGTTGAGCTTGAAAAAGGAAGCATCTTCTCAGTTGTTATCCGTTACACCTCTCCGTCAGGCACAATCAGCGTACCCTTTGAAAAAAACGGCGTTAACGAAAACTCATACGCAAGCCGTAAAGGCGAAAGCTTTATCAACACAAACATCACAAGACCGAATTGGTATGAATCTTCGAGCTACAATATGCAGAACGCTTATATTCAGGCAATAACCGAAAAAGCCAAGGTTTGCGCTCACGAATTTGTTGCAAGCGTTATAACAGCCTCAACCTGCACCTCATACGGCTCCTGCGCCGACGTCTGCACTCTTTGCGGATTTTCGCAGAACGAAGCTTCTCTGCCTCTTGCCGACCATACCTACGGCGAATGGAGCGAATATATCCATAACGACGAAACAGGCAGAGAAACAAGCACCAGAGAATGCACCCACTGCGGAAGTACAAGCGAAAGAAGCTATGTTATCGGTAACTCCGTGCCGGCAAACGATATGTTTGAAAATATATTCCGACAGATTATCGAGATGTTTATTCAGATGATTTTCAATAATTTTACCCTTTGATATGCCTCCTCTGAAAAAGCAAACCCTCCGAAGCATTCCGCCTCGGAGGGTTTGTTATTTAAACGTTTAATTATTTAACAAAAACTTTGTAGCACTTGATTTCGAAGGGCTTGATTTCAAAGCTCATTGTGCTGCCGTTTGCGATATCAGCCGCAACGTCTTCTCTTTCAAGAAGGTTACATTCTGCAACGCTTGCGATTTCAGCAAAGAATTCAACGTTAACCGCTGTTCTTCTGCCTGCTTTTTCAACAAAACGAACGATATAAGCATCTTCGTCTTCGCACTTCTTAACAGCTTCAAGAGTAACGTTCTTGCCGTCAACGCTGATGAACGATGCGCTTTCTGCGCCCTTTGCATCTGCAGCAATTTCAACGGGAAGCATGGGGTTGTTGAATTCAAGACCTCTTACAAGAGTTTCGGCATCCTTCCAACCGCCTGCATGCGGATAGAGTGAATATGAGAAGTAATGGTCGCCTCTGTCTGATTTCGGGTCGGGATTCATGGGAGCCTTGAGAAGAGTGATAATCATTCTCTGCTCGTTTACCTCGTAGCCGTACTTGCAGTCATTGAGGATTGTAAGACCGTAGCCGTCTTCTGACATATCAATGAAGTTATGAGCCGAAACCTCAAACTTAGCCTTATCATAGGGATTATGGCGGTAGTTGGAGTTTTCGATTGTTGCATAAGCGATATCTCTTGTGAACTTCTGAGCCTTGATATCAACGTCGAAGCCAACCTTGAGGAGCTTCTCCTGCTCATGCCAGCTGATGAAGGTATCAAAATCAATTCTGT
>JAFXJO010000097.1 GCA_017532185.1 Clostridia bacterium | reverse complement strand
ACAGCGACGTTTACATCACACCCACAATGAAAGAGGTTGATGCGCTCGTTGAAATCGGTTGCGAAATCATTGCTGTTGACGCAACCAACCGCACCCGTCCCGGCGGCATCTCTTTTGAAGAATTCTTCAAGGAAGTGCGCGCAAAATATCCTGACCAGCTCTTTATGGCCGATACAAGCTGCTTTGAAGAAGGCAAGCTTGCGCTTGAGCTCGGTTTTGATTTGCTGGGCACAACAATGAGTGGCTATACCCCTTATACCAAAGGCACTCCCCTGCCCGATTGCAACCTTATGAAACGCTATAAAGAAGAACTCGGCGCAACTGTTATTGCCGAAGGCGGTATCTGGGTACCCGAGCAGCTTGTTGACGCTTTTGCAAGCGGTGCTCATGCGGCGGTTGTAGGAACAGCCATCACAAGACCTATGGATATCACCAAACGCTTTGTTAAAGCATTGGAAGAGTCAAAGGCATAATTCAGGGCGGCTCTGCCGCCCGTTTTGTTTTGAAGCTACGGAGAAACGCAATGAAAATTCTTGTTTTTGATATCGGCGGCACAGAGATAAAATATGCGCTGTGCGACGAAAATTTTGTTCTTACCGAAAAAAAATCAGTTCCCACCAACGCTTTTGAGGGTGGCAAACGGATAATTGAAAGAATCGTTGAAATCGCAAAAACTTTTTCGGGCATTGACCGCATCGGCATCTCAACCGCAGGTCAGGTTGACAGCGAAAAAGGTATGATCGTTTATGCAACAGACAGCATTCCCGGTTACACGGGCGTACAGATAAAGCAGATTGTTGAGAGCGAAATCGGCGTACCCTGTGCAGTTGAAAACGACGTTAACTCAGCGGCTCTTGGCGAAGCATATTTCGGAGCCGCAAAAGGCGAAAACGATTTTATCTGTCTGACCTACGGCACGGGAATCGGCGGCGCAATCTTTCTTAACGGCAAGCTTTTCAAGGGCAACGGTTGCTCTGCAGGTGAATTCGGCCACTTCATCACTCACGCCAACGGCAAAAGCTGCACCTGCGGCGGTTGCGGTTGCTATGAAGCCTACGCTTCATCGGGCGCACTCGTGAGAGCCGTTAAAGAAAAAACAGGTAAAGATATGAACGGCAGAGAAATTTTTGCCGAATTCGATAACCCCGAAATCAAAGCTGTCATAGACGAATGGATTGACGAAATCGTTATCGGTCTTAAAAGTCTTGTTTATATTTTCAATCCCTCGCTGATTATTGCAGGCGGCGGAATTATGAACGAAAAATATATCACCGATGAAATCAACAGCCGTCTCACATCTCAGCTTATGCCAAGTTTTCGCTGCGCAAAAGTTGTGAAAGCTCAGGCAGGCAACGACGCAAATCTGCTCGGCGCCGCATATATTGCGGTTAACAATAAATAAAAGAAAGAGGTAATTGATATGTTCTGTCCCAATTGCGGAAATAATATCCCCGAAAACAGCAAATTCTGCACAAGCTGCGGCGCATCGCTCGGCGGCTCACCGTCCGATATTCCCGCTTCACGCCCTTTAGGTATCAAGATTAAAAACCTTGAAGATAATCCAAATATTGTTAAAATCAACGAACTCGGTTGTTTCCGAGTGCTTGAGCACCAGAAAGATATCAGTACAAATCCCGCTTCAGCCGCAACCGCTTATTTTATGCAGGAAATGAATTTCCGCAAAAGACAGGTTTACTGCACCCTTAACGGCAACGCAGTCAAGCTTCAGGCAGGCGCAATGCAGTGGACCGCAGGTAACGTTTCAATGACCTCGGGCGTTAAAGGCGTTAAGGATTTCTTCGGCAAGGCACTTAAAGGCGCCGTTACTAACGAATCCGCCGCAAAACCGATTTTCAGCGGCAACGGTTACCTTATGCTTGAACCTACTTATAAATACATAATTCTTGAGGACGTTGCTAATTGGGGCAGCGGTATGGTTCTTGACGACGGTCTGTTCCTTGCCTGTGAATCCACCGTTCAGGAAGAAATTGTTTCCAGAAGCAACTTCTCCTCCGCACTTCTCGGCGGCGAAGGCTTATTCAACCTCACTCTTTCGGGTCAGGGCATCGCAGTTCTTGAAAGTGCCGTTCCCCGCGAAGAACTTATTGAAATCGAACTTGAAAACGATGAAGTCAGAATTGACGGTAACATGGCAATAGCCTGGAGCAAATCCCTGCAGTTTACGGTTGAAAGATCTTCAAAATCGCTCGTTGGCTCTCTCGTAAGCGGCGAAGGTCTTGTAAACATATACAGAGGTACAGGTAAAATCCTGATGGCTCCCACAACCTACGGCACTCTTATGAAGCAAAACAACAGTCCCAAAGAACCCGGAAAAAGCTCATCGGGCGGCGTTCTCGGCAGCGTTGTCAGTTCCGTGCTCGATCTTTAATCTTAACTGCATAAAGAAAGGCTTGCAAAGGTTTTCACCGATGCAAGCCTGTTTTT
>JAFXJO010000096.1 GCA_017532185.1 Clostridia bacterium | reverse complement strand
TCACTTCCATAGCACCAACAAGGTGTAACAGTAAGAGTGATGTCTACTCCCTCTTTCTTGAACTTTTCACGGCAAGCCGCAGCTTCTGCAACTCTGCCGATTGTTGTGTCAGCGATAACAACCTTTACGGGTTCGCCGTTTGAGTAGCGAAGATTTTCTTCGAAGAGTGCCTTCGCTGTTTTAGCCATGTTCATTGTCTGCTCTTCAAGTGAACCTCTAACGTTAAGAGGACCTCTTCTGCCGTCAATGATGGGGCGAATACCGATAACGGGATAATCGCCGATAAGTCTGTTTTTTGCCATTTTAATCAAATCCTTTCTATGTATGTGGAATTTAATCATTTCAGATTTTATGTTATTGGCTCCCTCTTGAGGGAGCTGTCACGGAGTGACTGAGGGAGTTTGGAGGTTTGGTTTATAAGAAATCCCTCCGTCTTTTGCTTCGCAAAATCCACCTCCCTTGAAAGGGAGACTTAAGAGAAACAACCGAAATTAATTGCCCACAACAGCCTTGAATCTCTCATAAGCTGCTGACCATTCTGCGGTATTTTCGGGGAGATATTCAACCGTATTTTCGCTTTCGCGAACGATTTTTCTTGCTTCGTCAATATCTGCGATTGCGCCGCAGGAGAGAAGCTGAACAAGAATATTGCCGAGAACCGTTGCTTCAATCGGGCCTGCAACAACCTTTCTGCCACAGGAGCAGGCGGTCATTTTGCAAAGCAGAGTATCCTTTGTTCCGCCGCCGATAACGTGGATAGAAGGATAGGTTTTTTCTGTGCATTCCTCAAGCTTTTCAAGAGTTAAGCGGTATTTCATTGCAAGGCTTTCATAGATGCAACGCATAACCTCGCCAACGCTTTCGGGCACAGCCTGACCTGTTTTGCGGCAGTATTCGCGAACTCTTTCGGGGATGTTGCCGTGAGGCACAAATTCAGGTGCATCGGGGTCAATGAAGCACTTGAACGGCTCTGCCGCAAGGGCAAGCTTTTCAAGGTCTGCATAGGAATAATCGCTGCCGTGTCTGTTCCAATGGCGGCGGCTTTCCTGAATCAGCCAAAGACCGATTATGTTCTTGAGGAAGCCTACTTTTTCGTTGTAACCGCCCTCGTTTGTAACGTTCATCGCGATTGATTTTTCGTCAACAATGGGCTTATCAAGCTCTGTTCCGAAGAGTGACCAGGTGCCGCTTGAGAGGAAAGCGAAATCGCTCTCTTCCGCAGGAACGGCGGTGATTGCACTCTGTGTATCGTGACCGCAAACGCTGATAACGTCAACCTCGGGGATGCCGCATTCTGCGCAGATATCGGCTCTGATTTTGCCTAAAACCGTGCCCGAAGGTGCGATATCGCAGAGAAGCTTTGAGGGAATTCCGAGTCTGTCAAGCAGAGGAGTTGCCCATTTTTTTGTTTTGAGGTCAATCATCTGCGAAGTGGTTGCGATTGAATATTCTGTTGTCTTTTTGCCCGTGAGCATATAGCCGAAAAGGTCGGGCATAAAGAGAATTTTATCTGCTCTTTCGAGCATATGGGGACGGTATTTTTTGAGAGCATAGAGCTGATAAACGGTGTTAAGCTCCATAAACTGAATGCCTGTTGTGCCGTAGAATTCGGCATTGGAAACGGTTTCGGCGCATTCTTCGATAAGACCCTTTGTGCGTTCATCTCTGTAATGAATCGGGTTTTCAAGGAGACAGCCGAATTCGTCAATCAGACCGAAATCAACGCCCCAGGTATCGATACCCACGCTGTCAAAACCGCCTGCAAGCTTGGCGTTTACAATACCCTGCTTGATTTCGTGGAAGAGGCGAAGAACGTCCCAATACATTGTGTCGCCGACCTTTACGGGGTCGTTTGAGAAGCGGTGAACCTCTTCAAGCGTAATTTTTTTGCCGTCAAAGGTGCCCAGAATGGCTCTGCCGCTGGAAGCACCGAAGTCAATGGCAAGAACTCGTTTGTTCATTGTGACTCCTTTCTCAGTGAATAATGAATAGTGAAGAGCGAATAGTTTCGGGTGGGCGTTGCCCGCACCCAAAATTTAATAATATAATCGGTCAAAGGCGGAGCCTTTCCATAACTTTTCACTATTCACTTTTAGCTTTTCACTCGAACAATTACTGAATAACAACACCTTTTTTAAGAATGATGTTTGCATAGATAGCTGTTTCGCCTGTTGCGATGATTGCGTAAGCATCCCTTGCTCTTTCATAGAAAGCAAAACGCTCAACAAGCTCAAAGTTTTTATCGCCTTCTTCGGCAACAACGGTATTTTTGTAATCAGCCCAGATGGGAGGGGGATTTGATGCATCGCCGTTATCCATAAGAGCAACGGGAGCTTCAACATATGTATCAAGAGGCATCAGCTTAAGAATAGCCTCAAGAATTTCGTTAACGCCGTGGCCGTCAAGACGAACAAGTCTTTTTGCGTTAGCTGCTGCGGGGAAATTGCCGTCGCCGATAACGATTTCGTCGCCGTGACCCATTTCCATAAGGATTTTGAGAAGTTCGGGAGAGATGATGGGGGAGATGTTTTTAAGCATGGTTATATTTCCTTTCTATTGTGTTTTGAATTATTCACTTTTCACTGTTAGCTGTTCACTAAATTATTGCGTACATATTATACATATCTGCATAAATGCCGTCTTTTTGCATCAGTTCTTTGTGAGAGCCCTGCTCTGCAATGCCGTCCTCTGTGAGAACAACGATTTTGTCTGCGTTGCGTATGGTGGTCAGACGGTGAGCTATAGTGAGGGTTGTTCTGCCTTTTGCAAGGCGTTCAAGAGATTCCTGAACAAGCTTTTCGCTTTCGTTATCGAGAGCAGACGTTGCCTCGTCAAGCAGAAGAATGGGCGGATTTTTGAGGAAAACTCTGGCGATTGAAATTCTCTGTTTCTGACCGCCTGAGAGCTTGACGCCTCTTTCGCCGATGTATGTATCGTAACCGTTGGGCAATGCGCTGATAAAATCGTGTGCGCCTGCTTTTTTTGTTGCTTCAATGAGTTCTTCGTCGGTGGCGTCTGCCTTGCCGTAGATGAGGTTATCACGGATTGTTCCGCTGAAAAGATAAACGTCCTGAGCAACAACGCCGATATTTGAGCGCAGGGAATGGAGCGTGATATCCTTTATATTTTTTCCGTCAACCAGAATATCGCCGCTTTCGGGTTCATAAAAACGGGGAATGAGATTGCAGAGCGTTGTTTTGCCGCCGCCGCTGGGACCGACTATCGCAAGGTTTTCGCCCTTTTCAAGGCGGAGATTGAGATTATGGAGAATTTCTTTTTCACCCTTGACATAGCTGAAGCAAACGTCTTTGAATTCGATTTCGCCCTGAACGTTTTTGATGTCAACGGCATTTGCGCTGTCAACGATATCGGCTTTTTCATCCATAATTTCGGCAAAACGTTCAACGCCTGTTATGCCTCTGCTGAACTGCTCGCTGAAATCAACAATTGTGCGGATTGAGCCGAGAAGGGTTGAGATAAGAAGAAGGCTTGCGGCAAAGTCGCCGGGAGAGGTGATGCCCTCTTTCATCAGAAGCGCACCCATTGCGATAACGCAGATGTATGTAATACCGTCAAGGAGCTTGACCGTTGCGTGAAACTGCGACATATATCTGTGGCTTTTGTTTCTGATTTCAACGTATTTCTCGTTACCTTTGGAGAACTTATCTTTTTCTGTTTTTTCGTTTGTAAATGAACGAACAACCCTTACGCCCAGAAGGCTGTCCTCAATGCGTGCGTTGATTTCGCCAACCTGGTGTCTGCCCTCTTTGAAGGTGTCGCGCATCTTTGTTCTTGAGCGTTTTGTGAGAATTATCATAAACGGCATAAGAATAAAAATTGCGATTGCAAAGCGGAAATCCATTGTTGCGAAAATAAAGAAGCTTGCAACGAATTTAACTATTGTCATCAGCAGCATTTCGGGAAAATGGTGCGCCCATTCCGCAACGTCAAAAAGGTCTGAGGTCATACGGCTCATAAGCTGGCCGACCTTGGTGTTATCAAAAAACGAGAAGGAGAGAGTCTGAAGATGGTCAAACATATCTTCGCGCATGGCGTTTTCGATTTTAGTGCCCATTTTGTGTCCCCAGTAAGACTGGCAGAAGCTTGCAAAGCTGTCCAGCGCCCTGAGAGCAACATAGGCAATTGCAATGGTGATGATAAGCTTTACAGTCAAGCCTGCAGGGTCGGCAACGCCCTGGTCTGTGATTTTGCGAACGATGAGCGGCAGAATGATTTCGCACGCGGCTGATGTTGCGGCGCAGGCAAGAACGATAAGCTCCGTGCCGAGATGCTTTTTAAGATAGGGAAAAAAGCGTTTCATCAGTGCAATATTTTTTTCTGCCGAGGATTTTTTATCTTTTTCTTTTTCCATTTTTATTCCTCTTGAATGATAGTATATCACCCTATATTATGTAACAAAAATCTAATTTTGTAAAGTATTTCTTTTAATATTTTAATTGTAAACTTATTTATTATAATATTGATTTTATAATAATAAACTGATATAATATTACAGATTATAATGCCGTTATTTTGCCTTCAGACGGCTGAAAGGTTGGTTTTATTATGATAAAGATTTCTCCCTCTGTGCTTGCAAGCGATTTTTCGGCTCTCGGTGCGGAAGCAGTCAGAGTTGAAAAGGGCGGAGCAGACTGGCTGCATCTCGACGTTATGGACGGTTGTTTTGTGCCAAACATCTCTTTCGGCGCGCCTGTTATCAAAAGCGTCAGAAATAAAACAAACCTCATTTTTGACGTGCATCTGATGATTGAAAATCCGCTGAAATATATTGATGATTTCAAAAAAGCAGGTGCGGATATTATCACTTTCCATTATGAAAGCTCGTCTCCCGTTGAAGAAACGGTTGATAAAATTCTTGATTGCGGATGCAAGGCAGGTATCAGCATAAAGCCGGCAACCGCCGCGGAAGAAGTTTTCCCTTATCTTGATAAGCTTTCGATGGTGCTTGTTATGACAGTTGAGCCGGGCTTCGGCGGTCAGTCGTTTATGCACGAAACAATGGCAAAAGTTAAGACCCTGCGCCAAGAAATTCAGCGCAGAGGTCTTGAGGTTGATATACAGGTTGACGGCGGAATAAACGCCGAAACGGTTGAGATTGCCGCCGCGGCAGGCGCAAACGTTTTTGTTGCGGGCAGCGCCGTTTTCGGCGCGGAAAATCCTGCCGAGGTTATCGGAATGCTCAGAGAAAAAGCTGAGAAAGCATATAACTGAACTATTTTCTTGCCAGCGAATTCAGTGCGTTGTTTTCTGCGATTGAATTCCAGTGTTCACGGGTAAATTCCGCTTCAAGGTTTTCACATTTTCTGCATTTTGCAAATTCGCAAAAATGCCGCTGCAGAAGATTGAGGTCAAACGGCGAGCTGATTATCAGCCTGTATCTGCCGTTATTCTCATAAAGACTGCTCTGAGTCAGAGCACTGTTTACGTTGCATTCTTCGGCGGCTTTAAAAAGACCGTCAAGGCTGTCAAAATCACAAATCAGACTGCTTGGCTGTTTTATCAGTTTTGAACGTCCGACCTTGACAGAGGTATCGAGAATTGTGAAAAAAAGAGTGCAGCCGCCGCCCTCAAGCGGCAGGGCTTCTATAATCATTCTGCGTGCAGGGTCAAGCTCTTTGCCGAGATATTTGCCTGCGGTGTCGAGAACCGTCCAGATAACGCGCCTTGTTTCTATTGCGGAATAATCCATATCCTCATATGTAATATCCAAATCCTGCATATCCTGAGCAGAAAGCTCAACAACAATCCTGTTTTCCGAAGGGGAATTGATTTGCATAGGTCTGTCCTCCTGAAAAATCTTAAACAGTAATAACATAATATGATTTTTCGTTGCGGTGTGCAATGAAAAAATAATGGAAGTCAGAGGTGAATGCCGTGGCAAACGGTGCCGAAAAATTGAATAAAGACAACGCAAGAAGCTTTTTCGGCGGTTACCTGCTGATGCTCGCAGTGCCGTGTTTTGCCGCTTATTGGTTTTACGGTGTGCGCTCTTTACTTGTGATTGCGGCAAGCGTTGCGGCGGCTGTTGCGACAGATGCGCTGGCAGGTCTTGTTATAAACAGAAAGATTGATATCAGCGACCTGAGCAGTGTTTTTACGGGCGCGGCGATAGCGCTTATGATGCCTTCGAGCGTACCTTATTACGTGGCGGTCTTTGCTTCGGTGTTTGCCGTTGCGGTTGTTAAAGTTCCGTTCGGCGGCAGTATGAAAGCTCCGTTTGTTCCTGCGGCAGCAGGTTTTGCCTTTGCAAGCGTTTGCTTCAAGGAACAGGTTTTTGCTTTTGTTGAAGGCAGTGAGGGCAAGCTTTTCGGCTCAACGTCTCTCGGCTCAATGCTTATGAACGGAAGAGCCGTTTACGTTGGCGCGGCAAGCATATTCGATATTCTCGGCGGCAACGTTGCGGGTCCGATGGGTACGGGCTGTGCTCTGCTGATGGTTGCGTGTGCGGTTTATCTGCTTATTACACGACCCAAGGCTCTTGTTTCATCGGTGAGCTTTATTGCGGCGTGTGTTCTGATGGTATATTTTTTCCCGAGAGTTGTTGCATCTTTCAAAACAAATCTTGTTCCCGAACTTTGCTCAGGCTCACTTTTGTTTGCGGCGGTGTTCCTTGTAACTGACCCGTCAACTCAGCCTCATAAAACAGTCAATAAGATAGTTTACGGAGCTGTTTGCGGCGTAATTTGTATGGCGATGCGCCATATGGGTGCATATGAAGAAACGGTTTGTTTTGCCGTTCTTCTGACAAATGCCCTGCGTCCGATATTTGATTCCGTAATCAATAATATGCCGAAAATCTCAAAAAAAGCATTCCGTAAGGTGAAAGCTGATAAGGAGGTGCTTGCGAATGAGTAATAACGTTTCTTTCAAAGAAATTTTCAAAAGAGGCGCGGTTTTATATAATCCCGTTCTCGTTCAGCTTGTAGGTCTCTGCCCCGTAATCGCGGCGTCAACCACGTTTTTGCAGGCGGCAATGCTGTCGGCAACGATGTGCGTGGAGCTTGTGGCGATAAGCGTTCTTGCAAGCCTGTTTTTCAGAAATCTTCCGCGATGGATAAGAATGTCCCTGTATCTTCTTACAGGTCTTGCCATTGTTTGCCCTGTTCTTTATTATCTCGAGACCTATTCTCTCGCCGAAATCAGCCTCGGCATGAAGATTTATCTGCCGCTTACGGCAATCAACTCCGTTGTTGCTGTGCATTGCGAGCAGGTTGCGGTTAAGAGCGATATGAAGCTTGCTTTTTATGACGCCCTTGCAAGCGGAATCGGTATATCCGCAATCTTTCTTATCACGGGCGCGGTCAGAGAAATTCTGGGACGCGCAACCTTTGCAGGCGTTGCGGTCAATATACCCGTAACTCTCAAGGGTATGACACTGCCCTTCGGCTGTCTTATTCTTCTCGGTTTTCTTGCCGCGGGCTTAAAGGCGGTTTCAGCGAAGATGTCTCCCGTTGACTTTGAAACGGAAGAAGAGGCAAAGGCTGAAGAGGTTTTTGAATCAGAAGAAGCTGTGAGTGAAATTGAAGAAAAAGCAAAAGAAGATTTCGGTTTTCTCGGCTCTTCCGATGCAGACCTCGGAGATTTTCTTAAATCTCTCGGCATAGATTTACCCGAAGAGGAGGGCGGCGAACAATGAAAATGGTTTCCGATTTGCTGATAACAGCCCTTTTCACGGTGTTTGTTCAGAATCTTGTTCTCAATTCGGGTCTGGGTATGAGCGAAGCCATCAGAGTTTCAACAAAACCCGGTATGTTCGGCAAATTTGCCGCAATGATTTCGGGCTTTTCGGTTGTAACAAGCGTTATTTGCAGTCTGCTCAATACCGTTATCGGTTTTGGAGCAATGCCGTTTGCAGGCAAAGCGGCGGTTTACGGCGGCATTCTTGCGGCGGTTTATATTCTGATTTGCGTTATTCTCAAGCTGATTTTCAGAGTAACCGATAAATTCCTCGGAACGCTCGGCATTGCGGCACTCAATACGCTTGTTTTTGCCGTTCCGTTCATCAATGACTCAGCCGCTTATTCCTTTGCCGATTCAATCGGCTCGGGTCTTGGTGCAGGCATAGCGTTTGTGCTTGCCGCGGCGCTTATCAGCAAGGGCTCTGCGGCTCTTGATAAAAACGAAAATATTCCCGAAGCTTTCAGAGGCACACCTGCAATGCTGGTCTACGTTGGCTTGCTCTCTCTTGCGTTTGCAGGCTTTGCGGATTCCTCACTCTTTATGTAAAAAAGGTGAAATTATGGCAAAAAACAAAAATAAAGGCGTTATCGAAAAAGCGCTCAAGCCTTCTCAACGTGAAAGCATAACCGAGTTTTCGACGCATTTCGGCTCAGAGCCGAGTTACGAAGAAAAAGTCAAAAAAAGGCGGATAATTAATATTATACTGCTTGTACTCGGTATTATGGTGCTGATAGCGGCGGGTTATTTTGTGACCGACGTGCTTGTGCGCATAACCGAAATGTCCTATACGGCACCGCCCGTAACAAACGGCGCTTTTCAATAATTTTTCAAAGGAAGCAGCAAGATGGATTTTATTCCTTATAATTCACGGCAGACATACCATAAATCTCCCTTCGGCGCGGTTTGTGAGGGTGAAGAGGTTACTCTGCGCATAGTTATGCCCCGAAGCTTCGGTTGTATCGGTGCAAGTCTTACCGTTGAATCGGATTCAGGTGATATTCAAGTTTATCCGATGCAGTGGGAGTGCATGGAGGGTACCGACGAAGAATGGTGGAGAGTCAGCTTCACCGCTGCGGAGCAGGGTCTTTATTGGTACAGATTTACCGTTAAAAATCCGCAGGGCGAGAGTCTTATTACAAAAGCCGAAAACTCAACAGGCAGAATTTCGCTCTATGGCTCGAGTTTTCAGCTTACTGTTTATTCTGAGGATTTCAAAACTCCCGACTGGATAAAAGGTTCCGTTATCTATCAGATTTTTCCCGACAGATTCAATTTTTCGGGCAAAGAGAAAAAGAATATTCCTTCCGACAGGATTATGCGCTCCGATTGGGGCGGCAAGCCGATGTGGGAGCCTGATTGCGACGGCAAGATAACAAAATACGATTATTTCGGCGGCGACCTTGATGGCATTGAGCAGAAACTCAGCTATCTTGAATCGCTCGGCGTGGGTTGCATCTATCTCAACCCGATTTTTGAAGCTCATTCAAACCACCGTTACGATACGGCGGATTATGAAAAAATCGATATGCTTTTAGGCGATGAAGACGATTTTGCATCCCTCTGCAAAAGCGCGGAAAGCCACGGCATAAGAATTGTTCTTGACGGTGTTTTCAGCCATACGGGTGCTGACAGCCGTTATTTCAACAAAGAAAAAAGATACGGCGACGGCGGAGCTTATAATTCACCCGATTCGCCGTATTATGAATGGTATAAATTCAGAAATTATCCCGATGATTATGAAAGCTGGTGGGGCGTTGATATTCTGCCTGAAATCAGCGAAGAAAACGACGGATATATCGAATATATCGCAGGCGAAAACGGTATTCTTCGCAAGTGGCTCAGTCTGGGAGCAAGCGGTTGGAGACTTGACGTTGCCGATGAATTGCCCGATAAATTTCTCGATGCATTGCGTGCGGCAGTCAAAGCGGAGAAAGATGACGCATATATATTGGGTGAGGTCTGGGAGGATGCTTCCAACAAGGTCAGCTACGGCGAGCGCCGCCGCTATCTGCAGGGAGCACAGCTTGATTCGGTTATGAATTATCCTTTTGCCGATTTGCTGATTGATTTTGCAATCAGAGGTGTGGCGGAAGGCTTTAACGACAGAATTGCTGAAATCTGCGAAAACTATCCCAAGCCGGCGGTGGACTGCCTGATGAATCATATCGGCACCCACGATACTTGCCGAGTGCTCAACCGTCTTGCAACGGGCGGCGGATATTATTCCGACCATCTCAACCGTTACAGCGGGGGACTTTCGCAAAGAGAAAAAGAAAACGGCAAAAAGCTGTTAAGACTTATTTCAACGATGCAGTTTACGCTTCCCGGCGTACCTTGCATTTATTACGGTGACGAAGCAGGTGCAGACGGCGGCGAAGACCCGTTCAACAGAGGATGTTATCCCTGGGGTAAAGAGGATGAGGAGCTTACAAAACATTTTAAAACTCTCGGCAGAATCCGCAAGGAGCACGAGGTGTTTAAAGACGGCGAATTTGTTCCCGTTTCGGCGGCGATGGGTTGCGTTGCCTATGAGAGAAGAGGCAGGGGCGAAAAGATTATGACCGTTGCAAACCGCAACAGCCATTCAATCGTTTATTATCTTCCCGAAGACGGATATGAAGCCCTTACGGGCGGTTCTGTTTGCGGCAGAGAATTATATCTTGACGAAAATACTGCGGCAATAATTATTAAGAAGGCGGAAAGCATTTGATTTCTGCCGTTTAAGCTGTGATAGATATGGCAAGGAGAAACAACCTTGTTTTTGAAACCAAAAAACGAAGCGGTTCGGGCGGTGCTCGCAAATTCTGGTTTATTCTGGTTATCTGCGTTCTGGCGGTGCTTACGGTTTCGTTGGCGGTTATACTGAAAAACAGCGATTACGACGTTGATACGGCTTTCGGCTTTGAGAAAGAATCGACCTCAGCGGAGGCGGTCAGCGAAACAAAGCCCGTAAACTTTAAGGCAGACAGAATTTTTCTGCTTCTTTGCGCGGAGTCCGACAGGCAGACTGTTCATTTCATGAATCTTGTCAAGGTTGAGATGCCGCAATGCAGAGTTACGGTACTTTCCGTTGACCCCGATTCTGTTATTCAGGCAACCGAAAACGGCGGCGAAAGCCCCGAATCAATCTATGCAAAATCGGGAGAAAGAGCGCTTGTTTCGGCTCTGGAGGCGGCGTACGACATAAACATTGACCGTTATGCCGCGGCAACTCCGACTGATTTCAAAACTTTTGTCAACTATTTCGGCGGTATCAAAATAACCGTTCCCGAGCAGATTGAATATAAAACAGAGCAGATAAATCTTGTTCTCATAAAGGGCAACCAGATTATCAAGGGCGATTCGCTTTATAAATATATGCTCTATCTTACAACTCTCGGCGCAGACGGAAGAGAAAAGCAGTCGGCGGCGATGCTTGAAATTCTGGGCGGAATTTTCAACGAAGCAAACACCGAAAAGAGAAGCAAAATCTTCTCACAAATAACAAACAGTTTCACAACCGATATGACCATTGTTGATTTCTCGGCAGAAGAAGAAGGCATTATTCAGCTTATGCAAAACGGCATAAGAGACAGCAAAATTGCCGCATATCCCGAAGAATTCAACGAGCGAAGCGGCAGATAAGGATTGCTATGAAAAAAATAATTCTTTATATTTTAGCCGCCATATCGGCAGCGGCGGCAACGGCGGCGGTTTTGCTTTTTGTTTTCAGCGTAAAGAATATTTCCCAAGAGCCTGCCATTGACGTGAGCGTTGAAGCTCTTGAGCTTTCCGATTACGGCGGCGAATATAAATTCTGGTTTTCTCAGCTGAGCAACGAAGGCAAACACGCTTATAATTTAATACTCGAAAGCATCTATTCAATGCCCGATGAAATTGCCATCAACCGCATTGATTCAGAAGAGCTTGACGCGGTTTTTTATGCTCTTATGAGCGATAACCCTGATTTATTTTTCGTGGGAAGAAAATGCGTTCTGCGTGCAGTTGGAAACGATACGTGGTTTTCGGTTGACTATATCATTGAAAAAAATGATTATAAACGAATGAAGAACGAGCTTGATTCCGTTTGCAGAGAGGTTGCCGCGTCTTTCACGAATCCTGCCGACCAATGGCAGACCGAGCTTGAAATCCACGATTATATTATCGATAATTGCACCTACGTTCTTGATGAAAACCTCGGCTCAACGGCTTACGGCGTTCTTGTTAACGGTTCGGGTGCGTGCGAAGGTTATTCAAAGGCGGCAAAGCTGCTTCTTGATAAAGCGGGAATCGAAAATGCGATTGTCAGCGGATATTCCGAGAGCGAAACAAGCGGCAGAGGTCCGCATATGTGGAACGTTGTTACGCTTGACGGCGAAAAATATTATCTTGACTGCACCTGGGATGACCCCGTTGACGGCAGCGGAGAACAGTCAAAGACCTATATTTATTTCAACGTTGACAGTGAAACGCTTCTCAGAACACACTCCGAGCTTTCTTATGATTTCGGATGCAATGCGATGCAGGCAAATTATTTTGTTAAAACGGGAGCGTATTTTGAGAGCTATGACCGTTCTCTTGAGCAGACGCTTTCAGACGTTGTTGTGAGCGAGATGAGCAAAGGCAACCAAACGGTTTATTTCCGCTTCGGCAACGAAGAGGCTTATGATAAAGCGGTTAAGGATTTACTGAAAAAGGAAAGAATTTATACTGTTCTGAAGCTTGCAAAAAGCGGCTCAGAATTCAGTTTTTCAACAAAAACAACAGGTTATATTACGGATGACGTGCATATGATTTTTGCCGTTATTCCGAAAACCGAGTAACAGAGAGGAAGATATTTTTATGGATAAACCGAGAATAGAGGCGGCAGTCAGAGAAATTCTTATTGCCATCGGCGAAGACCCCGACAGAGAGGGTCTTGTTGAAACTCCTGCAAGAGTTGCAAGAATGTATGAGGAGATTTTTGCAGGTCTTGAGGATGACCCTACCCGTCATCTCAAGCTTTTCAATGAAAAGGATAACGAAGAAATGGTTATCGTCAGAGATATTCCTCTTTATTCAATGTGCGAGCATCATCTTATTCCTTTTATGGGAAAGGCTCATATTGCATATATCCCCACAGACGGCAAGGTTATCGGTCTTTCAAAGCTTGCAAGAATAACCGAGAGCTTTGCAAAAAGACCTCAGCTTCAGGAACGTCTTACGGCGCAGATTGCGGATTTCCTTTTTGATAATCTTGAACCCAAAGGCGTTGCGGTTGTTGTTGAGGCGGAGCATCTCTGTATGACAATGAGAGGCGCCAGAGCTTCGGGCGCAGAAACAAGAACCTCGGCGCTCAGGGGCATTATGCGTTCCGATGCAAGAACAAGAGCAGAAGCAATATCACTTCTTACCGGAGGAAGACCCTGATGTTTAAGGCACGCGATTTTTCTTTGCCCCTCGGCAAAAGAACATACGTTATGGGTGTTCTCAACTATACACCCGATTCGTTTTCAGACGGCGGAAAATTCAACACTCCCGAGCAGGCGCTTGCTCACGCTCTGAAAATGCAGGAGCAGGGTGCGGATATAATCGATCTTGGCGCAAACTCAACCAGACCCGGTGCTGAAATTCTGACCGCAACGCAGGAGCTTGAAAGAATTTCACCTGCTCTTGAAGCGCTCAAAGGCAAGCTCGGCGTACCGCTTTCGGTTGACACCTTTTATCCGTCGGTTGCAAAAGCGGCGCTTGAAGCAGGCGCAAGTATCATCAACGACGTCAGCGGCGAATTCAATGCTGAAATGGCATTGCTTGCAAAGCAATACGGTGCAGGTTACGTTGTTATGCATAATCCCTGCGGCTCCGATACCGTTCAGGAATATAAAGACGGTGTTGTGAGCGATATAAGAAAAACGTTTCTCGATGCTCTCAGCCTTGCGGCTGAAACAGGTCTTTGCAAAGAACAGCTTTGTTTTGACGTCGGTCTGGGCTTCAGCAAGAGTTATGAGGATAACCTTGAAATTCTTCGCAACCTTGGGTGGCTTAAGTTCAAGGGAGTTCCGCTTCTTGTTGCGGCATCAAGAAAAAGGTTTATCGGTATCGCAAGCGGTGAGGATAACAGTGCTCTGCGCGACCCCGGAACGGTTGCTGCCCATACCGCGGCGATTGCGGCAGGCGCGGATATAATCAGAGCGCACGACGTTGCGGGCGCAGTTCAGGCGGCAAGGGTTGCCGATGCGCTTTTCAGAAACAGGGGTGAATGATATGGATAAAATCTTAATCAGGAACCTTAAAATATTTGCTCATCACGGCGTTTTGGAGGAAGAAAAGGCAAACGGACAGTTTTTTATTTTTGATATCGATGCGTTTGTTGATATTTCAAAGCCGTGTGAGAGCGATAACGTTGAGGATACGGTGAATTATGCTCTTATGGTCGAGCATATTACCGAAACCTTTACTGCTCAAAAAGATGACCTTATTGAGCGTGCGGCGCAGAGGGTTGCAAAAGAGCTTTTTGCATCGTTTGAAAGAATCAGCGAGCTTCGTATTCTTCTCAAAAAACCCGATGCACCCATTGAAGCCGATTTTGATTGGGTCGGCGTTGAAATTCACAGAAAACGGGAGGATTTTTGCAATGAGTGAAGCGGTTATTGCGCTGGGTTCAAACCTCGGCAATAAAATTGAAAATATCAACGCTGCCGTCAGAGCCCTTGCCCGTTTATCAGAGGTTAAAATTCTCAGAGCCTCGGCGGTTTATGAAACCGAGCCGATAGGTTGCGATGAGAGCGATAAATATTATAATGCGGCAATTCTTGTTGAAACAAATGCGTCGCCTTCGCTTCTTCTGGGTGAATGTCTCGGCATCGAAGCGGCAATGGGCAGACACCGCACAAAAAAGAACGAGCCGAGAATCATCGACCTCGACCTCATTCTTTATGAGGGCTTCAAGAGCGAAAGCTATGAGCTGACGGTGCCGCACCCGAGAATTCTTGAGCGAGCGTTCGTTATGGCGCCGCTTCTTGACCTTTATCCCTCAGGCAGAGCGCCGGGTTTGTTTTTCGGTCCGCATCTGAGAGATCTGGGTATGGACGGAGTTAAAAAAATTGAAAAAGAAATTATTATCCCCATCTATTGAGAGGTGATTTTTATGTCATCAAGTATCTGCGATAACTGCGCATATTATGATTATAACGAAGAATATGAGTGCTATGAATGCGGCGTTAATCTTGATGAGGACGAGCTCTACAGATTTATGCAGGGCGGCTCATTCGAGTGTCCGTATTTTACACCTTACGATGAATATAAAGTTGTCAGAAAACAAAACTGATTTCCGGGAGGAAAGACAATGAGTAACAAGAAAAACACAAAGAAAAACGTGCCTGCTTATGCACGCAAACAAACAAACAACAACAAAAACGCAATCATCATCGGCGCATCCGTTGCGGCGGTTATTCTGATTATCGTTGCTGTTGTTTTTGCCGTTAAAGCGTCAAAAAACAACGGCGGCGGGGCAACTGCCACAACTCTGCCTGTTACCGAAGCTGCTGCAAAGGAAGCTGTTACCCATAACTTCCAGACGGTTGAACCGCCTGAAGACAGTAAATATGAATACGTTGATTACAGAGGTCTCAAAATGCCTGCTCAGATTGCGGTTATTCTTAACCAGGCAGAAATTGACAATGCGGAAGCCTGCAAGAAATACGGCGTTGCAATGAGCATAGGCGATTATCAGGTTTCGCGTCCGAGATTCGAAATGTATTATAACTATGCCTGCGTTGATAAAACAAGCGAAAGCATTATTATGGACAGCAAGGGTCAGGTGAATACCACGGGCTTTGACTATAATCAGGCTCCCTCTGCACAGAAATATCCCGGCAGCAAGGATAATAACTACACCTGGGCGGATAAATTCACAGAAAATGCCATCAAGGATATGCAGTTCTATTTTACCGCTTTTGAGTCTGCGGTTGAAAACAAAATTGAGCTTACCGACGGTCACTTCCAGAGAATGATTTATGAATATGAAATGGTAATGGAAGATGCTGAAAACAACGGTATGACCCTTGAAGAATACCTTAATGCAAGGGTTGGCGAGCACATTACCTATGAGATGTATGCCGCACACTGCATTATGACTTATTATGCGGCGGCATTCCAGGAAGCTGAAATTGAAAAAAACAAAGCAGCAGTAACCGATGCGGAACTTGATAAGTATTACAAAGAGAACAAGGCATATCTGCAGGTAGCAAGCATCAGACTTTATCCCATTGAAGAAGAATATGATACGGCTGACCTTGATAAAGTAAAGGATGAAGCAAGCTTCCTTGCGTTTGCTCAGAATAACAGCCCTTACAGCTATTATAATGCCGAAAGCGCAACGGAATATCTCTGGATCGATTTTAATGCAATTGCCAGCACGTTTGGCGAAGAAGTTGCAAAATGGATTTTTGACGGTAACCGAAGCGTTGGCGATATCGGTCTTGTTCCCGGTGCGCTCTATGAATGTCTTGTTTATATAAAGACTACACCCTATGAAATTGCAACCCATCAGGCGGTTGTTTGTGAATTCCCCAACGTTTATAACGCAACGGAAGAAATGAAAAACGAAAACAAACTTTCCGCCGATGCGGCTCAAGAGGAATTTCTTGCAAACGGCGCAAACAAAGAAGCCGCGCTCAAGCTGGTAGAAGACCTTTACGGATATAATATGGCGGTTTCGGTTATCGATTACGGTATCGAAATCGATAAATGGTTGTTTGACCCTGCAAGAAAAGAAGGCGATTCTGTCAGAATCGATAATAACGACGGCTCATATTTTATCGTTTATCTCAACGAAAACCCCGATGACTATGACTGGATTGACGTTGCAAAGGGTTCAATGGGAAGCGAACGATATGATATCGCGTTCGAAGAAAAGGTCAACAAAGATTTTGCCGTAAAAGACAAGTATCCTCAGTATGTGAAAGATGCGTGGACACATTCCTATAATATAATGAAGCCGTATATTGATGAACGCAAGAGTATGTACGGTCTTTCATAACGGAGATGAAAAAATGAAAATTTATAAGAGCGTTGCAGACCTTGTGGGCGGCACTCCGCTTGTTAGTTTTGAAAGATTTTCAAACGGCTTGCAGGCGCAGATTATCGCCAAGCTTGAATATATGAATCCTGCAGGCAGTGCCAAAGACAGGGTTGGAAAAGAGATGCTTGAAGCGGCTCTTGCCGACGGCAGAATAACAGCAGATTCTGTTATAATTGAGCCTACCAGCGGCAATACGGGTATCGGCATTGCGTCGTTTGCGGCGCAAAAAGGAATGAAAGTTATTATCACAATGCCCGAAACAATGAGCATTGAACGCAGAAAGCTGCTTGCCGCCTACGGCGCAGAGCTGATTCTGACCGACGGCGCAAAGGGAATGGCAGGCGCGATTGAAAAAGCAAACGAAATTGCATCCGAAACCGAAGGCAGTTTTATTCCTGCGCAGTTTGAAAATCCCGATAACGTTTCCGCACATTATAAAACAACGGGTCCCGAAATCTGGGCTGATACCGATGGCAAGGTTGACGTTTTTATTGCAGGCGTCGGCACAGGCGGTACGATTACGGGCACGGGCAGATATCTCAAAGAAAAAAATCCCGATATAAAAATTATTGCCGTTGAGCCAAAGGATTCGCCCTTCCTTTCAGAGGGCAGAGCAGGTGCTCACGGTTTGATGGGAATAGGTGCAGGTTTTGTGCCGTCAATTCTCGATACGGATATTTATGATGAAATCATAACCGTTTCAACCGAAGAAGCCTATGCCGCTTCAAAGAAAACGGTTAAAACAGAAGGTATTCTCGTTGGCATATCTTCGGGTGCGGCTTTGCACGCGGCAACGGTTATCGCATCAAGACCTGAAAACGCAGGCAAAAGAATTGTTGTTCTTCTGCCTGACGGCGGCGAAAGATATCTTTCAACCCCGATGTTTGAATAATAATGCGTATTACAGAAAACAGTTTCACGCAGATACAATAATAACAAAATCGGATGCGGGCAACGCCCACCCATAACCCCTCACTTTTCATTATTTACTATTCACTCAAAAAGAGGTGCATTATGTCACAGACCTCAAATTTAAAAACAAATCCCGATGCCTGTCCGCTTGCCAAAAAATGCGGCGGCTGTCAGCTTCAGAATATGACCTATGACCGCCAGCTCAGATGGAAGCAGGCAAGATGCGAGATTCTTCTCAAAAAGTTCGGCAAGGTTTCAAAAATCATCGGTATGGACGAGCCTTATCATTACCGCAACAAGGTTCAGGCGGCTTTCGGCAGAACAAAAAGCGGCAAAATTATATCGGGTGTTTATCAGTCGGGCAGTCACAGAATCGTTTCGGTTGATTCATGTATGACCGAAGACGAAATTGCCGATAAAATCATCGTTGATATCAGAGAAATGGTGCCCAAATTCAAAATCTGGACTTACGATGAAGATAAGGGAACGGGCTTTCTGCGTCACGTTCTTGTCAAAAGAGGCTTCACAAGCGGCGAGGTTATGGTTGTGATTGTCGGCTCAAGCGGATATTTTCCGATGAAGAAAAAATTCACAGCCGCCTTGCTTGAAAAACATCCCGAGATAACAACGGTTGTGCTCAACATTAATTCCAAAGACACAAATCTTGTTCTCGGCGATAAAGAAGAGGTGCTCTTTGGCGACGGATATATTGAAGATACACTTTGCGGCTGTGTTTTCAGAATATCGCCGAAATCGTTTTATCAGATAAATCCCGTGCAGACCGAAAAACTTTATAATAAAGCGATGGAATTTGCACACCTTGATGCAAAATCAAGAGTTATTGATGCATATTGCGGCATCGGCACAATCGGTCTTGTTGCCGCAAAAACGGCAGGCGAGGTTATCGGCGTTGAGCTTAACCCCGATGCCGTTAAGGATGCAATTTCAAACTGCAAGCGCAACTCAATGAAAAATGCAAGGTTCTATTGCGCTGATGCGGGCGATTTTATGGAAATGCTTTCCGAAGAGGGCGAGAGCGCAGACGTTGTGTTTATGGACCCTCCCAGAGCAGGCAGCAGCAAAAAATTCATTGAATCGCTTGCGAAAATGGCTCCCGATAGAGTGGTTTATATCTCCTGCAACCCTGAAACGCTTGCAAGAGATTTACAGTTGCTTACCAAAAAAGGATATAAGGTAAAAGCAATCCAACCCGTTGATATGTTTCCGCACACAAATCATATAGAATGCGTGGTTCAGCTGATAAAAAAATAACGAGGGGTAAAAATATGAACGATTCAACAGTTTATTATGCGCCCAAGCCGATACAGGCGAGAACGGCAACGCTCTTGCTTGTTGACAGCCGCAGACAGCCGATGATGATTCCGCTTATAGGCAGTATGACCGTCGGCAGAGACTACGAAAATGCAACAACGGATATCCGCGTGCAGTCGGGAATAGCCGGCAGACGTCACGGCGAATTTGTTTATGACAGCGCAAACGATGCCTATTATTATATCGATAACAATTCAACAAACGGCACTTACATAAACGGCTATAAGCTTCCGCCTTTTAACGAGAGAGGAACTCAGCCTTTCAGACTTTCTGACGGCGACGTTATCCGCATCGATGCTTCTACATTGAATAATCCGCACCCCCAGGCTGTGCTTATGGTTTTCAGCCGCAGCATGAAACCTGATGAGAAATGGGAAACCTTCAGAAACGTCAGCGCGCAAGGCAGCGTCACAATCGGCAGAGGCAAGCAAAACACAATCTGCCTGCAGGATATGATGTCTTCCCGAGAGCACGCTCTTATCAACGTCACTCCCTCGGGCATGGTGATTTATGACAGAGGCAGTCAGAACAAAACCTTTGTTAACGGCGTTATGCTTTTTAATCCCAGACCGCTTTATAATTTTGACGTTATAAAAATTGCGAACACAATGCTCGTGGTTATGGGAAACGATATTCTCTATAACAATCCCGGAGAAAGGTCGGGCACACTTTCGGTTTATATTGCCAAGAAGGACGTAAACTTCGGCAAGAAAACTCTCATCAAGGATATCCGCTTCGAAGCAGATGCGGGCGATTTTATTCTCATTCTCGGCGGCTCGGGCGCAGGCAAAACAACGCTTGTTAATGCCATTCTCGGTGACGGCAAGGCAGAGGGTGAGGTTATTCTTGACGGACAGAATCTTTACCAGAATTTCAAAACAATGAAATCGCAAATCGGTCTTGTGCCTCAGTTTGTTAACCTGCGTCTTAACGATAAGGTCAACCAGACACTTATGGATATTGCCCAGATAAAGCTGGACAGCAAATATTATTCAAAAGAAGATATGCAGAAGCGAATTGATGACGTTATGGAAAAGGTTGGCGTTAAAAACCTTGAGAACCATCTTATCAGGCAGCTTTCGGGCGGACAGAAAAAGAAGGTCTCGGTTGCGGCTCAGCTTGTCGGCTTCCAGAAAGTTTTCATCTGCGATGAACCTGACTCGGGACTTGATGCGGCGTCAAGAGTTCAGCAGATGGAAATTCTCAAAGAAATTTCAAATAACGGCAAAATCGTTATGGTCATTTCTCACGAGCCCGATGACGCTGTTAACACGGCAACAAACGAAATCCTCTTCACCAAGGTTATCGTGCTTGCAAAATCGAGCCGCGATAATGCGGGTCATCTTGCTTTCTTCGGCAATCCCTATGATGCGCTGAGGTATTTCGGTGTCAGCAGACTTCAGGATATTATGAAAGAAATCAATCCTCCTCACGAGGGCGGCAAAGGCAGAGCTGATTACTATATCGATAAATATTTGGCAGTAAAGGCAGGTAAGTGGGTTGAATAGTGTATCATATGCAAAACAGACGAAAGTTTATTTCGGCAAAATTTCGCGTATCGCAATAAGAGAAAAGGTATGGAAATTCATTCTTTTCGCCGCTGTTATTGCAACAATCGTTGCTGCTGTTACGGGCGAGAATATGTTTGAAACTTTTGAGCAGACAAAATCGGGCTTCTTCACGCTGGCGTCAGCCTGCATCTGGCTCGGCATCTTCAATTCCATTCAGAGCATCTGCAAGGAACACGATATCATCCGTTCGGAATACAGGCAGGGTATGAATCTTTCTTCTTATATAACCGCAAACGTTATGTGGCAGGCGGTGCTTTGCCTTGTTCAGACGGTGCTGATGTTTCTTATTTGTCTTATCTTCGGTTTCTTTGAGCGTTGCCCGATGGACGGCGTGTTTCTGCCGGCGCTTATGGAATATTTCGTAACAATGTATCTTCTCACCTTCGGTTCGGCGGTGCTCGGAATAATGGTTTCTTCAATTTCAGGTAACCCCACAACCGCAATGACGATAATGCCCTTTGTGCTTATCATTCAGCTCATTATGAGTGGCGTTCTTTTTGAACTCAAGGGCGTTGCCGACGTGTTTGCAAACGTAACTTACAGCAAATGGGGTATGTCTGCTTTCGGCGCAACGGGTAACATCAATATTCTTGATTCCAAAATTGTTACCGAAATCAAGGACAATCCGATGATTGTTGAAGTGCTTCAGGATTGCTTTGAGCCTGTTGATGCTTATGATAATGAGTGGTATAACGTTCTCGGCTCCTGGCTTGCGTGCATCGGCATTTCTCTTGTATGCACCGTTGTGAGTATTCTCGGTCTTCATATCAAAAACAGAGATTCATAAAACTGATTCCCGACGGAGGAAAACACAAATGATTAAAGTAACAGAGTCTGCGATGCTTGCTTCTCTTGAAGACGGCAACCGCTTTATAGGCGAAACTCCCGAGATGGTGAATTCTTCAATAACCTTTTCGGGCAAAAACAACGTGCTTTTTTGTGAAAAAAGAGTAAAGCTCAATAACACGGTTATTAATTTTAACGCTGATAACGCGATTGTCTATCTTTGCGAAAACAATAACGAATATAAGCTTAACCTCAACGTTTATAACGATAACGTTTTTTATTCAGGCAAAAACAACTATTATAACGGCGTGATGAACGTTATTCTCTCGGAGCAGAAGCACCTCTTCATCGGCAACGACTGTCTGCTTTCTTTCGGAATCTGGATAAGAAATGCGGACCCGCACCTGATTTATGATGCTGAAAGCCATAAGAGAATCAATCCCACCAAGAGCATTTATATCGGTGACCACGTCTGGATAGGTCAGTCGGCGATGATTCTCAAAGGAACGCAGATTGAATCGGGCAGTATCATTGGTGCAATGAGCGTAGTTTCAAACAAAAAAATCGGTGCGAATTCTTCCTGGGCAGGTAACCCTGCAAAGAAGATCAGAGAGGGTCTTTTCTGGAACAGACCTTGTGTTCATAAATGGACAGAAGAACAGACAAAGGATTCGCGTCACTTTATAAGAAACACCTTTATCTTCAAGCATAAGAGAAGCGAATACATCTCTTTCAGCGAAATCGAAGAAAAGCTTGATGCCAAGAATTCGGTTGATAGTAAGCTCAAATATCTCGGCAAAATTTCTGCCGATGACAGCAAAAACCGTTTTTGCGCAGGCAGCGAAAAAGAAGAAAACGCTTCGGGCGGTTTCTTTTCAAGATTTAAAAAATAATACTCCAAACGTAAACACACCCCGAGATTATTCTCGGGGTGTGTTGGCTTATTTATTAAAAATTGAAACGATGCTGTAGAAAATCAAGGTGTAGAGCATAGAGAAAAGCTCATAGAAGCCAAGATTTTTGAGAATTTTTGCAAAGCCTTCGCCGATGATTTCGTCGAACGGAGTTTTTGCTGAAGCGTCAACGGTGCCGCCTTCATAATCAACGGCGTTGCCGTTACTGATGTTGAAGTTCTGGGTTCTGTAGCCGAGAGGCGTTACGGAACCGTTGTTATAATAAATCGTGATGCTGAACACCTTTTTGCTTACCTCGGGAACGGTTCCTTCAAACGGAACTTCAACGCTTTCGCCGGGAGCCAGGGTAACTTTTTCAAGATTAAACTTTATGTCAAGTCCGTCAACGTGGATTGCTGTGAGCTTAACGTCGTTTATAAGACTGCAGTTTGTGATGATAAGGCTTGTGGCATTGCCGTCAAGAATGCCGGGGTCTGCGGTGTTGAATTCGGCGTAAACGGCGTGAGAGGGGTTCGAAGTATCTCTGAACTGCGGATAATCGGGGTTACTGTAAACGTCGGTTATCTCATCGGTCAAAAGAGTTGTGAGAAGAAGAGAGCTTGTGTAGCTGTCTTTGAACGTCATACCGTGGAAAAGACCGTCAACAAACCAGGTGTTATCGGGCAGATAGGATGTGGAAGCGTCAATATCCATATCGGGGCTGATTTTGTTTTTGCCGTTGCAGGGATTCTTCTGCACGTAGCCGTCAGCAAATCTTTCGCCCAGAGGTGCGCAGAGCGCGCCCGTTGAAGCGTTGGTGGTGATGATGCCGTCGGAATTTTCCATAAGACCGGTAACGATTCTGTTGCCCGTGCCCGAGATGATGGTAATATTCATACCGTAATCATCAATGCACGCCTGCAGCTTTTCGCCGATTGAGGGCAGAATTTCATAGTGGAAGCGGTCGCTCTTTTCAATCAGCGGAGCGCTTTCAACAGGGTCAAGAAGTCTTTCTTTGAGCTCGTCATATTTATCTGCAGGGCAGAAATCCCAGAGGCTTCCCCAATAACCGAGAAGCGGGAAGATATGAGGAATAAGCTCTTCAAGAACTTTATCAACAAAGCCGAGCTGCTGAGCTTTTACAAGCCAGTTATAGTCTTCTTCAATCATTGTTCCGTGTTCGATAAAGCGGAGAAGACATTCTTCGTCAAAATCTATATCGCAGTTAAATGCATCATAGAGAATGCCTGCGCCGCCGATTGCAGGCACGGTGAGAACGGCGTTATCAACGTCGCCGAGATGACCGTAGAGGCTGAGATAGGTTGCGGTAACCTGACCGCCGTGGCTGAGGCAGAAGATATTTACCTTATCTTTGCCTGTTTCTTTTTTAACGTCCTGAATAAACTCATGGAGCAAATTTGCGCAGGTTTCTGCGCCCATTCGGAAGTCGCTTGTGAAGTTATAGATGTTTTCAACACCAACGTACTCAGCGATAGCTGCAGCGATGTCCTGCTCGTGACGCTCATCAGGGTCTCCGTCTTTCAGGTTTTCAAGCATATAAGCGCTGTTGCTTTTCTTGGCGGTGTCATATTTGCGCTTAACGTCATAAGCGCTTGAACCGTCGGGGTTGCAACGGATTTTTTCAAAAATAACCGCCATTTCTTCGCCAAGAGTTTCGGCAATAAGTTTTGCGTTGCCAACGGTGAGAACCGAACCCAGACCGATGCCAAGGTCAACGATTCTTGCAAGAACTCTTTCAAGAATAAGGTCCATATTAAGGCCCCAGACCTTTTCGCCCGTTTCAAAGCTGTCACCGATATAGAGCGTTGTTGCGCTGTAGCCGGGAACAATGATAACGGGATAGTCCGAGATTTTGCTTTCTTCTGAGATTTGCGCGGTTGCGCCGATTGCGCAGGTTGCAAAAATCATTGCGAAGCAAAGAAGAACAGAAATCAGTTTTTTCATAGCGTTTCCTTCTTTCTGGTTAAGGATATACTTATAATAACACATATTTTCCTTAATTGCACCATAAAAATAAAAAAATCCTGCAAAGGAAATCTCTGCAGGATTATCGTTATTATACTTTTGCGGGAGCAGTTCTGTTCTTTCTGTGGTGATGAGGCTCTTTGGGAGCGATTTCGCCTGCTTTTGTGAGGGCGATTTTTGTGAGCATGGGACCGACAAGCTCATAAATGAGAACAGAGAAGAGAACGATGTTTCTGATAAGATGGCCCACTTCGCCAAGCTCCATTGCCGTAACGCTCATTCCGAGCGCAACGCCTGCCTGGGGAAAAAGAGTGATACCAAGATATTTGGTTGTGCTCTTATCGCAATGAGAAATTTTTGCGCTTGCATATGCGCCGTAATATTTACCGAGTGAACGCGAGGCGATGTAAGCAATGCCGATGCCGATGATTGCTATGTCTGAAAAAACGTCAAACTCAAGTTCTGCGCCGCTGAGAACAAAGAAAAGGGTGAAGAGGGGATTTGTCCATTTATCCGTCTTTTCCATAATTTCTGCGGAGAAATCGCAGAGATTACAGAACATTGTGCCGAGCATCATACAAACGAGGAGGGTTGAGAAACCGATGTGAACACCGCCGATTTCAAATTTCATCATAGAAATTGCAACGGTCATAATAACAAATGTTATCGAAAGGCTCAGACGTTTGCTGTTTGAACTGAAGAATTTTTCGCAGAATGTGAAAAGCACACCCATAAGAGCACCGAGACCGAGAGAGCAAACGATTTCAAGAATCGGCTCAAGAACGATTGCTATCAGGCTGAATTCGCCGTGAATAAGAGCTTTTGAAACGCCGAAAGAAACGGCAAAAATGATAAGACCTACAGCGTCGTCGATGGCAACGATGGGCAGGAGCAAATCTGTGAGCTTACCCTTTGCCTTATACTGACGAACAACCATAAGAGTTGCCGCAGGAGCAGTTGCCGCCGCAACAGCGCCGAGAGTTATTGCCATGGGAAGGGGAAGCTTATCGCCGAGAATAAAATGCAGACCGATGAGCGCCGCATCAACGCAGAGCGTTGCAACAAGAGCCTGGAAGATACCGATAAAGGTTGCTTTTTTGCCGACCTGCTTGAGCTGAGAGAGTCTGAACTCGTTGCCGATGGCAAAAGCAATGAAGCCGAGAGCAACGTTTGAAATAATTTCAAATTCTTTAACGTTATCGCCCGAAACAAAACCCAGACCTTCAATTCCGAGTCTGCCGAGGCAGTAAGGACCAACGATGATGCCTGCAACGAGGTAGGCTGTAACTGAGGGCAGGTTGAGCACCTTTGAGAGACGGCTCATAAAAAGACCTGCAGCGAGCGCGATTGAAAGACATAACAAAGTGTTCATATAATTCGCCTGATTTCTTTTTTTATTTATTTTAAACCTATTAAGATATAGCACACCGAAAGAGCAAAGTCAAGCGAAAGAAAAATTTTTGTAGGATATCATAATTTTTGTTTTGAAATTAACAGTTCAATCAATTATTTTTGCTCAAATAATGTGTCACTTTCTGCCGCAAAACAGTTTACAAAGAAGAAACAGCGTGATAAAATGATATCAGCAACTCCCATCAATTTATACGGAGGTCAGAAAATGAAACTTGTTTACAACATCAAGGACAAGCCCAAATTCGGTCAGCTCATTGTTTTTGCTTTCCAGCAGCTTCTTGCCATTATGGCGGCAACGGTTGCCGTTCCCATGATTATCGGCAACGGAATGCAGCCCTCTGCCGCACTTTTCGGTGCAGGCGTAGGTACGCTGGTCTACGTGCTCTTTACCAAAGGCAGAAGCCCTGTTTTCCTTGGTTCTTCATTTGCTTTTCTCAATTCAATGCCCGTTGCCTTTGCAGGCGGCGTTGCAATGAGTAAGGGCTATGCAGGTCTTATTATCGGCGCAATATTTGCAGGTCTTGTTTACGTTATAATTTCAGCAATCGTTAAATTCGCAGGTGTTAAATGGGTTGATAAGCTTATGCCCAAGCAGGTTATCGGTCCTACTGTTGCTCTTATCGGTCTTTCGCTTGCAGGCAATGCAATCGGCGACCTCCAGAAGGGCAGCTACACTGTTGACGTTCTGACCAAACAGATTATTGACAATGAATTTGTTGAAAATATGGTTGCAACACCCACAGCTAACCCTTTTATCGCAATTATTTGCGGTCTTGTAACTCTCGGCGTAACCGT
Source organism: Clostridia bacterium (assembly GCA_017532185.1). Taxonomy (GTDB): domain Bacteria; phylum Bacillota; class Clostridia; order Oscillospirales; family Acutalibacteraceae; genus CAG-177. The sequence goes on along the minus strand of JAFXJO010000096.1, from coordinate 39,829 downwards.
TCTTTGCTCGGTTTACGGCAAGAAGGGCATTAAGCTCATTCCTTTCATCATCGGTATTGTTTCGGGTTATGCTCTTGCTGCGGTATTTACCGTAATCGGAATTAAAACCGGCAACGATGCCCTCAGAATCATCAACTTCGGTCTTTTTGAAAATATGGGCGCAATTACCGTTCCCGACTTCACTTTTGTTCAGGCGATTAAGGGCTTCAAGGAAATTGACGGCGCATTCATCGCATCTCTTGCCGCCGCATATGTTCCCGTTGCTTTCGTTGTTTTTGCAGAGCATATTGCTGACCATAAAAACATTTCTTCAATTATCGATAAAGACCTTCTCAAAGACCCCGGTCTCCACAGAACTCTTCTCGGTGACGGCGTAGGCTCAATGGTTGGTGCCGTGTTCGGCGGTTGCCCCAACACAACCTATGGCGAAAGCGTTGCCTGCGTTGCAATCACACGCAATGCATCCGTTGCAACAATTATAACAACTGCAATTCTTGCAATGGTAATTTCGTTTATCTCTCCTTTTGTTGTTTTCCTTAATTCAATTCCCTCCTGCGTAATGGGCGGCGTTTGCATGGCTCTTTACGGCTTCATCGCAGTCAGCGGTCTCAAGATGGTGCAGAAGGTTGACCTTGAAGATAACAGAAACCTCTTTGTTGTTTCGGTTATTCTTATCGCAGGTATCGGCGGTCTTGTTCTTGATTTCGGTGCAATCAGAATCACCGCAATCGCAACCGCACTTATCCTCGGCATTCTTATGAACGTTATGCTTTCGAAGGGTAAGAAAGCATAAACACCGCATAAAACCAAAGGACATCGGTTTTTTAACCGATGTCCTTCTTTTATTTTTCATTGAATATTATGCTTGCATTAACAAAAGCGTTTTCGCCAACCCAGACGGCTTTCCAGGCATTTTCGCTTCCGTCATAATAAACCTTTTCAACCGTATCAGCGAATGCACCGTTTCCGATGGTGGTGACGGATTTGGGAACGGTAATTTCAAAAAGATCCGTACAGCCTGCAAAGGCGTTATCGCCAATAATCTGAACGCTTTCGGAAAATTCGATTTCACTGATTGAACTGCAGCTTTCAAATGCCGAGGCACCGATTAAGGTGAGCTGAGACGGGATATTGATATTTTTCAAGTTGTTGCAGTCCGCAAAGGCTCTTGCGCTGATTTCTTTGAGAGATTCAGGCAGGTCAACGGCAACGAGTCTTTCGTTGCCGAGAAACGCATATTCGCCGATTTTTTCAACCGTATTCGGTACGGTATAGGAATTCATTTTGAATCCGTCGGAGAACATAATCAGTTCGGTTTTGGCTTTGTTAAAGATAACGCCGTAGCGGTCAGTTGAATAATAGGCGTTATCCTGGCTGATTTTTATATCTGTGATTTCGCAGCCGTCAAAGGCATCTGCCGCAATGAACGCAACGTTTCTGCCGATGTTGAGAGCTTTTATTCCGCAGCCCGAAAACGCCTGAGCTTCAATAATCAGAAGGCTTTCCGGAAGAATGATTTCTTTCAGGTTTTCGCAACCTGCGAATGCCGCCTGACCGATTGTGCTGATGCCCTCGGAGAAAATTACCTTTGTTATTTTTTCGGCATTTGCAAGCAGTTCGGGATTTGAATTCCAGGTGCCTGTGCCTGTTATTTCAAGTGCGCCATCATTATAAAGAATCCAGCTTGCCGATTCAACATTTCCGCTTGCGGCAATTCCGCTTTCGTTAGGCTTTTGCTCGGCGGTAACGGTTTCTCTTTCGGCATGCAGAACAATTGAGGTTGCCGTAGTTTCCGCTGCTTCTTTGCTGCCGCAAGAGACAAAAGTTGCCGCAACGGCAAACAGAAGCAGGATTGATATTGCTTTTTTCATCAGTAACAGACCTTTGCTTTAAGTTTCGGTTAAAAAGTGGTTAGCCCAGCAGAGCTTTCCGTTTTCGTCGGGGTCGGCGGCAACGCCGATGCCGATTTTAACAAAATCGGGGTTCATCAGATTGTTATAGTGTGTTCTGGAGTTCTTCCAGGCTTCGCAAACGTCCTCGGGACTGTCAAAAACATAGCCCAGATTTTCGCCTGCAGTGCCTTCTTCATAGCCTGCATCTTTGAAAATGGTGAAGCAGGAGGAGCCGTCGGGTCTTCTGTGAGAATGCACGCCGGACCAGGCGATTTCTTCTGCTCTTGCGCAAGCCATAAGGGTGAGACCTTCATCAAGCTTAAGCGGAGCGATACCTTTTTCAGCTCTGTAGCCGTTGATGATTTTAAGGTTTTCGTTTATATAATCCCTGTAAATATCTCTGTTTTGCCTTGCGGCAGGCAGAAGTTCATCATAAGTTGCGCTGAAGCTGCGTCTGTTTATGTGACCGCCCGTATATTCATAGCCTGCCTCAACCCGTTCTCCGCCTGTTATCTGGAAATAAACGGTTTTATACTTATGTTCGATAACTCCGTATTTAAGCGGAACTTTTTCAACGGTGTTATCTTTGTATACACGGCCTGCAACGGTTGTTACAGGTCCGGGCGCTTTTGTTGTTTGCGGTACCCTTGTAACGGAGATTGTTGTTGGCACTGCGGTTGTGGCTTGAGTTGTTGTTTCGGTAACGGGCAGGGTGGTCTGCGTTGTTACGAAAGTTGCTTCTTGCGTAAGCTTTTCGGTTGCGGCGGTTTGGGTGACCGATTCCGCGGTGGTTGCCGCTTCTTGCCCGATTTCTTTTTCGGAGCATGCCGCAAGACAGGACACCGTAAGAACTACAGCGGCGGCGGCAATTATTTTGAATTTCACTTGGTTTCCTCCGGGTTGTGCTTTTTCTTCTTTTTTCCTTCAGTTTTTTCCTGCGCAACGTCAAACACAAGCGTTGCGGTGAAGCGGTTATGGTCAGTTTCAATTTCAAGGTCTCCGTCCTGCATACAGGCAAGGGTTTTTGAGATTGAAAGACCGAGACCGCTGCCCTCTGTATGGCGCGATCTGTCGCCTCTTACAAAGCGTTCGGTCAGCTCGTTTGCATCAATGTTAAGCTCGGTTTTAGCGGTGTTGGCGATGCTGAGCCTTGCCTTACCGTCAAGAGCGATGAGGCTGATTTCAACGTCAGTATCGGGAGCCGCATATTTGCAGGCGTTATTTAAAAGGTTGGCAAGAATGCGCCAGAGCCATCTGCCGTCGCCCATAATGTAAACGTCGTTTTCGGGAACGGAAATTCTGGGCAGCAAACAGCTTTTATCAAGCTTATCGGCAAACTCTTCAACTGTTTGGCTGATGATGATGTTAAGACTGATTTTTGAAAGCTCTATATCAATGTTGCCTGAGCTTATTTGCGAAGCTTCAATCAGGTCGTCGAGCAAAAGGTTGAGGTTTTCGGTATGATGAGAAAGAATATCAAGATATTTTGCTCTTTCTTCTCCCGTGATATCGTCTCTCTTGAGCAGGTCAACGTAACTTACGATTGATGTGAGGGGAGTTTTGATATCGTGCGAAACGTTTGTGATAAGCTCGCTCTTGAGTCTTTCGCTTTTGATTTCCTGCTCCATTGCTTTGTTGATTTCTTTTTTAATCTGGTCAAGGTTTTTGCCGTGAGCTCTGAAGCTGGCGATGGTGAGCTTTGTTGCTATTTCGTCGCCGAGAACGCCTTCTGCAAGGCGCTGGCCTTCTTCGCGGATATAGTTGAGGTTAATTGCAATCATCGTGATAATGGGAATCATAACGAGTCTTGAAAGCGCCCAGATAACAACAAACATACCAAGAACGCTCATCGGCTCAAAGGTTTTGCTTATTATGCCCAGATATGCGGCTGAAAGCAGGATTACCGCTTCGGCGATAATATAGAGCGAGATGCCGATACATATTTTTTTGAAAAGACTGAGTTCTTTGAACAAACGGCGTCTTAACTTTCTGGGAGTTTTTCTTTTGAACTTTCTGATAATTCTGTAAACGATGGTATTCTTGTAAAGCTTGCCCATTTTAACTCTTACGGAGAGAGTTGTCAGGAAGGTCATAAGAACAAGAACAACCGCAACAAAGGTTATCATTATAACAACGTTGTTGAGAACCATACCAACGTCTGCCGCGGTTGTGAGACCCATTACCACCCAGGAAACAGCCAGAATAATCAGCACAAACAGCAGACACACGTCAAACGGAATATGGTCGATAAATCCGGGCTCAACTTCACCGGATTCATTTTCTTTGAGACCGGCGTTAATCGTTATCAGCGAAAGCATAATGATAATCACGATTGCCGCAACGCCCAGCGCAAAAAACAGAACGTATTTGAGAGTATCCGCAATTTCAATCCATTGGAAAGCACTTGCGTATTTATCCTTGACCGAAGAGCCGTCTATTTCAGGCAGATAATAGTTTATTCTCAGCGGAATTGTTTCGCCTTTTTCGTCATAGATAAAATAGCTTGAGCTTCCGTTATATTCGGACTTCTCAAATTCGTCCTTTACACCGACGATTCCGTCTTCGGCGTTTGTATAATAAATTTCACCGCTGTTATCGGTAACGTAAAATATAAAATTTGTTCTTTCCTGTGAAAATCTGTCTTTATAATAATTGATTCTGTAGGTGTCTCTGCCTTCGTAAACGCAACTGTAATAATCCTGCGCCTGTTCAAGGTCATCGAGCGAATGAATCTGGAAAGCGATTGTTTTGGCTGTTTTGCCGTCATCGCCTTTTTCATAGAAGTTATATTCCACAAGGTATGAAATACCCAAAACACAGCCAACCGCAACAAACGCCATGCAGATAAGAACGATTATTGCCGACGTGCGGTCAGTTTCGGAGCGCATATTGCTGCCCAAAAAATCTCCCCCTTGTTAAACTCAGTCCTTTTGCTCCGCGGTGCATCCGGGTACGGGTTTTTTCTCCATTTTATAGCCGTGACCCCACACAACTTTCAGATAGTCGGGGCTCGCGGGATTAATTTCAATCTTTTCTCTGAGATGGCGGATGTGAACAGTAACGGTGTTTTCTGCGCCGAGAGGATCATCCTTCCAAACGCTGCGGTAAATATCTTTGGGAGAAAAAACTCTGCCCGGGTTTTCCATAAAGAATTTCAAAAGAAGAAATTCCGTGGGAGTCAGATTCACGGGCTCACCGTCAATGATAACGTTTTTGGATTTGATATCAAGCTCTATACCGCCGTTATAAAGAACGGTTTCAGGTGCACCTGCAGAGGACTGACCGCCGAGACGGGTGTATCTGCGGAGCTGAGATTTAACTCTTGCGGTGACTTCAATCGGGTTGAACGGTTTTGTTATGTAGTCATCGGCGCCTGCGTTAAGACCTATAATTTTATCCATATCCTGTGTTTTTGCAGTGAGAAGAATAACGGGAATGTTGGAAAACTCCCTGAGCTTTGAAAGAGCATCAAGACCGTCCATAACGGGCATCATAATATCCATTATGAGCAGATGAATTTCGTTTTTTTCAATCACTTCAAGAGCCTGCTTGCCGTTTTCGGCATCAAAAAGCTCATAGCCTTCGCCTTTGAGATAAATTTTGAGCGCAGAACGGATATCGGCCTCATCGTCGCAAATCAGAATGTTATACATAAAATCCCACCTTTATTTTCAAGGTTTTTTCGGAGAATACGGAAACAGTTTTATATTTTGTTTTATTATAACAGGCGCGGCAAAAGAAATAAATAGTTTTTGAAAACATTCATAATAATTTAAGAATTGAAAAACGAAAAAGCCAAAGGCACCGGTTTCCCGATGCCTTTAGCTTTTATAGAAGGATGTATGAGTTTGCCGAAATCAAAGCGAAGTTGCGGAGGCTCCGCATAATCTTCCGGCAGAAGAAAGCGGATTAATCTTCGTTGGCTTCTTTTGCAGCCTTAACAACGTTGTCGGGAACGGCTTCGCCGTGCTTAACGAAGAGAATGAGAAGAAGGCTGAGCGCAAACATAACGGGGCTGTAAACGAACAAAGACATATATGTGCCCGAAAGCATACGCACAATGCCGTAAACGATGGGAGAAGCAATCTGTGCGGAGAAGGTTGCCGTGTAATAATATCCTGTAAACGTACCGACCTTTTCGATGCCGCCGATATCGAGAACAAGGGGAAGAGTGTTAACGGTGATAAGCATATTTGCAAAACCGCCGAGAACAAGAGCAACCCAGATGAGAGCCATATTCTGAACAACAACGTAAATTGCAAATACAGCCATAAACACTGCAAGACCCATAAGGATAGTCTTTTTTCTGCCGAGCTTCTTGCCGAGATAGCCTGCAGGAATTGCAGCCGCGGCAGAGCAAACAGCAAAGAGAGTTGTCATAATAGTTGCCTGAGATGTTGTTTTGCCGAGAACTTCAGCAGCAAAAAGTGAGAAGAAGGTTGTGATTGCGTTTGTGCCGCAGAAGAGGAAGAAGAGACCGCCAAGCATAAAGATAAGGCTCTTTCTTTCTGCCTTTGAAAGCTTTTCAGCTTTTCTTGCGGCTTTTTCTGCTTTCTTTGCCTCTTTTTCCGCCTTGATTCTTGCGGCTTCATCGGCTGCTTTGTTGCTTTCTGCGATTGCTTCAAGCTTGCTTGAAGGTTCTTTTACAAAGAAAAGAATTACAAGCATACCGATAACCATAACAACAGAACCAACAAGGAAAACGTAGGGGAATGTGAGATATTCGTTTCCGTTTTCAACGGAGATTTCTGTTTTGGTAAAGAAGGTATAAATTGCAACAACGATTGTGCCTGCAAACATACCGATTGCGCTGCCGACACCACCCATAAGGTTGATGATTGCGTTGCCTTCGCTGCGGAGAGCAGGAGGAGTCAGGGCAGGCATAAGAGCAACAACAGGAGCTCTCCAGAGTGACATCGAGAATACGAACAGAATGATGAAGAGCATTGTAATCGGCAGAGAGCCTTTGAGAGCAACAAATGGGATAATTGCAAAAAGCAAAGCCGAAACAGGAGCGCCGAAAACAATGAAGGGGCGGCGCTTGCCGAGTTTGGAATGGCAACGGTCAGAAAGCTTGCCGAAGGTGGGCTGGAAGATAACACCAAAGATGTTATCGAAAGTCATAATTATACCGATAAAAAGCGGAACAAGAGTGATGCCGCCTGCGGCAGTTGTAACGTTTTCACCCTGTGACTCGGCAAATTTTGCAAGAACAGGGAACATATCGTTAAGTTTTGCGCTCCACTGGGTAACGGTTGCAGAAGCATTAAGCAATCTTTCAAGAATTTTTGTGATGTAGGGGTCATAAATTGCCCACGCGATTGATGAAGCCATAAAGCCGAAACCGGTGAGAATGGTTCTCGGGCGGTGAAGCTTACCGTTTTCTCTCTCGCAGAATAAGGTGTTCTTCATAAAAAATCTCCTTTTGAATGTTTACCTGCGAAAACAGGTGTGCCCGTAACCGGGCGATACGCACAGTTATTATATCATCTTTGACATGGATTTTAAAGCCAACATTTTAACCTAAAAAAGCAGTTATTTTTTGGTAGACTTGCCGAAAAAATTTTGCAAAAAGGAAGAAAAAACCTTGACAAACATATTTTGCGGTATTATACTCTAAAACAGAAAAATAAGAAAGGAGGCGGACTCAATGACAAACAGAATGAACATCTTTTCAATTTGCTCTTCGGGCAAAGTGTTGCGTCCGCTTGCCGTTTAATATATTTGCGGATATTTTTGAATGCACACATCGTTTCCCGAGGACGGGAAGCGGTGTTTTTGTTTTATTTTGCTCTCAGTCACTTTATATATTATCACACATGAAAGAGGTGAAAAAATGGGAAAGAAAGAGAAAAAATCCAAAGAGCTTCACGGCAAGAAAAATAAGCATAAGTTTCCCGAGCCTTTGCTCAAAAAGCTTGAGGAAGCGGGTCTTGACACAAAAAACCTGATTTTCTGCTGCACGGGCGATATGGATAACGATGCCTGCTACCGCAGCGCGTGGCTCAGCTTTGATGAAAAGGGCTTTTACGTTGCTTACGGCAAGGAAGAGCTTGTGAAATCAAAGCGCAAAAAGCGCGTTGAGCCTGAATTTACAGTCGAAGAGATTATCGCAACCCCCATTGAGGACATTGATTCGCTCGAAACGGAACGTTACGTTTCAACGGGCAGACTTGTTGCGGTCAAAAACGGCGAACAGAGAAGCGTTGTGCGTTTTTCAGTCGGTAAGCTGGGTCAGTTTGATAATCTGACCAAGGCGTTCAATTCTTTCAAAGAAAAAGGCGAAGAGGAAATTCCTTCGTCGGCGGAGCCCGAAGAGAAGAAATGCAAAAAATGCGGTAAGCCTTGTCCCGACGGAAAGGACTTCTGCAAAAAGTGCGGCAAGAATTCAGCCGTTGCGGTTCGTCTTTTCAAGTTTTTCGGCGGCTATATTCCGCAGATAGTTTCCATCATCGCGATTATGCTTCTCGGTTCCGCGGTGACGGTATCTATTCCGCAGGTGAGTACACGTGCGCTGTTTGACGATATCCTTGCCAATCCGAACGGTCTGCCTGCCGCAGAGCTTCTCAAGGCTCTGGGCGTGCTTGTTCTCTCGGTTTTCGGTGTCAAACTGCTTAACACTCTGCTGACCGTGATTCAGCAGTATCTTACAGGCGGAATTATGCCCAAGGTTATCTATGATATAAGAGTCAAGATTTTCAAGGCGATGCAACGCCTTTCGGTAGGCTTCTATTCATCAAAGCAAACAGGCTCGCTGATGGAAAGAGTTGTTAGCGATTCAAACAATATTTATTGGTTCTTTGTTGACGGTGTGCCAAGCGTTATCATTGACACAGCAACCATCATCGGCGTTCTGATTCTGATGTTTGTTATGAGCTGGAAGCTTTCGCTGATTGTTATTCTTGCCCTGCCGCTTATTCTCACGTCGCTTATTCTTGGCGATAAGTTTTTCAGACGTTTGCACCACAGAAACTGGCTTTTCGGTGCAAGAGTATCGGCAATGGTCAGCGATAATATCAACGGTCAGCGCGTCATCAAGGCTTTTGCAAAAGAAAACGATGAATATGACCGCTTCAACAAGGTGAGCGAGGACCTTATGAATTCCGAAATGAAGCTTACTGTTTCGGAAGCAACGGTTTTCCCGATTCTTGAGGTGTTCATTCTTCTGCTTACAACCGTTGTGCTCGGTGTTGGCGGCGTGCTTGTTGCAAAGGGTGAAATGACCGCAGGCACTCTGCTCACATATATTGTTTATCTTGAAATGCTCCGCGGACCGTTTGATTTTCTTTCATGGGTATCAAACTGGTGGTCAAGATGCGCAGACTCGGCACAGAGAGTTTTTGAAATCTGCGATGCTGAGCCTGATATTGTTGAAAAAGAAAACGCCGTGAGCTTTGATAACCTTCGCGGTGATATAGAAATTCACGAGCTCGAATTTGAATATGAGCCTGCAAGACCCATTATCAGAAAGCTCAGCCTTAACGTTAAGGCAGGCGATATGCTCGGAATAGTCGGCAAAACGGGCGCAGGCAAAACAACAATCGCCAACCTCATTGCCAGACTTTATGACGCGAAGGAAGGTTACGTTAAAATCGACGGCATTGACGTGCGCGACCTTAAGCTCACGGAGCTTCGACGTAATATCGGTCTTGTTTCGCAGGATATTTATCTTTTCATCGGCACAATTGCCGATAATATCCGCTACGCAAAGCCTGATGCAACAATGAGCGAGGTTATTGCCGCGGCAAAGGCGGCGTCGGCTCACGATTTTATTATGAAGTTGCCCGATGCTTACGAAACAAGAGTCGGCGCAGGCGGACAGAAGCTTTCGGGCGGCGAAAGGCAGAGAATTTCAATCGCCCGAACAATAATCCAGAACCCCAAAATCCTCATTCTTGACGAAGCAACCGCCGCAATGGATACCGAAACCGAGCGTAACATTCAGAATTCGCTCACAAAGCTCAAGGCAGGCAGAACAACTCTTGCCATTGCTCACAGACTTTCAACTCTGCGCGATTCGGATTATCTTGCGGTTATCGATGAGGGCAAAATCATCGAATACGGAACTTATCAGGAGCTTCTCAAGCAGAAGGGTGAATTCTATAAGCAATATAAGATTCAGGCCGAAGCCCTCAAAACAATCGGCATCGGCACAGGTGAAACCGAAGAGGAGGAGGAATAATTATGAGTTCAAACACGATATCTCCCGAAACCCTTAAAACAGAATATGTTTCGCCCGAAAAATGCGTTTTTTCGCTCAATTCAAACGGTTTTCTTGCCGCTGAAATTGACGGCAAAGAATATAAAAGAGTTATTCTGACCCGTTCTTTGCCGCTTACTCTGCCCGATGAATATATCTGCATTTCGGATATCGAGAAAAACGAGCTCGGCATAATTGAAAAGATTGCCGATTTTTCGCAGGAGCAGCAGAAACTCATCAACAGCGAGCTTTCACAGCGCTATTATTGCCCCGTAATCGGCAAAATCGAATCCATCAAAGAGAAAATGGGTCATTTTTATTTTGATGTTATTATCGGCGAAACAAAAAAATCGTTTGCGGTCAAGGATATCACCAAAAGCATCCGCCAGCACGGCAATGCGATTGACGTTACGGATATCGACGGCAACCGTTACAGGATAACGGATTTTGATTCAATCGAAGCAAAGAGCCGCCGCAAACTTGAACCCTATCTTTATTAATTTATGATTTCACATACCGAAAAGGGGTGAATTTTATGCAAAACAAAGTGCGGTTTGACCTGACCGCAGACGGCAATTTATGCGACGGCGAGCTGATATTCGAAAACGGCTCCGTTTATGCCGTTTGCAACGGTGAAACCGTTTTCAGCCATAACCTTGACGGAATTGAAGAGCTTCTGCAGCGTTCATACGTTGGCTGCGGCTGTCTCGAACTTGTTCAGAAAGATGCAAGTGCGGAAATGGAAAATTCCGTTTCCGTTTGCCGTTTCTCTCTTTCACAGGCAAACGAAATAGGCGAATTCTGCAAGGTTGTTAACCACTATATAAAAACAGGCGAAGAAACCGAGCTTTCGCGCGAGGATTTCAGAGTATGCCCCAAATGCGGCAAGCATTATCCCAAGGGCATTGACGTGTGCCTTTTCTGTGTTGAAAAGAGCTATATCATCAAGCGCGCATATGCTTTGGCAAAGCCTTATCTTCCGGGGCTTGCGGTTTCGGGAATTCTGCTTTCAATCTCAACGGCACTTGGAGCAACGTTGCCGATGCTTAACGCAAAGATGCTTGATTCTTATCTCGCAAACACGTCGCTTTCATTGAATGAAAAAATAAAAGGTATTATTCTGCTTGTGCTTCTTATGGCGTTCACGCAGATAGCCGGCAGAGTTTTTTCTATCCTGTCGCTGAGAAGAACAAACAGAATCAGTTCGCGTTTTTCAAACGATTTACGTGTTCTTGTTTATGATAAGGTGCAAAGACTCTCGCTTTCATCGATGTCCAAGAAAACTTCGGGCGACCTTATGAAAAGAGTCACAAAGGATACGGAAGTTGTGCGCCGCTTTGTTACGGAGCACGGTATGTATGCCATCGAAAAGCTGATAATGTTTATCGTTATCCTGATTATTCTTCTTAATATAAGCCCGATACTGACCTTGCTTGTGTTTATCCCCGTGCCTCTTGTTATTCTTGCCATCAGAGGATTCTGGAAGTTTATTCACATCCGCTATGAAAAACAGTGGAGATGTAATTCGAGGTCAAACTCCGTACTTCACGATATCGTCAGAGGAATACGAGTTGTTAAAACCTTCGGCAGCGAAGAAAGAGAAATTAAAAAGTTTGACCGTATCTGTCTTCGTCTTGCACAGATTTCGGCAAGCAATGAACAGCTCTGGGCAAGAGTTTTTCCGTTCCTGTCGTTCTTTATGGGTATAGGCGAATTTCTTGTGCTCTATTTCGGCGGCAGAATGGCAATCAGCGGCAAAATCACCGTTGGCGAGCTGCTTGAATTCACGCTTTTCCTTGCCTATATCTATCAGCCTTTGCGCTGGATATCAACTCTGCCCCGAAGGCTCGGCGAAGTTGCAACAAGCCTTATCAAGATTTTTGAGGTTGTTGATGAGAAACAGAGCGTTGAAGATACCGAAATGCCCGTTGAAGCAACGCTTTCGGGTGATATGGTGTTCAGCGACGTGCGCTTCGGATATAAAGCTTACGAGCCCGTACTCAAGGATATCAATCTGACGGTAAAACAGGGCGAGATGATTGGTCTGGTCGGTCATTCGGGCGCAGGCAAATCAACTCTCATAAACCTCATTATGCGTCTTTATGATACCGATGCAGGCAGCATCACCGTTGGCGGCAATGACGTAAAGCAGATGCGCCAGAGTGATTACAGAGAAAAAGTGGGCGTTGTTTTTCAGGAAACCTTCCTTTTTGCAGGTACTATTTACGATAACATTGCTTATGCGCGCCGCACAGCGGAGCCGAGCGAGGTTATTGCGGCGGCAAAAGCGGCAAACGCTCACGAATTTATTATGAAGCTGCCCGATGGCTATAACACCATCGTTGGCGAAAACGGCCATAACCTTTCGGGCGGCGAAAGGCAGAGAATTTCAATTGCCCGAGCTGTTTTGCGAAATCCTGAGATTCTTATTCTTGACGAAGCAACTTCGGCCCTCGACCCTGAAACCGAGAGTCTGATTCAGGATGCTCTTTCGAAGCTTGTTAAAGGCAGAACAACCTTTGCCATTGCCCACAGACTTTCAACCCTGCGCAACGCTGACCGTCTTGTGGTTATTGAAAAAGGTAAGATTGCAGAGGTTGGCACGCACAGAGAATTGCTTGTGCAAAACGGAATCTACGCAAAGCTCGTTATGGCTCAGCGTCAGACTGCAAAACTTTCAAACTGAAAACATAGCGACCTGCATCGGCTGATTTTCGATGCAGGTCATTTTGTTATACGCGCCTTTTTTCAACAATTGTTGAACTTGAGTTGAAGCTTGGTTGAAAATGGCATAATATAATGAATTTTATTATGGTAAGTGCTTCCGCTTGCCTGCATTTTTCAGGGTTGAGGTTGTTCAATGAATCACAGAATCAAAAAACCGCATAAGCTTCTCGGCGCAGACGGCTCTTTGCTTGAGGCGGGCTGGGCAACAAAGCTGATAATGGAATATAACCCTCTTGATATAAAAGCGGATAAAATCAGAATCAAGGAGTGGGATTATTACGGCATTGTTGACAGCAACGGCTATGCCTTTTCGCTCACCGTTGCAGACAGCCGCTATATGGGTCTTTGCAATGCCAACTTCTATGACCTCAACAAGGGCAAAAAGCATTCTTATATAACTCCCATACCTGTACCTATGGGCAAAATGAATATGCCTACAGACAGCTCCGAAGGTGATATTACCGTCAACAAAAAGTTCTGCTCTGTTTCAATCACTCACGAAAACGGCGGCAGACGCCTTACGGGTCACTATAAAAAATGCCCGATTCACGGTGAACTGGATTTTGATATTTTTCTGCATAACTACAGCGGAGACACGATGGTTATTGCCACACCCTGGGAAGACGATAAAAAAGCGTTTTATTATAACCAGAAAATCAACTGTCTGCCTGCTGAGGGCTACGTTAATTTTGACGGTAACGTTCACGTTTTTAACCCTGATAAGGATTTTGCAACGCTTGATTGGGGCAGAGGAGTCTGGACTTATGATAACACCTGGTATTGGAGCTCGGGCAACGGCGTGATTGACGGCAAGCTTTTCGGCTTCAATATAGGCTACGGCTTCGGCAACACCACCGCCGCAAGCGAGAATATGATTTTTTATGACGGCAAGTGCCACAAGCTTGACCGCATTCTGTTTGATATTCCGAAAAATATTATGCAGCCGTGGCATATTCTCAGCTCCGACGGCAGATTTGATATGAGATTTCAGCCGATTTACGATAACAGAAACATTTACAGCGCAGGCATAATCAGCCAGGACAGCCATCAGGTTTTCGGCAAATTCTATGGCGATGCGGTGCTTGATGACGGCACAAGACTGCACCTTGACGGTCTGACCGCCTTTGCTGAAAGAGTCAGAAACAGGTATTGATTAATTTCAGACAGAATAAAAATTACCGCCGCGGTATCCGCGGCGGTTTTTATATAGGTGTTTTTGGGTTTAAGACGGCTCTGAATATCCGACAGGGTCAGAACGTGTATATATACGCTTACGGTAAATATTTCCGTTTTCATCATAGCTAACACAAGTTTCCACACAAGAAGTATCTGTGAATTCATATTCAAATACATCTTTAGAAGTATATTCACCGTATTCATAATATGTTACTTGAGTAACATAACCGTATTCGTTATACACGTATTCAACCTTTTCGCTGTCTTCAACAATATCATAATTGTATATTTGACGTGTATATGACCTGCTTATAAGGTTTCCTCGGTTGTCATATACATTATCGAACAAAGTCTCATAAGTTTCACTTTGAAACGCAGCTTGTTTTATGTATATGCAATTACCGTATTCGTCATATTTATATTCATTCTCACCATGCCATTCGCCGTTATCATCATAATAGATTTCAAGTGTTTCGTTACCGTTATTATCGTATTCAAATCTGTAAGCAATGATATTGTTCTCATACCTGGTTTCAAGCACCATATTGCCGTTATTATCATATTCATAGACGTATCTGAAATTCTCATCTGTTGTTAAATCATAACAAGTTTCCGTAGTAATATTGCCGTTGGCATCGCGCTCATATGTATACGAATTTTCTGACTCGATAAAACCGTCTATATCGGTTGAAAGATGATATATCTCACAGCCAAATTCATCATACTTGATATTATAAGAAATATTACCGTTGCTGTTATAACCGGTTTCTTCAGCTAAAGAGCCGTCACTATATCTTATATAATCAGTCCGACTTCCGCCATCGGAAATGGTTGAAATTAAATTGCCGTTTTCATCGTAAGAATTTTCAAAATAGCTTAAGGAATCGCCCCAATCAATAAAGGTTACGTTGCCGTATTCATCGAGATGTTGTTCATAATAATCACTTTGCGTTTCAACGCCGTTATCATATGAGAAACTGATACTCGTACGTTTTCCGTAAACAAAATTCTCAATCATTTCGTTTGTATCTTCATATCCGAGACACTGAACAAGATGGCTGTAGGCTCCGGCATAGTCACCCGATTCTATAAGTTCTTTTGCGGTAGTGTAATGATATTGAGCTGATTCTGCCTCGGATTCAGCAGGAGGCGGATTTTGGTTGGAAGAGCCTAACACTCCCTTGTTGAAAAGTATACCGAGGACTATCGCTGCAACCGCAACAATGCCGAGGATTAAGAAAATAACAATCTTTTTCTTCTTGTTTTTGCTTTCTTTGTCTGTCGGAAGTTCGTCCTTCTCCGCCATAACGGTTGGTTCATCATAGTCTGCGTCTGCGAGCATTGTTGCATCGGGGTCGGCAGGAGCCAAAACAGTTTCGTCTTCATCGGGCAATATTGCTGTTTCTTCCGCTTCAAGAAGCTCGGTTGCTTCTTCGGAAACGGGTGCGATAACAACGGTTTCGTCATCGCAGTCCGCTTCAACGGGAACAGGTGCAGGCAGTTCAATTTCTCTTGCGGCAACGGTCTTTTCAAAATAATCCTGAGCCGCAACCGTGGGTTCTTCCGTAACTGCGGGAACCGATTCGAGAGCCGCCTTGAATTCTTCAACGCTTGCAAATCTGTCCGAGGCGTTATATTCGCAGGCTTTGAGAATAACCGCCGCCATTGCAGGGCTTGCGTCAACGGGTGCAGGCAGTTTTTCGCCTTTTCTTATTCTTTCAAGAGATTCGTTTCTGTCCTTGAAGCTCACAAACTCCTTGTTGACGTCGATGAAAGGCTCCTTATTACGGTTGAGAAGCTTATAAAGCACTCTGCCGAGCGAATAGATATCCACCCTGAAATCGTAGCTTTCGCCCCTGAAAACCTCGGGTGCCATATAGCCGAAGGTGCCTTTTTTGCTCATAAAATCCATTGTGCCCTCAAGCTGTCTTGCGATGCTGAAATCGCCCAGCTTGAACGAGCCGAAACGGTCAATGAAAATGTTGCCGGGTTTTATGTCTCTGTGAATAACGTTATATTTTCCGCAGCTTTTCAGCGCGGTGCACATATCGAGAGCAAGCGCCTTGATATCCGCCTCGGTGAGGTTTTTGCCGTGCGAATATTTTGCAAAGCTCTCAAGATATTCCATAAGGATATAGATATCCCAGCCGATTTCGTTTTTGCGTTCAACGATTTTATAATTTTCAACCGCAACGATGTTAGGCGCACCTTTAAGCAAAAAGAGCATTTTTATTTCGCTTGCAAAATCTTCAACGATTTCGGCATAAAACGTTTTGATTTGCTCCTCGCTCATACCCTCGGCAAAAAAGCTGTCAACCTCCGCCCTGCTTGAAGGGAGAGAGATAACCTTAACGGCGCTTTCGAATTTCATTCCGTATTCTTCTCTGACGCACCTGTAAACCTTGCCGAAAGAGCCTTCGCCAAGCAGTTCAACCGCTTGCCATTCGGGCCAAACGTTGCTCAAATCAAGCATCGGCCACACCCCACTTTCTTTTTATAATAGAAATATAAAACATTTGCCGAGGTTTGTCAACAAGGTTGATTTATCTGCGGCTATGGTGTAAAATAATATTACCAAAACCGGAGGATGATTAAATGTTTAAAATTCTTATCGCCGAGGATGATACGGAGCTCCGCGACCTTTTCAGGCACGTGCTCATCAAAAACGGCTTTGCGGTTACGGGTGTTTCGAACGGTAAAGAAGCGCTCGATGCTCTTGATGAGAGCTATCACGACCTTATAATTTCAGATATTATGATGCCCGTTATGGATGGCTACGAGCTTGTGCGTTCCCTGCGCGAATCGGGAAACAACATTCCTGTGCTGACCATCACAGCCAAAGATGCATTTGACGATATGCGTCTCGGCTTTCTCTCGGGTATGGACGATTATATGATAAAGCCCGTCAACGTTAACGAGATGGTGCTCCGCGTCGGCTCGCTTCTTCGCAGAGCGCAGATGATGAATGAGCGCAGGCTCACCATCGGTTCAACCGTTATGGAGTGCGATTCGCTGACCGTCAGCAGCGGCGGCGAGAATATGATTCTGCCGCAGAAGGAGTTTATGCTTCTCTATAAAATGGCTTCGTTCCCGGGCAAAATCTTTACCCGTCAACAGCTTATGGATGAAATCTGGGGTTATGATTCCGTTACGGATACCCACACGGTTGACGTGCATATCGGCAGACTGCGAGACAGATTCAAAGAAAACAGCGATTTCAGAATAGTAACGATGCGCGGCGTCGGCTACAAGGTGGAAAAGGCATGAAGAAAAGCAAAAACAAAAACAAGCGCAAGCTTTGGACTTACTTTTTATCCTGCGTTTTTGTGGGCTTCGGCATAACTGTTCCGCTTGAGTTGATTCTTGCGGCTCTGGTCAAATATTTCTTTAACGTTCAGATAAGTATGCCCAACCTGCTCTGGATAACTTTCGTGAGTATCGTTGCAGGTGCGGTTGTTATGTCGTTTGCTTCAAAAATCGTTATCACGCCGCTGACAAAGCTCAGCTCTGCAATGAAAAACGTTGCTGAGGGAGATTTTGAAACGCAGATTGAAACCGAGAGCAGGCTTGAGGGTATCCAAGATATTTATACGAATTTCAACCTTATGGTCGGCGAGCTTAACGCAACCGAAACTCTGCAGACGGATTTTGTTTCAAACGTTTCGCATGAAATCAAAACCCCGATAACCGCAATCGAAGGCTATGCAACGCTTTTGCAGGATTGCGATGACCCTGAAAGCGAAGCTGAATATATTGAGAAAATTCTCTCAAACACAAAGCGTCTTTCTGAGCTGGTGGGCAACGTTTTGCTTCTTTCAAAGGTTGATAACAAAGCTATTCAGGCTAAAAAAACAACCTACCGTCTGGATGAACAGATACGGCAGGCAATTCTGATGCTTGAACCCCGATGGAGCGCCAAAAACATTGAGTTTGACGTTGATATGGATGATATTGAGTATACGGGCGATAAGGGGCTGATTTTTCACGTCTGGAATAATCTTATCGATAATGCGGTCAAATTCAGTCCTGACGGCGGCTTGGTTAAGATATCTCTAAAAAAAATTCGCGGCAAAACGGTTTTTACCATTGAAGATGACGGACAGGGTATCAATGACGAAGAAAAAACACGAATTTTCAATAAATTCTATCAGAGCGACAGCTCCCACAAGGCGGAAGGTAACGGACTCGGGCTTTCGCTTACGAAAAACATTCTTGCCCTTTGCGGCGGCGAAATAACGGTTGAAAACGCTTCCGACGGCGGCGCGCTTTTTACGGTTGTTCTTTAACGGTAAAAAAGAAAAGCAGGAACGGAATTTCCGTTCCTGCTTAATTTGTTTCTTAGAAACCGAACCAGTTCTCAAGGAACACGTTAACTGCAGCCCAGATGGGGTTCCAGATATCGCTGTACTTTGTGAGAAGCTCTGCGAGCCAGTCAAAATCAAGAGTCTTGAGGTCGAGGTTTGCAAGTGCATTTGCCGCGGCAAGGATAAGCTCCTGAATGCCCTGTGTGTTAATTTCCATTTGAAATATCCCCCTTTAATATTAATTTACTCCTGAAAACGGGAGTTTACGGCAACATTATAACCTAAGGTCTGCCGTTTGTCAACAAGCATAATTTTAACAATCTGTTAAGTTACGCAGTAATCCTTATATCTGTCAACGAGATTTACGTCTGCAATCAGTTCAAGATAGAGACCGTCAGCACGGTATTCTTCAAACTGAATAACGCCGTCTTTGCGCAAAACCGCGCCTGCCGCACCGTCGGAATAGGGGATGAGCATTTTAACTTTTGCTCTTGTGGGCGGCAAAGCTTTTGAGATTGCATCGAGCAATTCGTCAAGCCCTGTTTTTTCGAGCGCTGATATTCTTACGGCATTCGGCTCGTTGAAAAGATAAACGTTTGCTTCGGCAAGGTCGCATTTGTTAAAAACGGGAATGGTCGGCTTGCCGCTGCAGCCAAGCTCGTCAAGAAGCTCGTTTGTGACTTCAAGATGCTCTGCGCATTCTGGGTCGGAAGCGTCGCAGACGTTGAGAATAACCTTTGCGCAGACCGCTTCTTCAAGTGTTGATTTGAAAGCCTCAACAAGGTTGTGAGGCAAACGGCGGATAAATCCTACCGTATCGATAAGCATAACCTTTCTGCCGTCGGGCAGAGTCAAAGCGCGTGAAGTGGGGTCAAGGGTTGCAAAGAGTTTATCCTGCGCAAGCACACCCGCTTCGGTGAGAGTGTTCATAAGCGTGGATTTGCCTGCGTTTGTGTAGCCAACGATAACAACGGTTTCAACGCCGTCTTTTTCGCGTCTTGCTCTTGCAAGACCTCTGCGCTTTTCAAGCGATTCAAGCTCTTCTTCAAGAGATTTTACCCTGCGCCTGATATGGCGTCTGTCGGTTTCGAGCTTTGTTTCGCCGGGACCTCTTGTGCCGATACCGCCGCCGAGTCTCGAAAGCTGAATACCCTTACCCGTAAGCCTGGGCAGAGAATATTTGAGCTGGGCAAGCTCGACCTGGAGCTTACCTTCGTTGCTTCTTGCTCTGTCGGCAAAGATATCGAGAATGAGGGTTGTTCTGTCAACAACTCTTGTGTCAACCTCTTTTTCGATGTTGCGAAGCTGTGCGGGCGAAAGCTCGCTGTCGGCAATAACAAGGTCTACCTCGTTATTTTCGCAGAATTCGGCAAGCTCTTCAATTCTGCCGCTGCCGAGAAAGGTTGCGGAATCGGGCTTATCCCTTTTCTGCCACATTCTGCCGATGACCTGTGCGCCTGCCGTTGCGGCAAGCTCTTCAAGCTCATCAAGAGAGGTTTCGCAGTTATAATCACCCGTATCAACGGCTATGAGCACCGCTTTTTCGGGTTCCTGTTTGTTTTCGTAATATTCCATAATTGTCCTTTCGCGAAAGAAAGTTTAACAAAGCCGCTTCATATCAAGAAGCGGCTTCTGGTT
This sequence comes from Clostridia bacterium, assembly GCA_017532185.1. Taxonomy (GTDB): domain Bacteria; phylum Bacillota; class Clostridia; order Oscillospirales; family Acutalibacteraceae; genus CAG-177. The sequence continues at coordinate 19,892 of JAFXJO010000096.1, read as the reverse complement.
TTATTCTGCAGGGTTGGCGGGAGCTTCGGGCGCTGCCTCTTCGGCAACGGCAGTTTCAATTGATTTTGCTGCAACGATATCGCCTTCGGCATTGCCTTCGTAATAAACCGTTACCTTGTCACCCTTGTTGAGGAGAACAACGTTTTCGTTATCTTTTACGGCAATGGAGAAGTAAGCTGCGTTTGAATCAAGCTTAATATAATAGTAGGTATTGCCGTCCTTATCTGCGGTTCGGATATCGGTGATAACGCCGGGAACGGGAGTTGCTTCGGGGCTGTTATCGGTTGAGGGAGTGTTGGGATTAACAAGGCTTTCGGAGTCAAAGTCAACCTCAACCTTGGCTTTTTTGAGTTCGTCAATGTAGATATTAAGGCATTCTGCGAGGTCTTTGTTGTTTGCGCTGATGCTGTTATACTGACGAACGTTAACGAGAGCGCACTGCTGAACGATGTTGTTTTCGTCCTTGAGAGACATAAAGTAAGTGGGCTCGCCGCCGATATTGAGAAGAATGGGGAAGGTTGCGGTATACTGAAGGTCCTTAACAAGACCCTGAGCTGAGTTCTGGGCAGAGCTTTCGGTACCGCCTGCAACCTCATAGAACTTTGTTTCTTTTGTTCTCTGGTTTACAAGGACGAAGCCGGTGAGCGAGTTATCGCCTGTAACGGAAGTAACGCCTGTATACATCCAAACGTCGCCTTTCTGAGCGATGTAGTTATAGCCTTCGGTTGTTGCAACAACGCCCTGCTGACCGAGAAGGGAGTTGAAGAAACCGTCGCGGTATTTACCGTAATAGTTATACTGCTCAACAACGAGGTCTGAATCATAAACACGGTCAATCCAGGAAAGGTCGGTGTTTTTGATGATTTCGTCCATAGAATATTCGGTGCATTCGCCTGTTATGGCATCAACGAGAATGATGCCCTTAACGTCTGTGCCGCCGAAAAGACCGATGGTTTTATCGAGAATGGGGCATACCCAATAGGTCTGATACTTTTCGTTGCCGAGTTCCTTAACCTCAAAGGTTGCGTCGCCGAACATATAGGTGGGATAATTGAAGCGGAGATGACGCTTGAGGTTATACTGGAAATGCTCTGCGGTTGAATATCTGATATATTTGCCGTCATCAAGCTTAACAAGCTTCTGTTCCATGCTGGACATATCAATCTTGATGTAACCGGGGATACCCGCTTTTGTATTATAGAACCACTTGATGATATTATCATATTCAAGAGGAACAACGCGAGTGGGCTTACCGTCAAGGTTAATCTGGTTGTTATTTTCTTCTGAAACCTTGAACTGTGATTCGAGACCGAATTTTGCGAGGTCGCCGAGACCTCTGGTTGCAATCTGGTTTGCGGAATCGCCGTCAAGACGGGGAACTTCAACAAAGGATTCGTGGTCTTCGATGCTTTCGATGCCCTGCTTGAAATCAGCTTCGGTAACTGTGATGATGCGGCTGTAATCCTTTGCTCTGAAAAGCTGGCAGGAGAAAAGGTAACCTATCGCAACAACAACAATCAGAGCAGCGATTAAGATGCCGGGAATTCTTGCCTGCTTTTTAACGTAGGGCATATATTCGGGCTTGGCCAACGCGTTTGAAAAAACAGCGCTGAAAATGATGTAAGAAACTGCAACTGCGGCAAGATAAATATAGAACTCAATTGCCTTGAAGTTAATTGCAGGAAGCATAAAATAGAAAAGCAGACCTGCAAAAACCGCTGAGCAGAGAACGCTCAGGATAATTTTGAGCGCAGCTCTTTCGGGAGGAACAACGATATCGTTTTTCCTGCTGCCGTCTTTTTTTGAAAAATCAACCTTAATAGGATCCATGGGTCCATCTCCTTAAATATATTCCCATACAGTATAACCTATTTAAACCGAGAATACAAGTGTTTTTTGTTAATAATGCAGTTTGACAAATACGCGGCTTTCGTGGTATCATTCTATTATAATAGATAAATATGGCTTTCGGGAGGATTTTTAAATGTTTTCAGATTACCTTGACACCATAAGCTTTGTATCAAAATATGACAAAGAGATAGGCGATGCAATGGCTGCCGAGCTTGGCAGACAAAGAAGAAACATTGAGCTTATCGCTTCAGAAAATATCGTTTCACCTGCAGTTATGGCTGCAATGGGAAGCGTTCTCACAAACAAATATGCCGAGGGTTATCCCGGCAAAAGATATTACGGCGGTTGCGAATGCGTTGACGTTGTTGAGCAGCTTGCCATTGACAGAGCAAAAGAACTCTTTGGTGCAGAAGCGGCAAACGTTCAGCCTCACTCGGGCGCACAGGCAAATATGGCGGCTTATTCCGCAATCCTTCAGCCCGGCGACGTTGTTATGGGCATGAACCTTGCTCACGGCGGTCACCTCACTCACGGTTCACCCGTTAACGCAAGCGGCAAGCTTTATAAGTTTGTTCCCTACGGCGTAGGCGATGACGGCTACATCAACTACGATGAGCTTGAAAAAACTGCAAATGAAGTTCAGCCCAAGCTTATTGTTGCAGGCGCATCCGCATATGCAAGAACAATCGATTTTGAGCGTATTTCAAAAATCGCAAAAGCAGTCGGCGCATATTTTATGGTTGATATGGCTCATATTGCAGGTCTTGTTGCCGCAGGTCTTCATCCTTCACCCGTGCCCTATGCAGATATCGTAACAACAACAACTCATAAAACACTCAGAGGTCCCAGAGGCGGTCTTATTCTCTGCAAAGCAGAGCTTGAAGCCGCAATCAACAAGGCTATCTTTCCCGGCAACCAGGGCGGTCCTCTTATGCACGTTATCGCCGCCAAGGCAGTTTGCTTTGGTGAGGCTCTCAAGCCTGAATTCAAAGCATATCAGAAGCAGATTATCGCCAACTGCGCAGCTCTTGCAAAGGGTCTCACGTCAAGAGGTGTTAACCTTGTTTCGGGCGGTACCGATAACCACCTTATTCTTGTTGACCTTCGTTCTCTCGGCATTACGGGCAAAGAGCTTGAACGCAGAATGGACGAGGTTTACATTACTGCAAACAAAAATGCAATCCCCAACGACCCCGAGAAGCCCTTTGTTACAAGCGGCGTAAGACTCGGAACAGCCGCCGCAACTTCAAGAGGTCTTGTTGAAGAGGATATGGATAAAATCGCAGAATTCATTTATCTTTGCGCAACCGATTTCGAAAACAATGTTGAAAAAATCAGAGAAGGCGTTAACGAAATCTGCCGCAAATATCCCTTATATGAATAATTTTTATTTTGGAGATGAATAAAATGAACGGTATTTTTACAGCATTGCTTACACCCTTCAAGGACGATTATTCAATCAACGAAGCTTCTCTCAAAAAGCTTGTTGAGTTCAACCTCGAAAAGGGCATCAACGGTTTTTACGTTGGCGGCAGCACAGGCGAAGGTCTTATTATGACCGCAGAAGAGCGCAAGGAAGTTTTCCGCATTGTTAAGGAAGCGGCAGGCGACAAGGTTCCGCTTATTGCTCATTGCGGTTCAATCTCAACGGACGAAGCAATCGGCATGGCAAAAACCGCAGAAGCTCTCGGTTATGATGCAGTTTCGGCAGTTGCTCCTCTTTACTATGGCTTCTCTTTCCCCGCAATCAGAAAATATTATGACGATATCGTTTCAAGCGTAAATATTCCCATGGTTGTTTATAACTTCCCCGGCGGCAGCGGTGTAACTTTCACTGCAGATTATGCTGCTGAAATGTTCAAGGATGAACGCTATATGGGTATCAAGCACACATCAAATGACCTTTATACTCTTCATCAGTTCAAGCAGAAGATTGACAGACCCGTTACAATCTTCAACGGCTTTGATGAAATGTGCCTTGGCGGTCTTGCAATGGGTGCAGACGGTGCAATCGGCAGCACATATAACTTTATGGGTGATAAGTTCATCAGAATTTATAACGAATTCAAAGCAGGCAACATTGAGAAGGCTCAGGAAATCCAGACAGAAGCCAACGAAATCATTGCTGAAATGATCAAGTATACTGTTCTTCCCTGCGAAAAGGCAATTATGACTCACCTTGGTATCGACTGCGGCCCCTGCAGAAGACCCTTCCTGCCTCTTACCAAAGAAGCAAACGAAGCAATGGCTCGCATCGCGGCTGCACTTTAATTGATAATTGCGGCAAATCGGCATTTTTACAGAATAATAAAACAAAAAGCCATCACAGTTTTAGCTGTGGTGGCTTTCTTTGGTGGACCCGGTGGGATTCGAACCCATGACCTTTCGGATGCGAACCGAACGCTCTCCCAACTGAGCTACGGGCCCTTATTATATTGTGATTATATTCCTTTTGAATAACGTTGTCAATAAAAAATTAACCGTGTGCGGCATTGATGCGGCACACGGTTTTGCTTTATTTATGCTCTCTGATAAGCTGCTTGTAATGGTTGCCCTTATCTTCAAAATCCTTATATACATTATAACTTGATGCGGCAGGCGACATCAGGCAGCTTTTGCCTTTTTCGGTATATCTGAATGCGGCATCAACCGCTTCTTCAAGGTCCTGTGCAAGCACGATGTTCTTCGGACAACCGCTTTCGATGAGTGCATTGCAGATATCAATGCCCGTATCGGGTGTACCGATAAGATTGCGTACACGGCATTTTTGCAGAAAACGCTTGAAGCCCGAATAGTCAATGCCTCTGTCCATGCCTCCGAAAATCAGCGTATCTACGTCGCCGATAGCTTCAATGGCGCACTCAACCGCGTGAGGAATGGTTGCAATTGAATCGTTATAGAATTTGATTCCGCTGTATTCGCCAACAGGCTCCATTCTGTTTTCGATGCCTGCAAAATTCTCAACAGCCTTAAGGATATCGCTGTCGCTTATGCCAAGGCAACGGGCAACGGTTGCGGCAACGCAGACGTTTTGCCTGTTGTGAGCGCCTTTAAGGCGTTCGTTTGCGCTTGCGGCGGCGATGATATCCTCGTCACCCTTGCTTCCGTTAAGTCCAACCTTGATAACTGAGGTTTTGGAGTTTGAAAAATCAAAATAACGGTCAAAATCCTGTTCCGCATTGCAAACAAAATAGTCGCCGCCCGTCTGGTGGCGGATGATATTGAGCTTTGCACCAACGTAACCGCCAAAGCCGTTATAGTGGTCAAGGTGTTCGGGATAAATATTGGTCATAACCGCAACGTGAGGCGAAGCGGTTGTGAATTCAAGCTGGTGCGATGACATTTCGATAACCGCAACGTCAACCTGTTCGTTTTCAAGGCTGTCAAGCACAGGCACACCGATGTTGCCGATGAGGCAGGCTTTTTTGCCCGATTGCCTTACCATACCGTAGATAAGGGTTGAGGTTGTGGTTTTGCCTTTTGTGCCTGTAACGCCAACGCAAACACAGTCCGAAAAACGCAGAAACAGGTCTGTCTGGCAGGTAACTTCAACTCCCTCGGGAACAACAACGTCTTTGAAAGACATACCCGGAGTTTTGATAACGGTATCGTATTCCTTTATTGCGTCAAGATAGTTTGCGCCGCAATGAAGAGTTACGTTATCATCGTGCACCGTAACCTCGCGCACATCGGCAATACCGATGTGCTTATCGGGAAGATTGTGGCGGATGATATCATAGGTTGACCTGCCTTCTCTGCCAAAGCCGAGCACAAGCACCTTGCGTTCTTTAAAATATTCAATCAACTGCTGAAACATAGTTAAACATCTCCAATCAAAACCATTATAACATCCGGCAAAGGTATATTCAAGGCTCTTTTTGCGGTTGAAACAAAAAATCCGCCCCGAAGCTTTTCGGGGCGGAAATCTTATTTAAATCACATCATTCCGAAGAGGGCAAGCATTTTGCCGAAAAGACCGAGAATGAAGTTGAGAGGCTTCCAGACAAGCTTGATGTTGAGCATTGCAAGGAAGTTTGTGAGCATATCGTCAAGAGCGCCGACCTTATCGGAGGGAGCTGCTGTATCGGTGCTTTCAATCGCAAACGAGTCAACGCAGACTGCTTCGCCGTCAACAACCTGATAGGCGTTATAATAGAGTCTGTTGCCGTCAACCGTTACTGCGCTGAACATTGAATATTTGCTTTCAACAATAGCTTCTGCTCTGGGGAAAGAGCCGTCGGTTGCCGTAACATCAACGGTATCATAAACCTTAACGCCCGATGTGCCGCAGATGGAATATATTGTTCCCTTGGGATTGATTTTCATCTCGTAATCCTGACCGTTATAGCTTACGGTTTCGCTCTTTGTGGGAACAATGGCGTTGCCGTTGAGAACGTCGGTGCGCAGATAAACGTGGTCGTGACCCTGAAGAACAAGGTCAACTCCGAGGTAGGGCAGAAGAGCGCTGAGCTGGCTTCTGAAGCCTTCAACGTCGCCGTCTTCAAAGTGTGAGCCGTTGGAATAGGGCGCTTTATGAAGAACAACGATGTTGAATTTCGCATTGCTGTTCTTTATATCGTTTGTGAGCCAGTCAATCTGTGCGTCGCTGAGCTTATCGTCTTCATCGTCGTTTGTGTTGAGAACGGTGAAATGAACGCCGTTATATTCATATGAATAGAAGACGCCGGATTCCAGGTCTTGCTCAGGCACGTTGGGAAGGGCGAAGATACCTGTGATAACTGCTCCGTCCTTTTCGTGGTTGCCTGTGGTGGGCATAAACGGCATTTTGAGGAACTCGTCGGTTGAATTGAGGAAATAGTTCCAATGCTTATTGTTACCGCCCATATCAACCTGGTCACCTGCAGAAACAACAAACCTTGCATCGGGATAGAGCGCGTGGGCGGTTTCAACGGTTTCCGCATATCTGTCGTAATGGTCAGGGCGCTGTGCCTGCGGGTCGGTCACATAGATGAAACTGAAGGCTTCGTCTGCTCCGCCTGCAGTCTGAATAACGCCTGCATCGCTCCACCAGCCTTTTTCAGCGTCGCCAACACGGAAACTGTATTTTGTGCCGGGCTCAAGACCTGTAAGTTTTACGGTGTGGTAAACAAACTCCGATTCGTAGGGCAGAATAGGAAGAAGGAGACCGATATCTGCGCCGGGATAGCTTCTGATAACGGTTTTTTTCGAAGCGTTGATTCTTGAATCGGAAGTGGGTGCGCCTGTGAAAGCAGGATTCTCGCTATAGGGAATCAACTCGATATCCGTTGCGGTCAGGCTGTATTTTGTGAGCCAAGTGATGGTTGCTTCGGTTGCGGAATCTTCGCCGAGAGTAACGGCTATCTGTGAGGGAAGGCGATAGTTTTCTTTTGTAGCTTTAACCGCAACAGGGCCCTTATAGATGAAGTTTACGTTGCTGTCCATCTTTTCTTCGGGGTCGATATCATAGAAGAATGAGCCGAGCATCCAAGAGATTGTGTAACCCCAGGATTCAAACTGGCTGAACGTCAGATATTTGCCGGCAAGGTTATCAATGATTGCGTCGAGTGAAGAATATTCTTCAGGCACAACGGGCAGACCGAGAACGGACTCAACAAGGTTGAGAAGGCTGTTATCTCCGCCGAGAAGTGCTTCGGTTGCACCCTGAAGAATTTTGCCTAAAACGGCAAACAGGGTTTTGGGCGGGAAAAGTGCGCCGGGATTGAGGTTGATATTTGCGAGTATTTCGTTTTTAACAAGGTCGTCAACAACAACCTCAAGAAGCAGATTGAAAAACTTTTCTGTGAGCACGCCGCTGTCAAAGCCTTCAAGAATATCTTTGACGTAGGCAAAGTTTTCAATATCCTCATCGCCGCCGTAATGTGCGAGCATAACCGTTGTTGCGAGCTGGCTTACGGTGCAGCCGCCCTCAACCTCATAGCCGAGTGTTTCGTTGAGATAAGTTGCAGGCATATCGCTGAGTTCAAACGAAAGGAGTTTATTAAGGATTGTGTCAACTTTTTCAAGCGTAAGCTCGGGCTGATTGATATAAACGCTGTCAACCTGAGAACCGATATCATTGATAAGACCCATAAGGTTTGTTTTAACCGTGAGAATATCAACGTTGCCGATTGCGAGACCGTTTGTGCCGAGGGCGTCAACGATTATCTGCTCAAGGTCAAGACCGCTTGCGGCAAGATATTTAATAAGACCGCCTTCTGCGGAGATATCCTCAAAAAGACCGGTTATAAACGGCTTGATAATTCCGTCAAGCAGGTCTTTAACGCTGTCCTTGCCGAAGGTGCGTTCAAACGAATAGGTGAGCTTGAACGGTTTTTCATAGGGAGTGCCGTCGGGCGCGATAACGTTCTGATATTCGTCAATGTCAAGAGTTTTCATCCTGAAATCAACTTTTCTGCCGTCTGAAACAAAATCAACGATTTTGTAGCAGTTGGGGTAACCCGTAAGAGTGGGTGTGAGAATATCATAGATAATTTCGCCGCTATCGGAGATATGCGATGAAACGTCGTTTGTGTGAAGATGACCGGTAAACATAAAATGCATACCTGCGTTGGCATAGGCTTCCGCAATCTGAATCCATTCCTGAACAACGAAGGCCCAGAAGGTGGCTTCTTCAATTGCCATATGAGGAATAAGGTTGTGGTGCTGCATACCGATAATCGTGAGACCTCTTTTTTTGGCGTCCTCGCATTCAGCGAGAATCCATTCAAGCAGGTCGTCGCCGATTCTGCCGTCGGTCATATGCTCGTCACCCTCGGCGCCGTTATCTTCGCTGTACATACAGCTGTCAATGGCGATGAGCTTATAGTTGCCGAGCACCTCGGTATAAGAGAGCATACCGCCTTTGTTGCCTGCTTCGGGAACAAAAACGCTGTCTGCGTCGGCATAACCGAAATCTGCATAAATCTCGCGGAAATCTTCGGGAGAAGTCATTTCGGCAGGCTCTTCATAACCGTTTTCAAAGGTTATTGCCTTTGAGTTGTTGATATCGTGGTTGCCGGGAACAACAAAAACCTGAATGCCTGTTTCTGTTTCAAACTCGGCAAGTCTTTCGGCAAGAGCTTCGTGGCTCTTCTTTTCGCCGTCTTTTGTCATATCGCCGGGGATAAGAATGTATGTTGCACCGTCCTCAACGGCATTGCGCAGAATGCCGTCGAGAGCGTTGTCAAGAAGTGCGTCTGTGTCATCATATTCCTTATGCTTGTTGTAGAGCCATTCATCATATTCTTCGCAGTCGCTCTTGAGAGAATCAGCAAAATAATGGATATCGGAAAGAACACCGAATCTGATTGTTGCTTGCTCTGCGCTTGCGCTGAACGGAATGCTCACAAAGATTATTGCAAGCACAAGCATAAAACTTATAACCTTGCGAAAGGTATTCCTGTTTTTCATTCTTTTTTCTCCTGTTATCAGATGTTTTTAAGAAGAGGACCGATGCCTGCGATTGCTTTGGGAATACCCTTGAGAATCATACGGATACCGCCCTTTTCGCCGCTGAGGAGTCTTACAAGACCCTCTGCCATCTGCTCGCTGAAAACACCGCCGCTCATGCTGATGAAATCGCGGAAAGGAGTCTGCAGAGCAATTGCCTGAGCAAAGCCTGCGGGAACGAGCTTCTTGAGAAGATTATACATTCTCTTGCCGTTCTTTGTGTGGCTGCAGCTTTCGAACGTGTCAACGATGCCGAGCTTTCTGTTGGGGTCATAATCAGAGGGAGGAAGCTCTCTGCCGAGAACTGCAACAAACTGCTCTGCGGGAACGTTCTGAACTTCACCTGTATAGTAGAGAGGTGCAACCTGTGAGTAATCGGGAATGCTTACCTCGGGAGCGTAAACGTTAACCGTTGCGCTGAGCTTGATGTCTGCGCTTGAAGAACCAACGAGAATATCGAATGCGCCGCTTTCAACGCACCAGTCGTTGATGTTTACGTTATAGAAAGCAAATGCTCTCTTTGAAAGCTGAATGCTGATTTCTTTGCATTCGCCGGGTTCAAGCCATACCTTTTTGAAGCCCTTGAGTTCCTTAACGGGTCTGTAGATTGTGCTCTCTTTATCTGCAACGTAGAGCTGAGCTGTTTCGTAGCCTGCAACCTTGCCTGTGTTCTGAACTCTGAATGAAACGGTGAGAACGTCGTTTTCGTCCATTTCGGTCTTGTCAAGCTGAATGTTGCTGTATTCGAACGTTGTGTATGAAAGACCGAAGCCGAAGGGATAACGAACCTGCTTTTCAATCTTATCGTAATATCTGTAGCCGATATAAACGCTTTCTCTGTATTCAACGGAAGCAGGGTTGCCGGGGAAGTTGTTCTTTGCAGGTGTGCAGTTATAGCACATGGGATATGTTTCGGGGAGCTTACCGCTGGGGTTAACGTCGCCGCAGAGGATATCTGCAACTGCGCCTGCGCCAGCCTGACCGCCGAGATATGAATGAAGAAGAGCGTTAACGCCGTCGTTCCAGGGAAGCTCAACGGGTGAACCGCCTGCGAGAACAACGATAACGTTTTTGTTAACCTTGAGGATTTCTTCGATGAGCTTGTTATGAGCATCGGGAAGAGACATAATGCTTCTGTCAAAACCTTCAGCTTCGTATTCGTCGGTAAGACCAACAAATACAACAACTCTTTCGTTATTCTTTGCAAGCTCGATTGCTTCTGCAAGGTGAGCAGCGTTTTTCTTTGCCTTCTTTGCTTTGAGCTCATAGCCCTGAGCAAACTGAATCTTGAAGCCCGAAGCGATGAGTTCGTCAAGGGCATTATCAAGCTTTGTGGGGTTGATATGTGATGAGCCTGCGCCCTGATATCTGGGAGTTCTTGCAAGTTCGCCGATAACAGCGATTTTGCTGCCCTTTCTGAGAGGAAGAATGCCGTCGTTCTTGAGAAGAACCATCGACTGTGCGGCAATCTTTCTTGCAAGAGGCTGGTCATCGATATCGTTATATTCGTAGTTTTCTTTTGAACCGTCAACAGCCTTCTTGATGAGGTTGAGCATATTGAGAGCTCTTTCGTCAAGAACTGCCTTGTCGAGCTGACCGTTCTTTACTGCTTCAACGATTTTCTTTGCGCCTGAGCCTGATGATGAGGGCATTTCGAGGTCGTTACCGTTCTTGAAGCCGAGAACTCTGTTGTTAACTGCGCCCCAGTCACTTACAACAACGCCGTCAAAGCCCCATTCGTCGCGGAGAATCTCAATCTGGGTGTGTCTGTTTTCGGAACCGTGAGCGCCGTTGATTTTGTTATATGAGTTCATAACGGTCCAGGGCTTTGCCTTTTTAACCGCAATTTCAAACGCTGTGAGATAGATTTCGCGCAGAGCTCTTTCGTCAACAACGGAATCGCAGGTCATTCTGCGTGTTTCCTGGCTGTTTGCGCAGAAATGCTTGAGCGAAGTGCCGACACCCATCGACTGAACGCCGTTAATGAAGCTTGCGGCAAGTTCGCCTGCAAGAATGGGGTCTTCGGAGAAATATTCAAAGTTTCTGCCGCAAAGGGGAGAACGCTTCATATTGATACCGGGGCCGAGAAGCACGCCAACCTGCTCCTTGAGGCACTTTTTGCCGAGGGCAACGCCCATTTCATAGAGAAGGTCGGGGTCCCATGAGCAAGCGGTTGTTGCCGCTGTAGGGTAGCTGATTGCAGGCACGCTGTTGCTCAGGCTGTCACCCTTTTTGCTGTAATCCTTTTTGCGGAGTCCGTGAGGGCCGTCGCAAACCATGATTGAGGGGATGCCGTATTTTTCCATTGCTTTGAGGTTCCAGAAGTTTTCGCCGTCACAGATTGCAGCCTTTTCTTCAAGGCTCATCAAAGCGAGAATTTCCTTGGGGTCTTTCATTGAGTATTCCTCCTTATATATCTGAATTATTTTCTTCCAAACCTAATATTTCGTCGGCATTCATGCCGTCGATTTCTTCAACCTTTTTAAGCTTCTTTCTGATAATTTCGTTGCGGTGATCAGCTTCTTCAAGAGATTTACCCGCTTCATCGATTTTCTGTTTTGCCTTATGGAGAACGACGCCGAATTTATCATACTGAACCTTTGCCGCGGCAAGAAGCAGACGGACCTCGTTTGCTTTTTCGTTGATGGCAACGGCTCTGAAGCCGAGAGAAAGAGAATTGAGCAGAGCTGTTATAGTTGAAGGCCCTGCTATCATAATGTTATATTCGCTTCTTATTCTTTCGCTTATCGCGTTGCGTGAGGATGCGATTTCGGCATAAAGACCTTCGGTTGCGAGATACATTATTGCAAAGGGAGTTGTTGTGGGAACGTTTATATATTTCGCGATGGTTTTTGCTTCGCCTAAAATGCGTGCTTCAAGAGCCTTTCTTGCGGCGGCAAGAGCATCTGCGTCGGCAGAATCGGCGGCATCGCAAAGGCGGATATAATCTTCCATCGGGAATTTTGAGTCGATGGGCAGATAGGTTATTCTCTCGCTGTCGTCGCCCGAGGGAATGCGCACCGCAAACTCAACTCTGTCTTTTGAAGAGGGATTGCAGGCGAAGTTTGTTTCGTACATACCGGGAATTGTTTGGTCAAGTATCGCACCGAGCTGAACCTCCGCCCAGGTGCCTCTTGCTTTGACGTTTGTGAGAACTCTGTTGAGCGAAGCAACGTTTGCCGTAACTCCGTTTGAAAGCTCCTTCATTTCGCCGAGAGATTTATAAACGTTTTCGAGTCTGTCCGAAACGGTTTTGAATGAGCTGTCAAGCCTTTGAGAAAGTGTGGAGGTCAGCTTTTCGTCAACCGTCAGACGCATTTGCTCAAGCTTTTTTTCGTTGCTTTCGCGCATCTTATCAACGGCATCGGTCAGAGCGCGGCTTTGTTTTTCGTTCTGCTCAAGGTTATTGAGTCTGATTGTGTTGAGCGAATCGCCGAGAGCTTTTGAAAGCTCAGCGCTCTGTTTTGTGTTATCAACGCGCAGGTTCTCAAGCTTCTCATTCATCTGATTGAGGCTTTGTGCAGTTTCAAGACGCATATCGCGCTGGCTGGCCTGAGTTTCGCGGCGATTACGTTCAAATTCAGCCCCGATTGCTTTTGAAAGCTCGTTCAGCCCTGAACCGAGAGCTTCGATTTTTTTCTCGGAATTATCGGATTTTTGTTTTGATTGCTTTGCGAGCAGAATAACAAGCAGAATTATTACCGCCGCAAGCATTGCAATGATGATTATATTTTCCACGTCAAAATGCTCCATTTTAGTATATATATTGTAATAATAACACAGCTATCTGAAATAAGCAACAATTACAGATAATTTTATTACAAAAATATAGTTTTGAATATGCTGCTTGCCATTTCTTTGCGTATGTGATAAAATAAATTTCTACGGAGGTGTTTTTATGACAGGTATTATCGGCGCAATGAAAATTGAGGTCGAAACAATAAAATCGCTCATGCAGGATAAGCAGAGCGAGGTTATCAGCGGAGTTGAATACGTAACAGGTACGCTTCACGGCAAAAAAATCGTTACCGCGGTTTGCGGAATCGGTAAGGTTGCGGCGGCAATGTGCGCGCAGACGATGATTCTCAGATATGCTCCCGAAAGAATTATCAACACGGGCGTCGGCGGCAGTCTGAGCGAAAAGCTTGCAATCGGAGACGTTGCGGTTGCAGAAAGCCTTGTGCAGCACGATATGGATACGTCGCCCCTCGGAGACCCGGTTGGCTTCATTTCGGGCATAAACGTTATCAATATGCCTTGCGACCCGAAAGTTGTTGAAATCCTTGAAAAAAGCGTTGAAAGCGTTGACGGAATAAAGGCTCTTCGCGGTGTTATTGCATCGGGCGACCAGTTTATTGCCGACCCGGCGAAGAAAGATTTTATCAAGAGCAATTTCAATGCGGTTGTTTGCGAAATGGAAGGCGCAAGCATTGCGCAGGTATGCTACACAAACGGAGTGCCTTTTGGCGTTGTGAGGGCTGTTTCGGACTGTGCTGACGGCAGCTCGCATATGGATTACGGCGAATTCCTGCCTATGGCGGCGGCAAATGCGGCAAAACTTATTGAGAGCTTTGTTATAAATATCTGATGAAAAGCAGAACAGGCTTGCAAAGGTTGTTTACCTGAGCAAGCCTGTTTTTTTATTTTGTTCTGTACCAATGAAAAAGATATTGCTGGGCGATGCCGCGCACGCCGTTTGTGCATTCGGGAAGTCCGTCGGGATAAAGCTCTGCCATAATGCGTTTCACCCAAACGTCAACGGGAAATGCGTCAACCTTGCCGAAGCCGTAAAGCAGAGCGCATTGCGCAACCTTTTCTCCGACTCCCTTGATTTTTATCAGTTCGTCTCTGCCTTCATCAAGCGGAGAAGCATAAATCTTTTCAAAATCAACCTCTCCCGAAGCAACCTTTTCGGCGGCATCGATGATGTATTTTGCTCTGAAGCCTGCACGCAGGGGAGCAAGAGCATCAATGCCCGCCTCTGCTATTTTTGCGGCAGAGGGAAAAGCATAATTCCCGTTGCCCAGAGGCTCGCCGAGAGCAACGCAAAGGCGTTCAACAATGCCTTTTATTCTGGGAATGTTGTTGTTTTGTGAAATAATAAAAGAGCACAATGCTTCCCAGGAATCCTGCTTCAGAATTCTTATGCCTGTGCATTCCGTAACAGCCTTGCCGAGATAAGAGTCACTTTTGAAGCTCTCGCAGATTGCGCCGTAATCGCGTTCAAGGTCAAAATACGGTACCCAGATTTTTTCAAAATCCTCACCGTCGGTATCAAAAAATATGATTTCTTTTTCTGTTTGACGGAAAGTAAGTGCTTTGCCGAATGCGATGCCCGAAACGTCGGTTTCGTTTATTTTTTTCCAGCGGAAAGACTGACCGCAATCAACGCTCAGGGCGGCATCAAAGCAGTTTCTTTCAAGCGTTATGCAATTGGATTTTTTTATGTAATCTACCATGGCAAAAATTCTCCAATTTGTAATATTATTAAAACTTCACTATCGAAATGACTAAAAATTTATGACATTTTTCATCAAATTGTAAAGATTGTACAACCGAAAGTATATGAAAAAAAAGAAAAATAAAAGTTTTCCACACGCAGTTCTGTTGATAAAACAGGGTTTTTAACGTTGGTTATCCACCTTTTCCACTCGGTTTTCCACATTTGTTGTGAAAAACGTGGATTATACAAGAAGTATAAAACGTTTTACATTTAAAACTGCAAAAATTGACGGAAACAGACGGTATTACGATTGTTTAAAAGGAATAAACCCAATAAAAACCGCCCAAAATAACAAGGTGAAGCAGAAAACGGCAGAGCAGAACAAACTGTTTTTTGCTCCCGTAAAAGTCTGCAGTTTTTGAAAGGAGAACGGGGTATGATCAAGGGGATAAACAGGCAGGTTGTGGAGATAACGGAAACGCAGTGCGAATATTTTGAGAGGGTTTTGTTTTTCATAAAACCCGAATATTCCGCCGTCAGTGAAGGGGACCTGAAAGAGAGGGCAACGGCAATCGCACAAAGTGCGAGCGTTCCGCCTGCTGCAAGGCTCAGAAAAAGCAGATTGAAGCTTGCTCTTAATATGGGTGCCGCCGCCTGCGCAGGTGCGGCAATCAGCGGAGGAATATTTTTTGCATCAACCCTTATGTGACTGAGCAAATGAGCAGAAGCCGTTCATTTCGCATTCGCTGCATTTCGGTCTGCCCGAGATGCAGGTATCTCTGCCGTGAAGAACGCAGCGGTGGCAAAAATCGTTGCTTTCTTCGGGCGGAAGAATTTCTTTAAGCTGCATTTCAACCTTGAACGGGTCTTTTGTTGCAACAAGACCGAGCAGGTTGGAGATTCTGATAAGATGTGTGTCTGCAACAACGGCAGGTTTGCCGTAAACGTCGCCCATTATGAGGTTGGCGGTTTTTCTGCCGACTCCCGGAAGAGAGGTTAAATCCTCAATTGTTGAGGGAACTTCGCCGCCGAAATCGCTTATCATTTTTTGGCACATTCCCACGATATCTTTTGCTTTTGCTCTGAAAAAGCCGCAGGAATGAACGATTTTTTCAATATCCGCAACGTCTGCCGCGGCAAAATCTTCAACCGTTTTGTATTTTGCAAAAAGTTCGGGTGTTACAAGGTTAACCCTTGCATCGGTGCATTGAGCCGAAAGACGGGTTGCTATGATGAGCTGAAGCGGATTATCAGCGTTCAAGGAGCAAAGGCTGTTGGGATATTTTGTTTTGAGCGCCTGCACAGCAAGCAGGGCTTTTTCTTTTTTCGTCATAAAATCACCTGAACATAAAGTATAATCTGATTATATACCAAATCAGAACCAAAATAAATACAAATTTTTAAACAAATATGAATTTTTATAATATGGAAGAAAAACGGTTGATTTTAAAAGTTATTTATGATAGCATACTATTATGCAGAGTGTTTGCTCTATAAAAACCAAAGGAGGATTCCTATGAAAAATAAAAACACGGGTTTTCTGTGCATACTTATGTGCATAGTTCTCATCGCATCCGTTTTTGTTGCCTGTGATTCTAAAGACGGCGAAACAACAACGGGTTTGCCCCAGAACGCATCTATTGTCCATCAGAGTCCCGAAGAGCCTTCATATTCAAAGGTTCTGATTGAAGGCGTTGAGCTTGCCGATATCATTGTCGGTGCTCTCGGCGAGGAATTTAAAGATACCAATTTAAATCAGCTTGACGAGGCACAGAAAGAAGCTGTTAAGGATTACGCAGAAGATAAGGGCTACATAGTTGAAGAAGAAAACGGTAAGCTCAACATATATCAGACAAATACGGAAGAAGCTCCGTCGTCGCTTGTTGACGATATCTTCAACCAGGCAAGCGTTAACGATCCCTCAAACCTCACTCCCAAAGAAATCTCAAGGCTTGAGCAGATTGCCGCAAACAATAAGGTTGAGATGGTAACAAAAGATAACGGCGCGGTAGAGTTTGTTTCGCGTGTTCCTGCAACAAAGGTTGTAACCGCAGCCCCCACCAAGGCTCCAAACAACAATGCTGATTCCTACAAAACAACCATCAGAGTTGAAATTCCTTCATATAATCCGCCCACAATCGGTGACGTTGCTCCCATGGGCACAACTCTTCCCAAAACTCAGCTTGCAAAAGCCGGTTGGCTTAAAACATACGGCAACGAAAATGACCATTACGTTTTCACCAACAATGCTATGATGAATGACGGCGGCATTATCGCTGTCGGCGCAAAGCTTTCGATTGGCGGCGACGGCAAGTCAAAGGGCTTCGGCGCAGTAGTTGTTAAGTATAATAAAGACGGCAGCGTTGCATGGCAGGATACAATCAATTCAAATAAAATCTGTCAGCTTGAAAACGTTGCGGTGCTTAAGGACGGAAGTATTATTGCAGTCGGCTACACAAGCGGCACCGTAATTGACGGCGTAACAGACGCAACCTTCAAGTGCAAGAATACGGTTGAAGGTATTATGATTAAGTATTCTGCTGACGGCACAAAGAAATTCATAAAGATGGTCGGCGGCAGCGGCTCAGATATGATTTACGGCATTGCGCCCACATCTGACGGCGGTTTCGTTATCGGCGGTAAAGGCGGTTCGGCTGACGGCGATTTTTCAGGACTTACAGGCGAAACATATAAGGCATTTGTTATAAAGTGCGATGCAAACGGCAACATCCAGTGGAAAAACGCTATTTCATCTAAACTTCACTCATCAGTTAAGAATTTAGCGGTTGCTTCAAACGGAGACATTTATGCAACGGTTGAAACGGTTGCAGAATATGCTGATATCCCCGGAACAAAGAGTGGTCTCGAAACAACCATCCTTATGAAGCTTAATAAAGACGGTAACATCCAGTGGAAAAACTGCTATTACGGCGCAGGCAGAACTCAGCTCTATTCAGTTATAGCAACAAACGACGGCTGTGTTATCGCAGGTCAGTATGCTTCGGGCGCTGACGGCAAGAACTCAGGCACGTTTGCTGATATCTATAACGGCGGCAATCAGGGTACGTTTGACGGTATGGTTATAAAAGTTACTGCAGACGGCAAGCAGAAGTGGATGAAACCTCTTATCGGGTTCCAGAACGATGTCATCAGTGATATCACGGCTGTTCCCGGCGGCTTCGCTCTTTCAGGCTACACAAACTCAACAAACAGAGACTTTGCTCTTAAGAATTACGGCGAAGCAGATTCGTTTGTATATATCATTTCCGCTTACGGCGACCTTCAGACAGTTTCGTCATTCGGCGGCAGCGCTGTTGATAATGCAAGAGGCGTTTGCTCAAACGGCAAAACAGTTTATATCTGCGGCTTCACAAATTCAGCCGACGGCAGCTTTGCAAACGCAAGCGTCAAGGGTTCGGATTCAAAGGGTGCAGCTCTTATCTATCAGTATAATCTCGAAACAACCTGAGTTTGAGATAAAAACAGAACAAAACGAAAGGCTTGTATGGTTAACCCATACAAGCCTTTTAATATTGCTCTGACTTATGCCTTTTCGCTTACAGCGCGCAGAACCTCCTGCTTGAATTCGCCGTAAATCTTATATTTTCTTGAGAAGATGATGAGGGAAACAATAATCATAACGGGCGGAACAATAAACATAAGGAACGAAATCGCGCTCTTTGCAGTTTCTGTGTGAACCTGAGCAAGACCGTCGTAGCCTGTGATGCTGAAGGTTGCATACATAATGATCGCCTGCATTGTGTAAGCCATTTTCTGCAGGAAGCCTTTCATCGAGAAGGTAAGAGCCTGGTTGCGTTTGCCGAGCTTATATTCTCCGTAGTCAACAACGTCTGCAAGCATTACGGTCTGGTTAACAAACATACTGCCTGTGCCGAGAGAGGTGAGGATATAGAACAGACCGAGGGCGGTTACGTTGCCTTTAACGCAATAACCCATAACTGCCATACCTATGTAGCCCGCTGCCGCCATTGAAAGCGAAAGCTTATAAATTGAACGGTTGTTCATAAACTTTGAGCAAACGGGAACAACAAGAATTGCAAGCACAGAACCAATTGTGCCCATAAGGTTGAATTTTGACTGCAGGGTGATATCGCCGAGAACGGATTTGAAATAATATCCGCTTATGCCCGAGGTCATATAGAAACCTGCGTTTGAAATCATCGCAAAGAGCATAAAAACAAGGAGCTGGTCATTCTGCTTGATAACGCTCAAAGCGGCTTTGAATGAGAATTTTTCGCTGCTTGCGGCAACAGCTTTTTCTTTTGTTGATACAACGCAGATAATCGCAAAAAGAACAAGACCAACAGAAGCAATAACAGACCATTTGCCGAAACCTGTTCGGAGAGCGTCGGGTGTCATTGCGTCAAGCTTACTGCCTGCAACGCCGCCAAAATATGCAACCGCAATGGGGGTGAAGATTGAAATGATGCCCTGACCCAATCCCGAGAAAGCTCTTGCAATTGTTGAAACAAGGTTTCTGTCTTTTTCTTCGGTTGCGAAAGAGGGAACCATCGACCAGAAGGGGATATCGGCAAGGGTGTTTGTCATACCCCAGAGAACGTAGAGAACACCTGCATAAACGAGCAGACTTGCCGAACCCGAAGAGAAGCCGGGGGCGTTGAAAAGCAGGCAAAGCACAACCGCATTAAGAATTGCACCTGTAAGAATCCAGGGGCGGTATTTGCCCATTTTTGTTTTGGTTTTGTCAACAATCATACCCATCATCGGGTCGTTGATGCCGTCCCATATTCTTGCAAGGGGCGTGAGAACGAGAAGAAAAAGAGGGCTGATGCCGAGAGCGTCTGTCAGATAAATAGAGAGGTATGAATAAAACATACCGTAGCTCAGGTCAAGTCCGACTGCGCCAACACCGTAGCCGAGTTTTCTGCCCAAAGAAAGTTTAGTCATAAAAATCTCCTTTCGGAAAGAGTATATAAACATAATACTGTATTGCAACGGATTAATCAAGTAAAAAATCCGCCGACACTCTGTCAGCGGATTGATTTTATTCTTCCATCTGTTTGCCGAGGAAGGATGCGGCAATCTGTGCAAGTTTGGTTTCGGTCTGGGTCGGGCAGGAGCCGTTTTCGTGCATAAGCATAACCAATGCGCCCGAAACGTCGCCGCCGCCGATAATCGGAAAAGC
>JAFXJO010000095.1 GCA_017532185.1 Clostridia bacterium | reverse complement strand
TGTGCCGATAATATAGACGGTTTTTTCCTTAACCTCATTATCAACCTCGCTGTGAGCCACAATTGACTCAACCTCAATGGTTTTGATGCCGTGTTTTTGCATATATTCGGGCTGAGCCATAGGCGAATTGGGCAGAAGCTCGCAGTTATAGGTTGTTATCAGCCTGTGCTGACCGGCATCAAGCAGCTTGCCTATGCCCTTGCAGAAGCTCTCATAGGTTTCACCCGGCAAACCGGTTATAAGCTCCGAATAAGTGGTGATTCCTTCTCTTCTGTAAAGCGCAATAAGCTCGCTGAACTTATCAAGGCTCATATTCTTTCTGCCGATGTTTTCAAGCGTTGCAGGGTCAAGGCTCTGGAACGAAAGCGTTGCGCCCTCCTTGCTCAAACCGTATTTTTCAAGCTTGCAGCTGATTTCAAAAACACGCTTGGGGTTTGCTTTGGCGTAATTTATACGCAGCCTTTCCGGGCAACCCGTCTTTTCACGCTTATCAATAAGGTAATCAACAATTTCAAGATCTCTCTCCGCCGCACCGAAGTTTGAATCTGCGCCCCAGATGAATTTAACCTTATGCTCGCTCATCCAGTCGATTTCGGCAAGAATGCGTTCAGTCGGGAAAAACCTGATTCTTGAGCTGTTGCAGCCCCAGTCACAGTAAGCGCAGGAATTGGGGCAGCCCCTTGACGTTTCAAGGATTGCGTCAAGCTGCATATCGGGGTTTTCGGCAAAAATGCTGTCAAACCAGCCGTTAAGATAAGGCGAAGGATAATCAAGCTTGCAGAGGATTTCGGTTGGTGTTTTTGCATTTTCGGTTTCATTTATGCGGTAAGAAATGTTGGATATTTTTGAAAAATCCTTTTCTTCCTTGCACAGCTCAAGCAAAATTGCCTTAAACGCCTCCTCGCCCTCGCCGTGAATCAGAAAATCAATGAACGGATATTTTTCAAGAAACGAATTATCCGGCGGCACGTTATGACCGCCGAAAATTATTACGCAGCCGGGATAAGCTTTTTTAACCTTTTCTGCAAGCACAAGGTTATACTGCGTGTTCCACACATAGTTTGAAAAGCCCATAACGGCAGGATTATCAAGGCTCTGCACAGCCTCGTCCGTTTTTTCTCTTGTGAATATGAAGCGCTTAAACTCATATTCCTTTTTAACGTTTTCATCTTCAAACGCATAAGCGGCAAGCAGACCGACTGCATACGGCAAATACGCCGCCTTGAAGCCTCTGCCGACATATGTATTTGAAGCCTGAACCAGATATAAATTCCTCATTATTTCCCCTTTTTTCTGCAAAAAAATCAGACAAAACAGCCGTTATGTCTGTTTTTGTTGTATCATATTTCTGAAAAAGAAGCAATAGCTTTTTATAATATTGTACAAAGCAGACGCTTGGTGTCCGCCTTTATCGCTTATGTTCAACAGAAATATTTTCTCTTGCGTTTGTGCAAATGGTTGCGCTGCGTCTTTTGCCGAACCAGATGATTTCTCTTGCATATTCCGCCCAATCGCTGATTTTCTTTTCAAGCTCAATGGTCAGCTTTGTGCCAACCTTTTCAAGCGGCCTGTATTCGTCATCATAAATGCCCTGAAAATAAGTGTAAAAATCATAAGCCGTTTCAATTTCAACGGTTTCCGTGTTCGGCAGGCGCAGAATCGCCTTCTGGTATTTCAGCATTTCATCAAAAATCTCTTTTTCAATGCCGAGACCTTCAATAAACGGCATAATATCCTGCCAGAAAACATCTCTGTTATAAATCAGGTCAAGGAAGATGCCCTCCTCAAAATACCAGCCGACTTTGCTGAAAATATCCTTCTGATAGCACCAGTCAGACACCTCCGTGTGCTCGGTTTTCCAGCGTATTTCTTCAAAAAGCTTATAAATGTACTTGCTCTCATCGCTGAAGATATAATCAAGCAGGCTGTTATAGAAGTCATAGTAGCTTATGCCCAGCTCTTTTCTTGCATAAAGAGCGAAGCAGCGCAAAAGGCCGAGGTGATGGAAGCTCTGCAGGCAAACAGAAAACATATTTGCCTTGACCCACATCTCTTTGCTCATATCCTTGGTTTCAACAACAACGTCATAATATTCCTGCACACCGTTAAAGTTTGCAGGGTAATGAATGCCGTGAAGCGGCTGACGCTCCCAACGGATTTTATATTTATCAACCATCTCTTTGCTTGCGATAGGCGCATTGCAATAGACCTGGCAGGTATAAACCGTCATCGAATTATGCTGACCGTTTTCAAGCAGACGGCAAAGACCGTTGCAGAAGCTGTCATAGGTTTCACCCGGCAGACCGAGAATAAGCTCGGTATAGGTAGGAATTTTTTCCTCGGCATATTTTGCCGTAAGGCCCGAATAATGCTCAAGGGTCAGATTCTTTCTGCCGATATTTTCAAGAGTCTGCTCATCAAGCGACTGATACGCAAGCGTAACACCCTTATCGATGCCGCTGTGATTGAGAATCTTGCCGATTTCAAAAACAGTTTCGTCGCTGTTTTTTGCATAGCAAGGCTTGAACACCTGCGGATAACCGTTTTTGCGGTTGGCTTCAAGAACGAGGTTTGCAATTTCGATATCGCGTTTTTCAATGCCGAAATTGGCATCCGCGCAATAGCAATAAGGAATTTTGTGTTCGCTTATCCATTCAATATCGCCTTTGATTCTTTCCATCGGAAAGAGTCTTATCTTCTTTGTGAAGCACCAATCGCAAAAGGCGCATCCGTACGGGCAACCTCTGTTTGTTTCAAGAGTTGCGTGAAAAGTGATATCGGGATATTTTTCAAAAACAGGCTCAAAAACCTTTGCCGTATACGGTGACGGATAATTTGTTATATCATAAAGGCGTTTCTTCTGCGTTGTAACGAGCTTTTCGCCGTTTCTGAATGAAATATCGGGTATATCTTCCAAAGAGCCCTTGCCGTCAAGAGCTTTGAGAAGAAGAGCAAACGGCTCCTCACCCTCCGAATGCATAAGCACGTCAATAAACGGATGCTTTTCAAGCAGAGAAACGTCATCCGGCACGTTATGACCGCCGAAAACAACGGTACAATCGGGATATTTTTCTTTAACCAGCTTTGCCAATCGCAGATTATATTCCATATTCCACACGTAGCATGAAAAACCGATAACCGCAGGGTCTTGAATTTTATTGAAAGACTCATCAAGCTTATGGCGCACGCAAGGAATTTCTGCAAGCTCATAGCTTTGTTTAATCTCATTATCGTTCCAGGCATATGCAGCAAGGCAACCCGCAGCATACGGCAGATATGCAATCGTATTGCTGTAGGTTACATTAATCTGAACAAGATATACCTTTTTTCTGTCCATTTTATGAATTACTCCGTTTCGAATTTGCTTTTTGCCACCCTGAAATGGGTGCTTTTGCCGTCTTTTCTGCTATACCATGCAACTACCCTTGCAAAAGATTCCCACGAATCATAGGGCTTGGTATCAACGGTAACGGTGTTACGTTTTTTCTCAAGAACAGGCTTTTCGCCGTCAATGATTTTTCTGAAATAACCGAGAAAATCATATGAAAGCTCAAAATCATTGGCATAAACAAAAGGATGTTTTGTTATGCCGCGCTGAAAACGCATCAGCTCCGCGAATATATCTTCATCGATGCCGAAGCCTTTAAGGAAGTTCTCTGCTTCAGCATAGAATTTATCCGCCTCGTATGTGAGGCAAAGAAAAAGATATTCTTCAAAAGTCCACAGAATTTTGCCGAATCTCTCATCGCTCACACTGAGAGTGCCTTTTTCATTCAGCACGTCGTCAAGACAAGCTTCTATGCGGTGCAGAGCCTTGCCTGCAACGGTTTCGGGCTTTGTATAGAACAGGTCTATAAATGAGCAATAAAAGTTTTTATAACTGCTTAAACCCTCGTTATAAAGATAAAGCGCAAAAAACTGCAGAATGCCCATATGGTGGCAACCCTGAACAACCGCAGAAATGATATTCATCTTTTTCCAATCGTTTTCGCTCATTGAATAGGTAGAGGTAACGATTGAAGAAAACTCGGGCACTTCATCGATATCGTCAACGGTGCGGTGAGGTTGATTAAGCGGAATAACGCTCTTTTTGATTTTATATTTTTCAACGTAATCCGGTTGCCCCATAATCGAACAGGGAAGCCACTCGCAGTTATGAACGTAAATCGAGTTATGCTGACCGAGATTGAGAAGCTTATCAAGCGAATCAACAATGCTGTCAACGGTTTCGCCGGGCAAACCGAGAATGAGCTCAGTATAGGTTGCAACGCCTGCTTCATTATATAAATCCATCAGCTCCGAGAAAAAGCTCAGGCTGATATTCTGCCTGCCGATGTTTTTGAGCACATCTTCGTTCATCGACTGAAATGAGAGCGTTATGCCCTTGCTCATACCGCTTTTTTCAAGCATATAGCCGATATCAAAAACTCTTTTGCTGCTGTTTTTTTCATAAGACGTCTGAAGCTTAACAGGATAACCCGTTGCCTGCTTCGTTTCAACAATTTTCTCGGCAATCTCAAAATCTCGGCTGAACATACCGAAGTTTGAATCCGCCA
This sequence comes from Clostridia bacterium, assembly GCA_017532185.1. Taxonomy (GTDB): domain Bacteria; phylum Bacillota; class Clostridia; order Oscillospirales; family Acutalibacteraceae; genus CAG-177. The sequence continues at coordinate 8,692 of JAFXJO010000095.1, read as the reverse complement.
TACCGAGACCGTAAACCTTATGCTCGCTGAGCCATTCAATTTCGGCATAAATCCTTTCAATCGGGAATTTGCGTATTTTGGATTTCATACTGCTCCAATCGCAATATGCACAGGTGTTCGGGCAACCTCTTGAGGTTTCAATCAGAGCCATAAATTCTGTGTCGGGATTTTCCGCAAGAATATCATCAAAATAACCGCCCGTATAGGGTGAAGGAAAATCGCACTCGGTTGAAATCATCTCGGGGTTTGTTATTATTCCGTTTGCGGTGCGCATTGAAATGCCGGGAATTTCACTTGCATTTCCAAGACCGATAAGAGCGCGCAGAAGAGAACGGAAGATAACCTCGCCCTCGCCGTGAAGCAGATAATCTATATAAGGACATTCCTCAAGCATACCGCCGCCCGGCGCAACGTGGTGACCACCGAAGATAACGGTGCAATCGGGATATTTTTCTTTTATGCGTCTTGCAACCTCTTTATTGAAATTTGCATTCCAGATATAGGTTGAAAACGCCACAACACTCGGATTTTCAATTTTTTGCAAAAGAGAATCAACGCTCTCACGCAAAAAGAAAATTCTTTCAAGGCTGTAGTTTGCTTTAATATCTTCATCTGCAAACGCATATGCCGAAATCTGACCCGCAGTATAGGGCAGATGGGCAGAGTTGCCGTAAGCATAGTTCACTTGTAGGAAATAGAGTTTGCGTTTCAAAAATTTCACTGACCTTTCGGTTTTTACGCTGACTGAACAATCAGTTCAAGCTATAAAGGGTTGCGCCCTTACGTCTGCCATACCAGACGGTTTCTTTTGCAAAGGTCGGCCAATCGGCATATTCCTTTGCAGCTTTGAACGAATAAGAAGTTTTTTTCTTTTGGAGCTTTGTTTCTTTATCCGCACCTATATGCCTGAAAAAAGAAGCAAAATCATATTCGCTCTCAAAATCTCTGCCGTTTTCAAACGGACGTTTTACAGCGCAAAGCTGGAATTCAAGAAGCTGCGAGAAAACATCTTCATCCTTCATCATCGGCTTGATGAAGCGCTCCGCAAGACTTCTGAAATCATCAAAATTATATAAAAATTCAAGGTAAAGACCTTCTTCAAAAAACCACGTCACGTTGCCGAAAACGGGATTGCTGTGGTTCCATTCGCCCTCAAGCGAGCCGTCAAGCTTTCTCTTGATTTCTCTGAAAAGTCTGCCTGCAAGGCCGTCATCTTCAAGGCAGTATTCAAGCAATGATTTATAAAAATCATAGTAATCCACGCCAAGCTCATAATAGGCGTAAATCGCAAAATATCTGAGCAGTCCGAGACTGTGAAAACACTGCAGACAAATTGAAAACAGGTTTGCATAAACCCAGCCGTCGCGCGAAAGGGTGCTTGTTGAACGAACAAGATATGAATATTCGGGAATCGTATCCTTTTTGCCCGTTGCCGAATGGATGTGGTTAAACTTAACCTTCATCGGTTCAATAGCATATTTCTTCATATAATCGGGGTCGCACATCGGAGCGTTGGGGAGAAGCTCACAATAATAAACGCTGATTGAATTATGCTGACCTGCTCTGAGAAGCTTGCAAAGACCCTGGCAGAAGCTCTCTGCCGTTTCGCCGGGCAGACCGAGAATAAGCTCGGAATAGGTGGGGATATTCGCCTCTGCATAACTTGCCATCAGACCCGAAAAATGCTCCATCGTGAGGTTTTTGCGGTTGATATTTTTAAGCGCTTCATCACAAAGAGTCTGATAAGCCATTGTTGCACCCTTATCAATTCCTCTGGAGTTGAGAGTTTTGGAAATTCTGAAAACTCTCTCCGCGCTGTTTTTTTCGTAGCAAGGTCTGAACACCTTCGGAAAACCTGTTTTTTTGTTAAGCTCCACGATGTATTCGGCAATTTCGATATCTCTGTCAAACATACCGAAGTTTGAATCGGCGCAGAAGCAATATTCGATTTTATGGTTGCTGAGCCATTCAAGCTCTCCCTTGACCTTTTCCATCGGGAAAAGACGGAGCTTTTTATGATTGCTCCAATCGCAATACGAGCAGTTATAGGGGCAACCGCGATTTGTTTCGATGATGGTATCAAACATCGTATCCGGATTTTTCTCGATTATCGAATCAAAAACCCCTGTAAGATAAGGCGAGGGATAATCCTCAACCGATTCGGGGCAATGCGGCGCAGTGAGAATTTTACTGCCGTCTGAATCTCTGAAAGCAATTCCGCAGCAGTCGCTCAAATCGGAGCCGTCTTTGAGGGCGGTGAGCAGGTTTGCCGTAACCTCTTCACCCTCACCGAGCGAAAGTATATCAATATATTCTTTTTCAAGAAATTCCATTCTGTCCGAAACGCTGTGACCGCCGAAAACAACGATGCAATCGGGATATCTTTCTTTGACCGCTTTTGCAAGCGCCTTGTTGAATTCAACGTTCCACACATATGTTGAAAACGCAGCGAGATAAGGCGATTCCATTCCATCAACGATTTTTTCAATATCGTCTCTGCGAAAGATAATCTCCTTGAAATCATATTCTGCTGCAAGGTCAGGTCTGCTCTTGCAATAGGCAACAATCGTGCCCGTTGCGTAAGGCAGATAAACGGATTTATCAAACGCAAATCCGACCTGAATGAAATAAATATTTTTCAAATTTATAACACCTGCTCCAAGTTTGAAAAGCCAAAAAGACTTTCGTAATGTGCCGAAGCAATTTCGGCGGCATCAGGCTCATCCGAGCCGATAAGAACGTTATATTTTGTGCCTGCATTTATGCCTGCAAGCAAGTCCGAGCGACGGTTGCCGACGGTAAATGAATTCTGCAAATCAATCTCAATTCCGCTTGCGGCAAAATCCGAAACCGCCTGCAGAATAAGTCCGGGTTCAGGCTTACGGCAGTTGCAGACCGTTCTGTATTCATCAAGCACCGCCTCAGGATGATGGGGACAGTAATAATATCCGTCTGCGATAACCGAATGCTCTTTGCAAAGCGCAGAATCAATATATCCGTGAAGAGCATCCGCATCCTCGGGCTTATAAAGATTTTTGGCTATGCCTGCCTGATTTGTGATAACAATTGCAAGGTATCCCTTTTTCTTGATTGCCGCAAAGGCTTTATCCGCATCGGGAAGAAATTCAAAATCTTCAATGCGGTAGAGATGACCCGTATCCTTATTCAGAGTGCCGTCTCTGTCAAGAAAAACCGCACGTCTTTTTCTTTTTGAAATAAGTAAATCCTTTTCGGAATTGGCTCTTGCAAATTCCTCGGGAATTCCGATATCTATAAAATATGCTTCGCTTTCAAAGATATTAACGGGAAGCAGAATCATCTCAAGCACCCGCTTTTCGAACGAAAACTTTTCGTCGTTTATGCAGTCAAGTGCATTTTTATCTATAAAATATATGCCGCCGTTGATGAGTCCTTCGCCCGTTGCACCTTTTTCGCAAAAACCTGTCAGTCTGCCGTTTGCTGTTTCAAGATAACCCGAGCGTTCAACGTTTTTGAGCAGCTTTGCCGCCATTGTTACGGGACAGCCGCCCTTTTCGTGTGCCTTTTGCATTTCAAAAAGGTCAACGTCATAGAAAGTGTCGCCATTGATAACAACGGCATAATCCTCTTTGCACATACCCAGAGCTTTTTTGATTGCTCCGCCCGTACCGAGAGGCATATCTTCTCTGCAATAATCAACGCACATTCCTCTGTAGCGTCTGCCGACGGCATCTTCGATTTTCTCTGCCATATAACCGGTTGATATTATTGCCCTGTGAACTCCGTTTGCATAAAGATAATCCAGCAGATATTCAAGAAACGGTCTGCCGCCTACAGGCGCAAGGGGTTTTGGCAAATCCTCAACGCAGGTTCTGAGCCTTGTGCCCATTCCTCCTGCAAGAATAATTGCTTCCATCAGCCGTTTCCCTCCGCAATGATATCCTTTGTGCCGTCGGGTAATTCCACTCCCCTGTCATAAAACGCAACAAGAACAGAATCCTCGACATATTCAAAGGTGTGAATAACGTTTGGCTCAATGATAAACATATCACCCTTTTTGAAATTGAAAAATTCTGTTTTTTCACCCAATTTAGCTTCAACCGTAAAAGCGCCTTCAACAACGTAAAAGCCTTCTCTGTTGAGTGCATGATAATGCCTGCCTCTTTCAACTCCTGCTTTTGAGGTTACAACGTTAATTTGCTTGTAACCGTCTCTTACAAGCTGAACAAGACTGCCTCTCTCATCTTCAAAAACAAAATCGGGTTTTAATATTTTTATCATAGCCGTTCCTCAGTTGTTGCAGATTATCTGCGTGCCGTCATTCTCGAAACTGAACTTCACCTCGTGAAGCCCGTCAAGAGCCGCCCGCACCTGCATCTGTTTTTCCTCGGGCACATAAAACAGCATGCATCCGCCGCCGCCTGCGCCCAGAAGCTTACCGCCAAGAGCACCTGCGCCCATCGCTTTATTATAAAGCTCATCTATAAAATCGGTTGAAATGGCACCGCTGATGCTGCGCTTAAGAAGCCAGGTTTCATTAAGGAGTCTGCCGAAATCCTCAAGCGAGCCGTTCGGCTCAACAAGTATTTTTTCGGCAACGTCAACCATACCGAGCATCTCTTTGAGCTGAGCCGTTTTGCCGCCCATTTCTGATTTTGTTGTTTTCTGAATTTCAAATGAAAATCTTGAAAGCCCCGTAAAAAACAGCATGAGATTCGAGTTGAGTCTTTGCTTTTTTTCTTCGGTAATTTCAAGCGGAGTCACCGTATAACCTTCTGCATTGAAATCAATACGGTTAAAACCGCCAAACGCCGCCGCAATCTGGTCCTGAACACCGCCGTCTTCATTGCAAAGAACACGTTCAAGATAAATGGCCGCATCCGCAAGCTCGCGCTTCGTTTTTGTTATGCCCTGCATCGTGTAAAGCGCGTTGAGCATTCCAACCGAAAACGAACTGCTTGTGCCCAACCCTGTTTTTGAAGGCAGGTCGGCATCATAATTGAGAGCAACCCTCTCAAGTCCGAGCCACTCCATTGCGTTCCTGATTGCAGGGTGCTTTATCTCGCTTACCGAATTGACCTTTTCAATCCTGGCATATGAAAGAAAAGTTTTAAAATCAAATATATCGGGGACTTCTCTGACATTGACATGACAGTATTTATCGAAGGTTGAAGAAATAACCGCACCGCCGTGTTCACGGTAGAATTCAGGAAAATCCGTGCCGCCACCGAAAAAAGACATCCTTACAGGCGTTTTGGAAATTATCATTCAATCACCTCTTTACATCGCGAACTGAGTTACAAGTGAATAAACCTTACCGTCTGGTGCAAAAGCCGCTGTATATGAAGCCAGCCAGATTATGGCTATAGCCGAAACAACAGGATGCGCTTTCACAAAACCGTCAGCGTCATCAAGCGCGCTGAGAACGTATCTGTTGCCCTTTGCGGCAAAAGCAATAACAATCGCAAGCGGAACAAAGTTCAAACCGGTAAGCCAACCGTTGCCGGTGCATATTGTGCTTGAAAAAACAGCCGCCGCATACGGAAGAAAAACAGCCGCAACGGTAAGAACTTTTGCCAACACACTCTCATTCTTTTTGCCTTTGAAAAGAATTACCTTGACGGCAATATAAATCATAAAAGCAATAACGGGAATCGATGTAAAAACAGCACTTTTCAAACTGCTAGCAACGTTGTCAAAAGTAACATATTTAAGTCTGTCAAAGCTGAGAGCGTGGCATTCACTGCCGCCGAATTCATCAAAAATATTGTAAAGCTTGAAATATACTCTGAGCTCAGCATCGGAAAGCTGAACGCAAACAACCGTTGCCGCAACCGAAAGAGCCGCACCTGCAAGCGAAATAACCGTTGATACCGTATCCTTTGGTGTTGTTATAATCAAAACAAGAATAACCAGAAGAACAAAGCTGAACACCGAGCAGGGCATAATGAACGAAATCAGCGCAGACGCCGCAACCGTAAGAATTGCCGGCAGAATTCTGTTTTCTGTTTTTATGCAAACGGTAACGCAGATAACCGCAACAACCGTTGCAAGAACGTGAAACACACTGCTGAGCGTTGAAATAAGCATCGGTTCCGCAAGCGCAAGAATCATCAGCACCTTTGCGCCTTCGCCTTTATCCGATGCGGTTTTCACAAGCATAAACGAAACAAGAACAGATAATACCACCGCACCTGCTGCAAGCAGAATTTCAGACTTGATAAAATCTGCAGATTCGGCAAAACCGAAAAGCTTTTTATAAAAAGGCTGAACGAGCAGCGATTTAAAAAACAGAACCGCCGCCATAACAATCAGTTCAATTCTTGTTGACTGTTTTAAGTTTGTTTTCATAATATCCCTCACAGTCGGATCAATAGAAAATCTTGTTGAAATAAATTGCAAAATACACAAAAACCGATGCTGAAACAACAATGTTGTTCTTGCAGAAATTCTTTATTCTCTCAGTCAAATCAATAACCGTTGCATTCTTTGTTGCAAGGAAATAAAGAATCATACCAATCTGGTTGATATAGCTGTGGAAGAAAAATCTCGGCGACCATCCCAGAAGCGGAATGAACAAAATCGAAATAAGCGTTGCGCTGCAAAGGAAGAAGATGAATTTTGTGAACTTATCCTTTTCTGCTTTAATCGCTTTAATCCAGAATACCGTCAGCGCAACAAGAATCGGGAGAGAAAACAGAAGACCGTTTGCAATCAGGTTGTTGATTTTACCCGCCCCAACTACGTTTGAACTATAAACGTCTCTGAAAAGATCTGCAGTTCCGTTATGGAAAAACTCAACAAGCTGTTTGGTTACCAACTCGTCGATTTGCGCTTCGTTTGGCATTCGGGAATAGTGGCTGAAATAAAACTCAACCATTTCAATCTCACTTGCAAAAGCGTGATTTTTTGTTTTGTAAATAGAGAAAAATCCGATTGCAAGCATTCCGATATACGAAACACCGCAGATAACTATGTTCTTTTTTGCAAAACCGCTTCTGCGGCATTCATCAAGAAGAATGATTGAAACCAGGAACACGCAACCTGCAAGAAAAACAGGATTTATGAGTGTTGCAACAAAACAAAGCAACGGCACAAACCATATGCCGCGTTTTTTATCTGAAAGATAAATCGCAAAAAGCGAAGCTGCCCAGAAAAATTTATCAACCTTCATTTCCGAAAAATGCGCTTTGAACGTGAAGGGTGCAACGCAAAGAATTGCAATAATCAAAGCCGCTGTTTTGAAGGTCTCGGGGTTATCTCTTGTTTTATCAAGAACCGCGCCGAAACACAGCGATACCGCCGCAACAAGCAGGAAAGAGCCGAAATTAACAACGCCCATAATGATTTCGGGCGTTACGGTTTTTGCAAACCAGCTTATAACTTCGCCGATAAATCCTCTTGCCATAAATCCGCGGTCATAGGTAAAAAGATATTGCAATTCATAATATCCGCCTGAAAAATAAACGTTCTCTGTGGCTATCGTATAAATCAGATAAGCCGTTAGCGCCGCAAACGGCACAAGATAGCAGAAAAGCCTTGAATGCGCGAAATTTTCAAGCTTCTCTCTGTTTAAAAAATTGCTTTTGTTTTTATTCAAAACCTGCACCTCCGTGAAGTGTTTCGTATTTTTGAGACAACAAAATGCCTATAATATCATCTTATTATATCAAAAGCGTTGTTAAAAGTCTATAGTTTTTTAAAATATATAATATATTATAAAAAGGAAAAATCCTGAAGCAGCAAACGCCGCCACAGGATTCACGAATTCTGTTTTGTTTTATCAATACATTGTTTTGGAAAGCACAAAGCAAGTCCACAGCGCGGCAACAAAAAGACCCTCTGCAGGAATTGCAAGCTTTGTGTAAGGGCATTTCCAGCCTTTATCAACGCACAGAAAAACACTTCTTGTAACAAACACCGTAGTTGCAAAGAAAAGACCGCCGATCAATGAATATACGGGGGTTTCGAGTGCAATCGTGAGATAAAGCAGAAATGCGCCGAGCGCGAACGAAATGCCTCCGTAATAAACTCTGATTTCGGTTTTACCTGCGTTATCAACGGGCTTTATGGAAAAGCTCTCTGCGTTCTTGATAGGGCTTGTGATAAACACAACCGCCATGCCGAAAAAGTAAAGAACAAGACCGATAACTGCAACACTTGCAGGGATATTTGTTGACAAAATCTGTTTAAAAGCTTCCATTTTTTACCTCCTGAAATTCAACCTTAACAATCAATGCGATTTGTTTGAAAATCCGCCAACGGCGTTTCGATGTAATAATTATATCACAATACGTTAAAATGTCCATAAAAATATTGAAATTAAAAAATCGGTATGATATAATCGAAATATGGAAAAATTAACAAACAAACAAATTCTTGACCAAATCAAAGGCGGACTCATCGTTTCCTGCCAGGCGTTATCAACAGAGCCGTTATATGACAGCTACATTATGAGCAAAATGGCTTATGCCGCAGCCCTCGGCGGTGCCGTGGGTATTAGGGCAAATACCGTTGTTGATATTCTTGCCATCAGAGAAAGAGTAAGCCTGCCGATTATCGGCATCATCAAAGAAGTTTACCCCGACAGCGACGTTTACATCACACCCACAATGAAAGAGGTTGATGCGCTCGTTGAAATCGGTTGCGAAATCATTGCTGTTGACGCAACCAACCGCACCCGTCCCGGCGGCATCTCTTTTGAAGAATTCTT
>JAFXJO010000094.1 GCA_017532185.1 Clostridia bacterium | reverse complement strand
TGATGAACGTAACTTTCGTAACAGAGAGCGACGAACTCAACGCAAAGTTTGTTAAGGAAGCAACTGAAGCAGGCTTTGTTAACCTCAAGGGTCACCGTTCAGTTGGCGGTATGAGAGCAAGCATCTATAATGCAATGCCCATCGAAGGCGTTGAAAAGCTTGTTGAATTCATGAAGGAATTCGAGAAGAAAAACTGATTATCTGCCGTAACGGCGAAAGGACAGATTTAAAATGTTCAATATTCTCACATTAAATAAAATTTCAAAAATCGGTCTCGACAAGCTTGACAGTGCAAAATATACCTGCGCTGACAGCGTTGAGGCTCCCGATGCGGTGCTTGTTCGCTCTGCTTCAATGCACGAAATGGAGCTTGATGCAAACACAGTTGCAATCGCAAGAGCAGGCGCAGGCGTAAACAATATTCCGATTCCTGCCTGCAGCGAAAAGGGCGTTGTTGTTTTCAACACTCCCGGCGCAAATGCAAATGCAGTTAAAGAACTCGTTCTTTGCGCACTCTTCCTCTCATCGAGAAAAGTCGGCGCAGCTATTGACTGGGCAACGACTCTCAAGGGTGAAGGCGATGCAGTCGGCAAGCTTGTTGAAAAAGGCAAGGGCGCTTTTGCAGGTCCCGAAATTCTCGGCAAAACTCTCGGTGTTATCGGTCTCGGTGCAATCGGCGCAATGGTTGCAGAGGGCGCAAAGGCTCTCGGTATGAGCGTTATCGGCTATGACCCCTTCGTTTCTGAAAAAGATGGCATTGAAATTGCCGCCGATATCAGCGAAATCTATGCAAAGAGCGATTATATCACTCTCCATCTGCCTCTCAACGATGCAACAAGAGGTATGATTAATGCAGAAACACTTGCAACAATGAAAGACGGCGTAAGAATTCTTAACTTTGCAAGAGGCGAGCTTGTTGATTCAAAGTCAATCATCGCTGCTCTTGAAAGCGGAAAAGCAGCCGCTTACGTAACAGACTTCCCCAACGACGAGCAGCTTTGCGTTGAGGGAATAACCGCTATTCCTCATCTCGGTGCTTCAACACCCGAGAGCGAAGAAAACTGCGCGGCTATGGCTGCACAGGAGCTTGCTGATTACCTTGAAAAGGGTGTAATCAAGAATTCCGTTAACCTTCCCAACGCAGCTCTGCCCGAAGCTTTTGAATGCCGCACCTGCTTTATCCATAAGGAAGATGAAGCTTTCGGCACAAAGGTTTCAGCCGAAGCTATCGCACAGGGTGCCGCAATCAAGAATCTTTTCAGCGCAAGCAAGAAGGGTATGGGTTATACTGTTATTGATACAGACAAACCTCTTGACACCGCAAAAATCGACGGCGCAATCAAAATCAGAACGATATAAAAAATCAACCGGTGAGCGAAAACTCACCGGTTTTTGTTTTGAGTGCAGGCGGCACGTCTTTACATTTATTTAAAGGAATGCTATAATATAATGTAATTTATTATTATGGAGGCAATTATGGAGTTTCGGCAGGAATATCTCGGCGGCGGAATAACGGCTTTTGTTTCCGATGCCCACACCTTCGGCACGGATGCTGTTCTGCTTGCGGATTTTGCATCGCCCAACAAAAGAACGGTTTGCTGTGACCTCGGTTCAGGTTGCGGCATAATTCCTTTGCTCTGGTGCAAAAAAGAAACGGGCAAGATAACTGCCGTTGAAATCCAGCCTCTCGGTGCTGAACAGATTGAAAAAGCGATTGAATTCAATTCTCTTTCGGACAGGATTACCGCAGTCAATGCCGACCTTAAAGCACTCAAGGGTGTTGTTCCTTTCGGCTGCTTTGACCTTGTAACAATGAATCCGCCCTATAAAGCAAGCGGAGCAGGCATTGAAAGTCAATCGGGAGCCGATAAAATTGCAAGGCACGAAACGATGTGTACTTTTAAGGATATCTGTACCGTTGCGGCAAAGCTTCTCAACTTCGGCGGCAAGCTGTGTATGTGTATCCGCCCCGAGCGTCTTTGCGAGCTTTTTTGTGAAATGAAGGCGGCGGGCATTGAACCTAAACGTCTGCGACTTGTTGCAAAATGTGCAGGCAAAGCTCCGTGGCTTGCTCTTGTTGAAGGCAGACGCGGAGGCAAAAGCGGTATGACTGTTGAACCTGAGCTTTTTGTGCACGGCGAAAACGGATATTCCGACGAAATGAAACGGATTTATGCCGATTATCTTCTTGAAAACCGAGGTGAAAACGCTTGAGTGGAATTTTATACGTTGTTGGTACTCCGATAGGCAATCTCGGTGATATTTCGCCCAGAGCGCTTGATACGCTTGAAAAATGCGACTTCATTGCCGCAGAAGATACAAGAGTCAGTCTCAAACTGCTCAATCACTTCGGCATAAAAAAGCCGATGATAAGCTATTTTGAACATAATAAATTTGAGAGAGGTCCCGTTATTGCCGAAAAACTTCTTTCGGGCGAAAACGGCGTTATCATAACCGATGCAGGTATGCCTGCGATATCAGACCCCGGTGAAGACCTTGTTAAGCTTTGTATTGAAAAAGGTATAAAGGTTGAGGCGGTGCCCGGTCCTTGCGCATTTGCAACGGCGCTTGCCGTTTCGGGTATGCCCTCAAGAAGATTTACTTTCGAAGGATTTTTGCCCGTTGAGAAAAATGAAAGAAAATACATTATAAATTCGCTTGTAAATGAAGAGCGAACAATGATTTTTTATGAAGCGCCGCACAAGCTTTCTGCCGCTTTGAGTGACCTTGCCGCCGCATTGGGCGACAGAGAAATTGCAATTGTGCGTGAGCTTACAAAAATTCACGAGCAGGTTATAAAAACAACTCTTTTTGCCGCCGCGGAAAAATATTCCGAGGAGCAGTTAAAGGGTGAAATCGTGCTTATCATTTCGGGTGCATCCCGAAAAGAAGAGGAAGAAATGACGCTCGAGCAGGCGGTTGCCTATGCAAACGGACTTATTGAAGAGGGCGAGAGCAAAACTTCTGCCGCAAAAATCGCCGCCAAAGAAAGCGGTTTCAAAAAGGGCGATATATATAAATTTCTTGTTGAATGAGGAGTGTAATTGATTATGGCTGAAATGTTTAAATACCTTGCGGAGCATCCTGTTTGGATTATTGCGCTTGTTGCCATTGCTTTGCTTACTGTTTTTGTTTGCATTAAGGCGGCACAGGCAAGCTCAAAGCGTTATGCCGCAAACGAAAAGACCATTAAAAAGATAAAAGAAGAAAACGAGCTTTGCAACGAGTTTGCAATTCTTACCGATAGCCTTATCGCTTCTGCGCAGGCAGACCGCCTTTTTAAAGGCGTTGCTCTTAATCTGCTCAAAAGAGTTGCCGACAAAGAGGATATTATGGCGGAATTCGATGCGCTGACCGATGAGCAGAGAGAAGTCTATGCACTCTATACAGTTATTGATGACGGCGAAAAGCGTTTGAGCGCATTCTTTGAAAACTGCGGTAAGCCTCTTACCGACGTTGCTCTTAATGCAATAACCCGTTTGCTTGACGTTGAAGCAGTTGATGTTTTCAAAAAAGAATTTGATGCTTTTGACGGAGATAATGAAACTGTTTCGTTTATTCCTGAAGAAATCAAAAAGCTTGATGCGAGCTTCAAAGAACTTGCTCCTGCTGAACTGATTTGCGATAAAGCAGGTGATTTTATTAAATCAGCACCCGAAAAATTCATATAAAGGGGAAGAAAAATGAAAAAGTTATTATGCGTTATTCTTGCCGCGGCAATGCTTCTGTGCATTCCCGTGAGCGCAAATGCCGAAGACGGAAAAGCTCTTTCTTTCGGCGATGACGGCAAGTTTGTTATTCTGCATATCAGTGATCCGCAGGATGACCGTTATGCCGCATACGATCTTATTAATTTTATGAAGCTTTCCATTGAAAAAACAAATCCCGACCTTGTTGTTCTTTCTGGCGATATCGTTGAAGACAGCAGAGTCGGCGACGTCGGCATTGACGATGAAAGCGGCAGAGAAGGCGTTACGGTTGATAACGATTACGCCGCAACTCTTGAAAACACAAAGATTGCAACCGATAATATTCTTTCAATCATCAACGATGCACAAATTCCTTTTGCTGTTTCACAGGGCAATAACGATTATGCCAGCGGTGTAACAAACGAGGATTGGCTCAAAATTTATTCTTCATATGAATATTCGCTTGTAAAAGATGAGAGCGCTGACAGTACAGGCAGAATAGATTATAACGTTGAAATTCTCGGTGCTGACGGAAAAGCGGCATTCAACATCTGGCTTATGGATACAGGCAAGAACAACGTTAACGAAGAGCAGATTGCTTGGTACGAAGCCGAAAGTGATGCTCTTAAAACCGCAAACGGCGGCAAAGCTTTACCGTCATTCGTGTTCCAGCATATCCCCGTTAGTGATATGGGTAATCTTTTTGAAGAATGCAATTTCTGGGACGAAGGTGCGGTCTCTGAAGGCGGCAAGTATTACCGCCTCAACCATGAACTTGCAAACGGATATAACGTTGGTGCTATGGTTCCCGGCGAAACAACGGAACAGTTCAAATCATGGAAAAAGCAAGGCGATGTGCTCGGCGCATATTTTGGCCATTGGCATACCGAGGGCTACACAGGTGTCTGGGACGGAATTGAACTCGGTTTTACATACGGATGCGAATTTGCGAAACCCGATCCCTACGGCATAAGAGTTTTCACTCTTTATGAGGATGATATCGAAAACTATGATAATGAAATATACACCTATGAGGGCAGCGTGAAAAAGGGTGACGCACGCTTTGAGCTTCAGGTTGATACCGAATATGCGGTTTATAATAATTTCATCGAAGAATTCTTTGCCGCAATCAGAAACGTTTTTGCGCTTATTGCCAAAGAAATCAAAAGCTTGTTGAGCTAAAAAAAGAGGCTTCTTCGGAAGCCTCTTTTAATATTATATCCTGATATAAACGCTCATTTCGTTTTCGCCTCTGTTGCCCCATTGATAATAGGGAATCAGCTTGATTTTAACATCTGTCTCCTCTGCTTCGCTCCATTCGGAATAGAGAGAGGAGTCTTCTTTTTCTCTGAATCCGTCTGCAATTAGCGCGTTGCCGTCGCAGACAAAAGCTGTGTTTTTGGAGATTCGGAGCAACTGCAGATTCTTGCCGTTATCAGCTTCTTCGGCACAATAAACAAACGGTCCTCTCATAACGGCAACCTTGCCTGCGTTTTCTCTTACAAGGTTAGAACATTTTATGAGTTTGGGTTTCATTTCAAATTCCGCCCTGAGAATTGTTTTTTTGCTGATTTCAAAATATGCATATCCGTTTTTGATCACATACGGCAAATCAACCGAAAAACTGTTGCACCAATCGGGAATTCTGATTGCAAGAATGATTTTTTTACGCGGTGTTATTTCAATCTCAACCTTACCGTTTTCGGCATAGGATGAGATTATTTTTATTTGTGCATTTTCGGTTTGTGCTTTGCAACCGATATACTGATGGATAAACAGCGTGTCGGAATTTTCGGTGAAGCAATATTCACCGATTGAAGATATCAGCCTTGCGAGATTGGGGGGACAGCAGGCGCAACCGAACCATTTTTGCCTTATGGGTTTTGCGTGGCGTTTGCGAGAATCCTTGTGTGATGCTTCAGGCAGAACCTCAAGCGGATTTGCATAGAAAAAGCTTTTTCCGTCAGCCGCCATACCTGATAAAACCGTATTATACAGTGCTCTTTCTGCCGCCGAAGCAATTGCGGCGTTCGGCTCAATTTCGAGCATTCTTCTTGCAAAGAAGATGAAACCGATTGAAGCGCAGGTTTCGGCATATGCGAGGTCGTTTGGCAAATCATAGTCAAAGGAGAAGGCTTCGCCGTCAGCAGTGGAGCCGATGCCGCCCGTTATATACATTTTTTTGTTTATAATGTTTTCTGCAATGTTTTTGCAGGCGGAATAAAGTCCGTCATCGCCGCAACGTTTTGCAACGTCTGCCATACCGCTGTAAAGATAAACTCCTCTGACCGCGTGACCGACTGCTTCGTGTTGGTTTCGCGGCTCGCAATGTGCCTGATTATAGTGGTAATTATCATTAACGGTTTTTCTGCCGCGCACAACGTCGTAATAATAAGGTTTCTTGCCTCTTTCGTTTATAAAGAATTCCGCCGTTTTGAGATATTCCGTTTTGTCGGTGATATCAAAAAGCTTAACCAGAGCCATTTCGGCAATTTCGTGACCGCCGTAACCCTTGATTTTATCTTCGCCGAAGGTGTTGCAAATCAAATCTGCGAAACGGCAGGCGGCATTAAGAAGCTTACGTTTGCCTGTAGCTTCATAATATGCAACAGCCGCTTCTGCAAGGTGGCCGAAGCAGTAAAGCTCATGATAATCCTGAAGGTTTGAAAAAACTTCGTCGCGGTTGTTGATAATATAAAGTGTATCAAGATAGCCGTTTTCAAGCTGTGCGGAGCAAACAAGGTCAATAATCTTATCAGCTTTTTCTTCCAGCTCGGAATCGGGTTGATTTGAAAGCGAATATGCAACAGCTTCAAGCCATTTGTAAACGTCGCTGTCCTGAAAAACCCAGCCGTGAAACGCATCGGGATGAGCGTTGTTATCGTCGTAGCACCATTTATCGGCAGGATAAACGGGTACGGTTTCGCCTTTTTTCAACGCCTCCGCAGTCTTGCTCGCTTTAGCAAAGTTTTCAATCGCGTAGCTTTTGTCTGCACCGTCGATTCTGTCGTGCAGGGCTTCATACTGATAGGGGATAACCTCTTTGCGAACAAGCTCTGTTTTGCTGAGCCAGAAGGGGTCGGTGATTTTTATTTTATTCAGCTCGATATGTTTTGAAAAACTCTGACTTTTCATAGAAATTCTTCCTTATCGGATTATTATATTTAAAAGTATAGCCTATAACTTTATAAAAATCAACAACTCAGTTTTGGTTTAAAGGTCAAAGTGTTGGCGAAAAGATATGATTTAAAAATCAAAGAAAAATCGAGAAAACAAGAGAAAATTCAAGATAATTCACAAAAAAAAGGTCAAACAATTGAATTTGACCTTTTTTGACCTTTGACCTTTTGACTTTCAGGGACTATAATACAATCAAAGGTCAAAGAAAGTCAAAGTCAAAAACCGACGATTTACACTCAAAAGGAGTTGATATAATGAGCCTGAGCAACGATATCGCAAGAATGCTTATGGAAATGCTTGAGCAGGACGGCAGCACGGAAATCCAGCGTAACGAACTTGCGCAGACTCTCGGCTGCGTTCCCAGCCAGATAAATTACGTTATTTCTTCAAGATTTACTCCCGAACACGGATATATTGTTGAAAGCCGCAGAGGCGGCGGAGGATATATCAAAATAACGCGAGTTAGCCTTGATAAGCCCTCGGCAATTATGCATACGGTCAACCATATCGGTGATGAAATTGATTATTCCGTTTGCCGTGCGCACGTGCTTAACCTTGTTAATGCTGGCGCAATCGATAAGCCCTCGGCAAAGCTTATGCTTGCCGCAATAAGTGAAAATTCGCTCCGTATGCTTCCGCCTCCCGTAAGGGACAGGGTCAGAGCGTCGATAATCAAACAAATGCTTTTAGTTTCGGATACAAACAGATAAAACGGGAAAGGATGATTGAATATGTTATGCCAGAACTGCAAAAAAAATGAAGCCACAACTCACCTCAAGCAGATAATTAACGGCGATATGGCGGAGAGCCATCTTTGCTCGGACTGCGCTTCGCACCTCGGTTATTCCGATATGTTTTCGGGCTTCGGTCTGAATCTTTCGGAGCTTTTCGGAAGCTTGCTGGGTGATACAATGCCGTCGCTTGCTGCCGGCTCTGCGCCACGTTGTCCGAAGTGCGGAACAGCTTTCAGCGATATTGTGCGCGAAGGCAAGGTCGGATGCGCAGAATGCTACAGAACATTTTATGATAAGCTTCTGCCATCAATTCAGCGAATCCACGGCAAGATAAAGCATAGCGGAAAAACAAGCCAGAGTGTGCCTGCCGAGGTTAAGGTTGAAACAAAAGAAGAAAAAATCGAAAAGCTTAAAGCTAAAATGAACGAAGCCGTCGCAAAACAGGAATTTGAACAGGCGGCAAAAATCAGAGATGAAATCAAGGCTCTTGAAGAAGGAGGCGAAAACTGATGAGTAAATGGTATATAGAAAAAGGTGATCAGGGCGACGTTGTGCTCAGCACGCGTATCCGTCTGGCGCGCAACCTTGACGAATTTCCGTTTCCCTCAAAGCTTGACGTTGAAGGAAAAAACAAAGTTAATACTCTTGTGAAAAGCGCTCTTTTTGAGAATGACAGCAAGGATTTCAGCTATATTGAAATGAAAGACCTCAGCCGCAAACAAGCGGTTTCGCTTGCGGAAAGACATCTTATCAGCCCTGAGTTTGCCGCAAAAAAAGATGGCAGTGCTCTTATGCTCTCAGGCGATGAGAGCGTGAGCATTATGCTTTGCGAAGAGGACCATATCAGGCTTCAGGTTATGAAAGCAGGTCTTGCGCTCGAAGAAGCATTTGATATTGCCGATAAGCTTGACAGTTTGCTTGATTCAAGGCTCAACTATGCTTTTGATGAGAGAATCGGCTATCTCACCGCCTGCCCAACAAACCTCGGCACGGCAATGAGAGCTTCGGTTATGCTTCACCTGCCTGCGCTTACGAGATGCGGTCAGATAAGCCGTCTTGCAAACACCGTTTCAAAGCTTGGTCTCACAATCAGAGGTGCTTACGGCGAGGGCTCACGCTCAAGCGGTGATATCTACCAGATAAGCAACCAGATAACTCTCGGCATCACCGAAGAAACTGCTATTGCAAACCTCAAATCCATTGTACTCCAGCTTGTAGGTCAGGAAAGAGCCGCCGCGACAAAGATGGTCAAAAACACGGCAGACGAAGACAAGATTTTCAGAGCATACGGTATTCTCACAAACGCGCGTCTGCTCAGCACAGAGGAGTTTATGGAGCTTGCATCTCTTGTGCGTCTCGGTGCGGCAAGAGGAATTTTAGATGTAAATATTGAAAAAATAAATGAGCTGATTGTCAATATGCAGCCTGCAACGGTCAGCGCCGCAAACGAAAACGCCGTCAATGCGGCGGAAAGAGATGCGGTCAGAGCGAGAATCGTGAGAGAAACGCTCGGCTGACGGCTGTGTTGATACAGTTTAATTCGGGGGGATTAAAATTGTACAGATTTACAGGATTCACACAAAAAGCAAATGCGGCGCTCAACAGCGCCGTTTCAGCGGCAGAAAACTTCGGTCACACCTATGTGGGCAGTGAGCATATCCTGCTCGGTCTGCTTGCCGAAAGCGGCGGTATGGCTTATACCGCGCTGACTGCCGCAAAAGCAACCTATGACGAGGTTGAAAAAATAATCAGAAGCAGTATCGGCGTCGGCTCGCCGACTGTGCTTTCGCCAAACGATTTCACACCCAGAGCAAAGAATATTATTGATACCGCCATTCTGCAGGGCAGAGGTATGGGGCATTCCTATATCGGCACGGAGCATCTGCTGATGGGTATTATCAAAGAAGGTACGGGCGCGGCAACCGAGATTCTTCTGCAGCTCGGCATTGCGCCGCAGGATTTGCTCGGCGACCTGACCAAAGCTCTCGGCAGCTATTCTTCGGGCAACAAGAAAAAAGGTTCTGCAAAAGAAAAAAGCGATGCGCCAACCCTTGAACAGTTCGGCAGAGACCTGACCGCGATGGCAAACGAGGGCAGGATTGACCCCGTTATCGGCAGACAGACCGAGATTGACAGGGTTATTCAGATTCTCAGCCGCAGAACCAAAAACAACCCTTGCCTTATCGGTGAGCCGGGCGTTGGCAAAACCGCAATCGCCGAAGGTCTTGCGCTCAAAATAACAAGCGGTGAGGTGCCCGAATTGCTTCGCGGCAAACGCATTGTTACCCTTGACCTTACGGGTATGGTGGCAGGCACAAAATACAGAGGCGATTTTGAGGAAAGAATCCGCACCGTTATTGAAGAAGTGAACAAAGCAGGCGATATAATCCTGTTTATCGATGAGGTGCATACTCTCATCGGTGCAGGTTCGGCAGAGGGTGCGGTTGATGCAGCAAATATCCTCAAACCTTCGCTTGCAAGAGGTGAAATTCAGGTTATCGGCGCAACAACGCTTGAGGAATACCGCAAACACATCGAAAAGGATGCAGCCCTTGAAAGACGCTTTCAGCCTGTTACGGTTGGTGAGCCTACCGAGGATGAGGCGGTTATGATTCTTAAGGGTATCAGAGATAAATATGAGGCTCACCACAAAGTGAAAATTACCGATAACGCCATCATTGCGGCGGTCAAAATGTCGTCACGCTATATCGGTGACAGATATCTGCCCGATAAAGCGATTGACCTTGTTGACGAAGCGGCGTCAAGAGTGCGTTTGCGCGCATTTACGGCACCGCCCGATTTGAAAGAGCTTGAGGATAAGTTAAAGGCACTCGGCGAAGAGATGGAGTCTGCGGTTAAATCGCAGGATTTCGAGCGTGCCGCAGATGTAAGAGACGAAAAGAAAAAAGTTGCCGAGGAGCTTGAAAACGAGAGAAAGCTCTGGAAAGAAAAAAACACCCGTGAAACGGGCGAGGTAACCGAGCAAGAGATAGCGGCGATTGTTTCGCAGTGGACGGGTATTCCCGTTAATCAGCTTACCCGAGAAGAGAGTGAAAGACTTCTCAATATGGAGAGCGAGCTGCACGAAAGAATCGTCGGTCAGGATGAAGCGGTCAGTGCCGTTGCAAGAGCTATCCGCAGAGGCAGAGCAGGTCTTAAAGACCCCAAAAGACCTACGGGTTCATTCATTTTCCTCGGTCCTACGGGTGTTGGCAAAACGGAGCTTTGCAAAACCCTTGCCGCTTCGATGTTTGGCGACGAAAACGCGATGATAAGGCTCGATATGAGCGAATATATGGAAAAGCACACCGTTTCAAGGCTTGTCGGCTCGCCGCCCTGTTACGTCGGCTATGATGAGGGCGGTCAGCTCACCGAAAAGGTGCGCCGCAGACCGTATTCCGTGCTTCTTTTTGACGAAATCGAAAAAGCACATCCCGACGTTTTCAATATGCTTCTGCAGATTCTTGAGGACGGCATACTGACCGATTCGCAGGGCAGACGCGTTGATTTCAAAAACTGCGTTATCATTATGACCTCAAACGTAGGTGCAAAGCAGATTGCAAACAGCGGCGGCGGTACTCTCGGATTTTCGGCAGAGGGCGCACAGACGCGCACCGATAAAAGCATTCACGATGCGGTTATGGCGGAGCTTAAAAACGTTTTCAGACCCGAGTTTCTCAACAGGGTTGACGATATCATAGTTTTCCGTCAGCTTACCAAAGAAAACATCAACGAAATTGCTCAAAGAATGCTTGCGAATCTCTCAAAGAGAATCGGCGAACTTGATTTTGAACTTGAATTCAGCCCCGAAGCGGTTGAAGCAATCGCCAACGCAGGTTTTGACCCTGTTTACGGCGCAAGACCTTTGCGCAGAGCGATTCAGCAGAGGATCGAAGATAAGCTCTCTGAAAAGATGCTTGAGGGCGCGCTCGAAACGGGCAAAAAATACGTCTGCAAATACGAAAACGATGAGTTCGTTTTTGAGATTACGGAATAAAACAAAAATCACCCCGAGAGTTTTGCTCTCGGGGTGTTGTGTATATAAAAGGATATTTAATTTTTAAGGCTCTGCATCGGGGCAGGGATTCTGCCGCCTCTTGCTATGAATTTTGCAGGCGAATATGTTGAAAGAGGCATAACGGGGCCGCTTCCGAGAAGTCCGCCGAAGCTCAATTCCTCGCCAACCTGCTTGCCGATTGCAGGAATAACTCTGACTGCGGTGGTTTTGGAGTTTACCATACCGATTGCCGCTTCGTCAGCGATAATTGCGGAGATAACCTCTGCAGGTGTGTCACCGGGAATGTTAATCATATCAAGACCAACGGAGCAAACAGCGGTCATCGCTTCAAGCTTGTTGAGGGTCAGGCAACCGCATCTTGCGGCATCAATCATACCTGCATCTTCCGTTACCGGAATGAATGCGCCCGAAAGTCCGCCAACGTGTGACGAAGCCATAACGCCACCCTTTTTAACTGCATCGTTGAGCAGAGCGAGGGCGGCTGTTGTGCCGTGGCAACCGCAGCATTCAAGACCCATTTCTTCAAGAATATGTGCAACCGAATCGCCGATTGCAGGTGTGGGGGCGAGCGAGAGGTCAACGATGCCGAAAGGCACGCCGAGTCTGCGTGAAGCTTCGCTTGCAACAAGCTGACCCATTCTTGTGATTTTGAATGCAGTTTTCTTGATAAGGTCGGCAACGGCTGTGAGGTCGCAGTCGCCTGCCTTTGTAAGGGCGGCTCTTACAACACCCGGACCCGAAACGCCAACGTTGATAACGCAATCGGGTTCGCCTGCGCCGTGGAATGCGCCTGCCATAAAGGGGTTATCCTCGGGTGCGTTGCAGAAAACAACGAGCTTTGCAGGACCGATGCAATCTCTGTCGGCAGTCAGCTCTGCGCTCTTTTTAACGACCTTACCCATAAGAGCAACGGCATCCATATTAATGCCTGTTTTGGTTGAGCCGATATTGACAGAGGAGCAGACACGCTCCGTTACGCTCAAAGCTTCGGGAATAGCTTCGATAAGCTCTCTGTCACCGGGGCCGAAGCCTTTCTGAACAAGGGCGGAAAATCCGCCGAGGAAGTTGACTCCGCAGGCGATTGCCGCTTTGTCAAGCGTTTTTGCAAGCTTAACGGCGTCTTTATCTTCGCAGGAAGCGAGAATCATTGCCGCAGGAGTAACGGAAATTCTTTTATTGATAATCGGAATACCCAGCTCTTTTTCAATCTGTTCACCTGTTTTAACGAGGTCCTTTGCGTAACGGGTGATTTTATCGTAAACCTTGCCGCACATAACGTCGATGTCGCTGTGGCAGCAATCGAGCAGGGAAATACCCATTGTTATTGTTCGCACGTCCAGGTGTTCGTCCTGGATCATAGTTATTGTTTCAAGAATATCTCTTGCGTTAAGCATAATCAGTCACCTCAGATTGTGTGCATTGCGTTGAAGATATCTTCGTGCATTGCGTGGATTGAAAGACCCATATCAGCACCGATTTTGCCGAGCATATCTGAAAACTCGGTGAAGGGGATATCTGATTTTGAGATATCAACCATCATAATCATTGCAAACATATCCTGAAGAATGGACTGTGTAACTTCAAGAACGTTGATGTTGTGGTTGCAGCATTCTGTTGAAATTTTTGCGAGAATACCAACCATATCTTTGCCTATAACAGTTATAACAGCTCTCATAGTGTTTTTCCTCCGCTTAAGATTTATTTCTTTATAACATTTGCGTTATTAGCTTTTGAGATTATATAATTTACGAAATGCGTTTTTTCATCTTCGTCTTTGAAAAAATCTGAATTTATTATGTCTGCGTTTGTTGCGCTTGTATAGAGGTATACGGCTTTTTCAGTAACGATGATTTTCTCTATTGCAGAATAGCCTCTTTTAATCACTGAAAATTCAGATATATCAGTAATTCCGTCGCTGTCAAAAATGAGTTCTTCGCTTTTATCGTATGGAAGAGTTCCGTCTTTTTCTATTTTAGCAATACTTTTTTTCAAGTTGCGGAAATAGATTTTATCTGAAAAAATAATCCAAATCAAATTCATAATAACCATAGCAATTGCCCCGATTATTACTGAATTGATGTCGTGACGAAGGAACACAATAAAAGCGATTAAAAAAATGAGCGTTAATGTGGGCACGGAAAACTTATGGTTCATCAAAGCTTTTTTGCCTGCTTTTGATGTTAACGTATAAATTTTGTTATACTCGTAGTAATCGTTATCGTTTAATCTGTATTTGATTTTATAATCGTATTCCGTATCCATTAATTATATCTCCAAAATTTCCGAAATATCGCTCACGACGAAATCTGCGGCGGTTTCGGAGTTTTCTTTTTTGGTGTAAAGGCAACCGAAGCAGCCTGCGTTTTTGCCCGAAAGAACGTCAATCTCTCTGTCGCCTATCATAACGGTTTCGCTCCTGTCGAGGCCGTAAGTGTCGCAGATATAATTGACCGCATCGGGTGCGGGCTTTGAGGGAAAGTTCATTGAAGAATCAACAAACGCCGTGAAAAATTTTTTCATACCGTAAATCTCGAGGTAATGCTGTGAGGTTTCAAAACCTCTGTGGGTATAGAGAAAATGTTTTTTGCCGTCATTGAAAAGCTTCTCAAGAGTGGTATATGTGTTTTCAAACGGAACGGCAATCGGACGCAGGTCATAGTTATGCTCGTGCTTGCGGAAAAGCTCTTTCTGCTCCTCTGTAACGCCGTAATGCTCAAAGCAATCAGCAAAGGTTATCTCGAGCAGAGCTTTTGCTTCATCGTAATCGGGCTCGGTGCCGTATTCGCGCATAGCCTTGATGAATGCCGAAGTTATATGCGGATAGCTGTCAAACAGCATACCGTCGAAATCCCAGATATAATTTTTCATAATCAAAAACCGTTGGGATTCTGTGACTGCCAGCGCCAGGAATCCTCGCACATTTCGTCAATGCCTCTTGTTGCAACCCAGCCGAGTTCTTCCCTTGCCTTTAAGGGGTCAGAGAAGCAGGTGGCGATGTCGCCGGGACGGCGGTCAACGATTTTGTATGCAACCTCTCTGCCGCTTGCTTTTTCAAATGCTTTCACAACGTCAAGAACGCTGTAGCCGGTGCCTGTGCCGAGGTTATATGTTGAGCAGCTCTTTTCTGAAAGAACTTTTTCAACGGCTTTGATATGACCGAGCGCAAGGTCAACAACGTGGATATAATCGCGCACGCCTGTGCCGTCAGCGGTGTCGTAGTCACTGCCGAAAACGCTGAGGAATTCTCTTCTGCCGATAGCAACCTGTGCAATATAGGGAACGAGATTGTTGGGAATGCCGTTGGGGTCTTCGCCGATTCTGCCGCTTTTGTGAGCACCGATGGGGTTGAAATAACGGAGAAGGCAGATGCTCCACTCGTTATCGGAAGCATAGAGGTCTTTAAGAATTCTTTCGATATAGAGCTTGGTTGTGCCGTAGGGATTGGTTGTTTTGCCTTCGGGCATATCCTCTTTAAGCGGTGAGGGATTCTCACTGCCGTAAACTGTTGCCGATGAGCTGAAAACAATCTTTTTGCAGCCTGCAGCTTTCATTGCTTCGCAAAGAATAACAGTGCCGCCGATGTTGTTGTCATAATATTCAAGAGGTTTCTCGCAGCTTTCTCCAACTGCTTTAAGACCTGCAAAATGAATAACGGCATCAATCTTGTTTTCTGCAAAGATTTTATCAAGACCTTCGCGGTCACGGATATCACATTCGTAGAATTTAACATCCTTGCCCGTAATTTCTTTGATACGTTTTACACTTTCGCTCTTGCTGTTACAGAGATTATCGAGTATAATGGTGTCATAACCTGCTTCGAGGAGCTCAACGCAGGTGTGCGAGCCGATGAATCCGGCACCGCCTGTTACGAGAATTGACATAGTTCAACCTCCACTTATATTTCTACGCATACAATTATAATTATATTTTATAGAAAAATCAACGGAAGTGTAAACAATATTTTGCGAAAAGGAAGTGTATTTTTTGTTAAGCTTCGAAAAATTGCGAAAAGACGAAGAAATTTTGAAATTTATAGAAAAGGCTAACGGTGTTCTCGGCGAAATCGGTTACACAGAGCACGGTGTGGCGCACGCCGTTAAAACGGGAGAGGATGCAAGCAGAATTCTTGCAACTCTCGGATATGATGAGCATATGTGTGAGCTTGCAAAAATTGCAGGCTTACTCCACGATATCGGTAACGTTATTAACAGATGTGACCACGCGCAAAGCGGCGCATTTCTTGCAAACGATATTCTCAGAGCAAGGGATTTTGATTACGGTGACGTAATTGATATTATCACAGCAATCGGTCATCACGATGAAAAAACAGCCGCGCCCGTAACTCCGCTTGCGGCGGCATTGATTCTTGCCGATAAAAGCGACGTGCGCACTTCGAGAGTAAGAAGCAAAGAAACCGTGCATAACGATATTCACGACAGAGTTAACTATGCGGTTTTCAGCTCAAAGCTTGATGTTGACAGAGAAAAGCGTATGATAATTCTGACTCTTAAAATTGATACTCTTGTTTGCCCCGTTATGGAATATTTTGAGATATTCCTTGAGAGAATGGTGCTTTGCAAAAAGTCGGCGGCATTCCTCAAATGCGATTTTGAGCTTATTATTAACGATACGAGGTTACTGTGATGTATAATTTAACGGATATAGGCACTGTCAAGGATATTCTCGGCAGGCACGGCTTTCATTTTTCAAAGGCGCTCGGTCAGAATTTCATAGTTAATCCTTCGGTTTGTCCGAGAATGGCGGAAGAAAGCGGAATTGACGAAAACTGCGGCGTTATTGAAATCGGTGCAGGTATCGGCGTGCTTACTGCTGAGCTTGCAAAAAGAGCGAAAAAGGTTGTTGTTATTGAACTTGATACAAAGCTTCTGCCTATTCTCGACGAAACGCTCAGGGATTTTGATAATATTGAGATTATCAATCAGGATGTGCTTAAAACCGACCTTGCGGCTATAATCGAAGAAAAATTCAAAGATATGCCCGTTTACGTTTGCGCAAATCTGCCTTATTATATTACGTCCCCTGTAATTATGAGCCTGCTCGAAAGCAGACTGCCGCTGAAAGCGATAACCGTTATGGTGCAGAAGGAAGCGGCGCAAAGACTCTGTGCACCTGTGGGAAGCAGACTTTCGGGCGCGGTTACGGTTGCAGTTGATTATTATGCAAACGCTAAGAAGCTTTTTGACGTTTCGTCCGGCTCGTTTATGCCTGCCCCCAAGGTTGACAGTTGTGTTATCAGAATGGATATCAGACCCGAACCCGAAAATCCGGTCAGCGATGAAAAGATGTTTTTCAAAATGGTGCACGCGGCTTTCGGTCAGCGCAGAAAAACCGCGTCAAATTCAATCAGCTCGGGCATGGGTGTTGCGAAAGACGTTGTTATCAGAGCGATTGAAGAATGCGGTTTTGAGCCTTCAGTCAGAGCTGAAACAATGGATATGTCTCAGCTTGCAATGCTCAGCGATAAAATTGTCGAATTGTTACGAAACAATTAACAAAAAGAACAATATTGCTTGACAAAGTTGATATTAATATGTTACTGTAAACAGGTAGAAAGCAATGATAGAGGCGCAAAAATCATCAGTAACCTCTGCTCAACGGGAAACGGGCAGAATGCGAAAGGGGTTTTTGCCGAAGCGGATAACGGTTACCCGAAATCGTGTCTGCTGGGCTGACCGCAGAATATGCGGCGGACTGTCACGGTTGTGGAGAGCTATCTGTTTCGGTTTTATCGAATTTTATGCTCCGATGCCGTGAGGTTATCGGAGCTTTGTTGTTTTACGGCATATGTGCCGAATAAATTAACGGAGGTGTCCTATGACACGCAGAAGAAAGATTGCGGCGATTTGCATTGTGATTGCGCTTCTCGGTTCAATCTTCAGTTGCTTTGCATTTGCAGGCTCAGCGGAAGAAGATGCTCTCAGAGAAACTCTTGCTCAGATTGCCGAAAACGAAGAAAATCTTCCAGAATTTGACGAGAATACTGATATGGCAGCTGCAAACGAAGCTATTGCCAAGCAGTATGAAGATGTGAAAATTCTGATGGAGCTTGTAGGCGAAAACTATGCCGCTGCTCCTGAAACAGCAGAAACTCCCGACCAGGCTTCGGAGATTATGGCAGCTCAGTCAGAGAGCATTGAAGCTCTCACAGCGCTTGTTGACCCCGGTGACGGTTACGAAAGCAAATTCGCTAACTCACTCTGGGCAGTTCTTCCCCCGGTTATTGCAATTGTTCTTGCTCTTATAACCAAGGAAGTGTATTCCTCGCTTATCATAGGTGTTATTGTTGGCGGCTTCCTTTATTCAATGGGTGACGTTGAGCTTGCCATCAACCATATTTTGTTCGACGGCTTTGTTTCAAGCCTTTCAGACAACTACAATATGGGTATCATCGTATTCCTTGTTCTTCTCGGAATGCTTGTTTCTCTGATGAATAAGGCAGGCGGCTCTGCAGCATTCGGCAGATGGGCATCAAAGCGCATCAAGTCAAGAGTCGGTGCTCAGCTTGCAACGGTTGTTCTCGGTTGCCTTATCTTCATTGACGACTATTTCAACTGTCTCACAGTCGGTTCGGTTATGCGTCCCGTTTGTGATAAGCAGAAGGTTTCAAGAGCTAAGCTTGCTTATCTTATTGACGCAACAGCAGCTCCTATCTGCATCATCGCTCCCATTTCTTCTTGGGCAGCCGCCGTTGCAGGCTTCGCCAAGGGTGCAGGCGCAAACGACGGTATCAGCCTTTTCATTCAGGCTATTCCCTATAACTTCTACGCACTCTTCACCATTCTTATGATGGTTGTTATTACGCTGATGAAGTTTGAATACGGCCCGATGAAGCTTCATGAAAAGAATGCCATTGAAAAGGGCGATCTCTTCACAAGCGATGCCAAAACTTTCATGGACACAGTTGACGATGATAACGCTAACCCCAAGGGCAAGGTTATCGACCTTGTTCTTCCCGTTGTTGTGCTCATCATTGCTTGCGTATTCGGTATGATTTATTCAGGCGGTTTCTTTGATGGCGCAAGCTTTATCACTGCGTTCTCAGAATCAGATGCTTCCGTAGGTCTTGTTATCGGTTCATCAATTGCAATCGTTTTCTCAATTATTTATTTCCTTATCAGAAGAGTTATCAGTTTCAAGAGCATTATGGAATCCTTCCCCGAAGGCTTTAAGGCAATGGTTCCCGCTATTCTTATTCTTACCTGCGCATGGACCCTCAAGTCTATGACAGACAGTCTCGGTGCCGCTGAATATATTGCAGGCGTTGTTGAAGGCAGCGCAGGCGCTCTTCAGGCTCTTCTTCCTGCCATCATCTTCCTTATTGCGGTGGGTCTTTCATTTGCAACCGGTACTTCATGGGGCACGTTCGGCATTCTTATCCCCATCGTTCTGAGCGTATTTGATAAAGGTAATCCTCTTATGATTGTTTCCATTTCTGCTTGTATGGCAGGCGCGGTCTGCGGCGACCACTGCTCACCCATCTCGGATACAACAATCATGGCTTCTGCAGGCAGCCAGAGCAACCATATCAACCACGTTTCAACTCAGCTTCCCTATGCTGTCACGGTTGCAGGCGTTTCGTTTGTAACCTATATCATTTCGGGTCTGCTGGCAGGTGCGGGTCTTGCACTTGTTGCGCTTCCCATCGGTGCTGCTCTTATGATTGGCACACTCTTTGTTTTCAAAAAGCTCACAGCTAAAAAGGCATAAATTCTGCACAGGTTGAATTGAGAACGGGCGCATCTTCGGATGTGCCCGTTTTTAGTTTATTTATAATTTATTTAATAATTTCTATTGTTTTTTTAATTAAAACCTGTCATAATGTTAAAGAGCATATGCTCAAATACTAAACAGGGGACAAAGCAATGAAAAAATTCATTTCAGCTATAACTGCCGCGGTGCTTGTTGCGGCAATCGTTTTTTCTTTTGCAGGCTGTAAAAATAACGCGGAAGTTGCTCCGACGCAAGCTCCGATACCTCCTGCGGAATTCAGAATGGGTTACGTTGACTGCATTGCTGACGATGCTCTTCTCGAAGCCTGGTCATTGGATGCGAACAGATATAAAGCGATTATTTCCGATGATTTTGCAATGGGTGCAGATGGGGCAGATAATTTTTATGCCAATGCCGCTGACCATATTCTTTACGGCGTGACTGTTGAAATAGTTAACAACACAATCGAACCGATTGAAGTTAAAGGAATAGAGTCCTCTTCAAACGGCACAAACGGCGTATATATCAGAAAAACTTTTGACGGCAGCGAAAGACTCATCGGTGCAAAAAGCTCGGAAGCTATGACTATTCACGTGCTTTGCTCAAACATTGATATGTCCGATGCCGACGTTGTGAATACGCTCAAATCAATGACTTTCACAATGATTTATATGCGCAACGGAGCTGAAAACAAGTTCACTTTCAAGCTTGAAGACAGCGTTGAGGTTGCAACCGACAATTCTTCCGAAAATACTGCGATTCAGATTGGCGACGGTGGCTTTGCTTTCAGCCAGCCTCTCTGGAATATGTATAGCGTTGACAGCGAATCAAACAGAAAAGCTCTCAAGAAATTCGGCGTGAGCGATGACTTTGTTGATGTTTTCTATTCAAAGAGCGAGGTTTATAATTTCTTTAATTATCCGATTCTTGTTGAGAATACAAGCGGTCACGATATCGTGGTTTACGGTGTAACTGTTGAAGGCAACGGCAACGGCGGTATTTATCTTAACATTGCATTTAACGGCGAAATGGGTATCCCTGCGGAAAACCCCAACGTAAGCTACAGGCTTCCGTCATTTATTGTTCAGGTGCTTTGCGATAACGATGACCTTTCGGAAGAAGAGGTAAAGAGCGTTGTTGATGCAATGAAATTCACAATCACTTATGCCGAAAAGGCGGTTGACGGTGACCCTGATTCTGAAGAAATGAAAGAAAAACAAACCGTTACGGTTTCAATAGCATAAGGACAGGAATTTAAAATGGCTTTTTTTTCAAGAAACAAAACGCCCTCAGGACCTCCTGAGTTTATAATTGCAGGTCTTGGAAATCCGGGCAAAAAATATGAATTCACAAGACATAATGCAGGTTTTCTTTTTGCTGATATGCTTGCAGAAAAGTGCGGAGTGAAAATTGATAAAATTCAGTTTAAATCAGTAACGGGTATGGTTGACATCGGCGGTCATAAATGCCTGCTGATGAAGCCGCAGACTTTTATGAATAACAGCGGCGAAGCCGTCAGAGATGCGGCAAAATTCTATAAGATTCCGCCTGAAAACGTTATTATCGTATTTGATGATATATCTTTGCCCTGCGGTAAAATGCGTATCCGACGCAAGGGCAGCGACGGCGGTCATAACGGAATGAAAAGCATAATTTATCTTACGGGTTCGGATAAATATCCGAGAATAAAACTCGGAATAGGCGAAAAGCCCCATCCTGCATATGAGCTTGCAGACTGGGTGCTTTCCACCTTCAAAAAAGACGAACTCAAAGCTCTTGCCGAGGCTTGTGAAAAAGCCTGCGATGCGGCAGAGCTTATGGTGCAGGGTAACATCGACAAGGCAATGAGTAACTTTAACAGTTGATTATCTTGTCATGGCAGTGATGCTGTCCAGAACCTCTTCAACGGTTCTCATACATTTTGCAGCACTTTTTTTGCAGCTTTTTCTGCCGCTTTTGGTCATCATCTTGGTGCCTGCAACAGCCGCAACCGTGCCAACGGCAATGCCGATGCCCATACCCTTTGCGATATCGGCACCCTTGTTTGACATAAACATTTTTATCCCTCCAATCGTTAAAAATCATTATTATGATATCCTTGGAGGGCATAAAAAATCATTGTTTAAGGAAGTTATAAAATGTCAATTCTGAATATAGTTCTCGTTGAACCGCAGATTCCTCAGAATACGGGTAACGTTGCCCGCACCTGTGCCGCAACCGGTGCAAGGCTCCATCTTGTTGAGCCGATGGGCTTCCGCGTTGACGATGCGAAACTCAAAAGAGCAGGGCTTGATTACTGGCATCTGCTGGATATAACTTATTACGAGAATCTCGATGATTTTTTTGAGAAAAATAAAAACGGTCATTTCTTTTATTTTTCCACAAAGGCAACGAAAATTTATTCCGATGCCGAATATCCCGATAACAGCTATCTCGTTTTCGGAAAAGAAACGGCAGGTCTGCCCGAGGATTTGCTTTTTGCAAATCCGGAAAAATGCGTAAGACTGCCGATGATTGATAACAGCGCCGCAAGAAGCCTCAATCTTTCAAATACCGTTGCAATCGGTGTTTATGAGGTTCTTCGCCAATGGGGATTTCCCGAGCTTAAAACAAAAGGCGAGCTCACAAAATTTGATTGGAACAGCAGATAATTGCGAAAGGAAGACTGCAATGAAACGCTTTTTAAAGGTTTTATCACCGCTTATGTTGGCTGCTCTGTGCCTTGCAGGTTGCTCAAACATACCTGATGAGCCTGCAACAACAGGCATCGAAAATCTCACATATATCAATGAAGTCGGCAAAACGGTACCCGTTGCCGAAAATATCGGCGATTATCTCGGAGTAACCCAGCCGCCTAAATATCTGCCGACAACTCACGATGTTGAGTTTGTTGTGAAAAGCTATTACGTTTACGGCAATACGGTTGTTACCTTTGACGGTATCGAGCTTGATTCTCTCGATGTGCCGCAGGCAAACGTTTACGGCTCGGTTGACGCGAGGATTATGGGCAAGGGCAAAGAGAAAGAAATGAAAATTGCCTATAATGCCTATGATGCAGACGGTAATCTGCTCAGAAAAAATGCTTGCATGAAAGCGGATATTGACGGCAAAAAAGACGATTCAACCTTCAGATTTCTGTTTGCAGTTCCCCTTGAAACCGTAAAGGTTGAGTTTTATGATTACGCTGAATAAGAGAGGTATTGTCATGAAAAAATCAAGAATAATCTCATCGCTTCTTGCTGTTATCGTTGCGGCATCATCTGTTTTTGCTCTTGCTTCCTGTGATAAAGACGAAAAGGATACCGCTACAACAGCTACAACCGTTTCTTCTGCTGAGCAAGATGTTACGCAGGGAGAAACCGACGTTCAGTATGTTCCCAACGTAACAAAACCCGAAAAACAGCCTGAAATTCTTGAGGAAGATCTCTCAAGAATTAACGAATATGCAACAAACCCCAACGGTGACGGCACGTTTGTGACTGAAATCAGCGGTGTTAAGTTTGTTTATCCCGAATATTTTGCAGACGGCAATTCCTACGTTGCAATAAGAAATATCAGAATTGAAGATGACGGCATAAACCAGAAAGCCGATGCGTACGTTAATTTTGAAGTGCTTGCAAGAGGCGCAACCGAAGATACCGTTAAGCTTTCATATATCGGTTACGATGCTGACGGAAACATCAGCCGCAGAAGCCAGATGACTATTCACCTTTTCGGTCATAACGTTGGCGACATTATTGAAGATTGCCGTATGGATTTCAAACGCGAAACAGTTAAACTTGTTATCACGGAATTTAAAGAAATTACGGAATAATATGCAGGGCTTATAAAGATGAAAAGAGCAGTTACACACGTTGGTGTAACTGCTCTTTTTTGAATTTACATTCCTCTTCTTGCAACGCAGTTTTCGAGCTTGATGGCATCGTAAACGCCGTTATCAAACAGCTCGCAAACGCCCTGATATTCTTCAAGGGTAAGCGTTTCAAGAGTTTTGCCTTCTCTGATGCAAAGAGCAACAAGTTCGCCTGTTGCTTTATAGGCATCTCTGAAAGGCAGACCCTTTGAAACGAGGTAGTCAGCGCAGTCGGTTGCATTTATGAATCCGCCTGCCGCCGCTTTTCTCATATTTTCGGGAATTGCTTTCATTGTTGCTATCATCGGTTCGAGAGTGATGAGACAGATTTTAACGGTATCAAACGCATCGAAAATCGCATCTTTATCTTCCTGCATATCCTTGTTATATGCAAGGGGCAGACCCTTCATAACGGTCAGAAGCGTCATAAGGTCGCCGAAAACTCTTCCGCTTTTACCTCTTACGAGTTCAGCGATATCGGGGTTTTTCTTCTGGGGCATAATGCTTGAGCCTGTTGAGAATGCGTCGTCAAGCTCAACAAATTTGAATTCCCAGGAGCACCAGAGAATGATTTCTTCGCAGAGTCTTGAAAGGTGAACCATACAGATTGAAAGAGCCGATGCAAGCTCGATGCAGAAATCTCTGTCTGCAACGCCGTCAAGAGTGCTCTTGGTGTATGAATCAAAGCCGAGAAATTCGGCGGTCATTGCTCTGTCGATGGGATAGGTTGTGCCTGCGAGTGCGCCGCTGCCGAGAGGAGAAGAGTTCATTCTCTTTGCGGCGTCTTCGATTCTGCCGAGGTCACGGGTGAGCATTTCTGTGTATGCAGTCAGATGAGCCTTGAAAGTGATGGGCTGCGCTCTCTGCAGATGAGTGTAGCCGGGCATAATTGCGTTTGCGTATTCATCGCCTTTTTCTTCAAGAGCTTTTATAAGATTTTTAACAAGAACAAGAGTTTCGTTGCACTGTTCACGCAGATAAAGACGCACGTCAAGAGCAACCTGGTCGTTGCGGCTTCTGCCTGTGTGCAGACGCTTGCCTGCAGAGCCGATGCGCTCCGTGAGAGTCTGCTCGATGAAGGTGTGGATATCTTCTGCGTTGGGGTCAATCAGAAGCTCGCCTGCTGAAATTTCCTGCCTGATTTTTGCAAGTTCGGAGCAAATGAGAGCACCGTCATCCTGCGAGATGATGCCCTTTGCCGCAAGCATTGTTGCGTGGGCGATGCTGCCTTCGATATCCCAATAATACATTCTTGAATCGGTTGAGATTGAAGAATTGAAATCGTTAGTTTTTTTATCCGCTTCCTTTGAGAAGCGACCTGCCCAGAGTTTCATATGAATCCTCCTTAATTATACGGGAAAAGAGCCGCCAACTGTGACGGCTCTGTATTTTTATGATTTTGATTATTTGTTTGCTTCTCTTTCAGCTTCAAGGATAGCCTTAACCTTGATGGGAAGACCGAAGAGGTTGATGAAGCCTGCGGAATCCTTCTGGTCGTAAACTTCGTCAGCATCGAATGTTGCGAAGTCTTCGCTGTAGAGTGAGTAGGGAGAAGTTACACCTGCGTTGATCATATTGCCCTTATAGAGCTTAAGCTTAACGTCGCCTGTAACAGTTTCCTGAGTCTTGCTTACGAATGCTGAAAGGGATTCACGAAGAGGTGTGAACCACTGACCGAAGTAAACGAGCACTGCAAACTTGTGAGCAACGATTTCTTTATAGTGCTGAGTATCTCTGTCAAGAGTGATTGTTTCAAGAACGTCGTGAGTCT
>JAFXJO010000093.1 GCA_017532185.1 Clostridia bacterium | reverse complement strand
CTGCAGGGAAGAAGTTCTTGGGAACGGAGCCGCCAACAACTCTTTCTGCAAATTCAAAGCTGTCGCCTTCGATATGTTCGAATTCAATCCAAACGTCACCGAACTGGCCGCTGCCGCCTGACTGTTTCTTATGTCTGCCCTGAACGGCAACCTTCTTGCTGATTGTTTCTCTGTATGCTACTCTGGGAACGCTGAGGTCAACTTCAACGCCGAACTTGTTCTTGAGCTTTGTAACAACCGAATCAAGATGCTGTTCGCCGAGACCGGCAACGATCTGCTCTTTGGTTTCTGTGTTGGTTGTGTAAGAAATTGTAAGATCTTCTTCTGCAAGTCTGTGAAGACCGGAAGCAATCTTATCTTCTTCGCCCTTCTTCTTAGCCTTAACAGCCATGGGAAGGCAGGGGCTGGGGAAGTTTACACCCTTAAGCTGGAAGGGCTTCTTGGGTGAGCAGAGAGTATCGCCTGTTTTGAAGCCTGAAAGCTTTGTGATAACACCGATGTCACCTGCAAGAATTGCGGGAGCTTCTTCCTGCTTGCCGCCCTTGGGGAAGAGGAGTTTACCCATTCTCTCGGTTTCACCTGTGCGCTCGTTATAAGCAGGTGTGTCGGGAGTAATCTTACCCGAAATAACCTTGAAATATGACATTTTACCAACGAAGGGGTCAGCAACGGTCTTGAAGCAGATAGCTGCAAGGTCGCCATTTTCATCGCAGGTAAGGTCGCCCTCTGATGCAACGGAAGCTGCGTCGGGAGCTGACTGAACGATGCTGTTATTGATAAGGTCAACAGCTTCAAGCTGATAACCTGAGCAAGCGTAAACAGGGCAGATATCGCCTGCAAGGATACCTTCCTTGAGACCTCTGTCGATTTCTTCATCGGTGAGCTTTTCGCCGTCAAAGAATTTCATCATAAGTTCTTCGTCAGCACTTGCAACAGCTTCGATGAAAGCTTCCTTCATTCTGTTTGTTCTTTCATCATTCTCGGGCATGGGAGCGTCTGAACGCTTGCCGTCTTTATATGAAAAAGCTTCGTTTCTTGAGAAGTCAACGTAAGAAATAACCTTGTCGCCTTCAACGTAAGGAACAACAACGGGGCAAATCTTGTTGCCGTATTCTTCCTGAAGAGAGTCGAATGTCTTATAGAAATGAGCATTTTCACCGTCGCAACGCGTGATTGCAAACATTTTGTTGATTCCTCTTTCAGTAGCAGCCTTGTAAGCCTTTTCGGCACCAACATCAAGGGTGCTGCCCGATGCAAGAACGATAAGAGCTGCGCCTGCTGCGCGCATACCTTCGCTCATACCGCCTGCAAAGTCGAAGAGACCGGGAGTGTCGATAATATTGATTTTTGTGTTTTTCCATTCAAAAGAAGCAATAGCTGAAGCTATTGAAGTCTTACGTCTTTTTTCTTCTGCATCAAAGTCAAGAACAGTGTTGCCGTCTGCAACTCTGCCAAGTCTGTCTGTTGCGCCGGAGATATAAAGCATAGCTTCTGCGAGAGTTGTTTTACCTCTGCCGCTGTGACCGGCAAGCACGATGTTTCTGATGTCTTTTGCACTGTAGGCTTTCAAAAGATTTTCCTCCTTAAATACGCTCTGCAAAGCACATGGCTTTGCGGCGAAACTGCCATTGGCAGTAAAATTTCAGTGTTCTAACTTCAACGAATTAAAGTGTCACATTAAATGTGATTATATCACAAAAGTTTTACCATTTCAATAATTTTTTTGTGATTTTTTATTAAAAATTAAATCTTATTTGGAAATTTCAGCGTTTTTTTGCTCTGTTTCCGCTTTTTCTTCTTCATTTTTTTGGCTTTCTTCACAATTTTTCTTTTCTCTGCCCCAAAGATGTATAATCCCTTCCTGATTAAGCGCCTTGAGGAGGACAAGAGTTATGGGAAGCGCAAAAAGGCCTATAACACCGAAAAGCTGAATGCCTACATACATACCGGCAAGAGTGAGTGTGGGGTGAACGCCAACGTTCATTGCAACAAGATGAGGTTCAATTACCTGACGTATAACCGTAATCAGAACATAAAGAACAATCAGACCGATTGCAAACGGTACGTCTCCCATAATGAAACTGTAAACCGACCAGGGAATAAGCACCGTTCCCGTTCCGAATACAGGCAGAATATCAAGCAACGCCGTTAAAATGGAGATAACAATAATATGCGAACCTTTATATATGTCGAAAAGCTGCAAAAGATTGAGACCGATTGCCACCTCTGCAAAGGTTATGAATATAATGGTTGTGTATGATTTAACCATCTTACCCATAACGTTGCTGAAAAGATTTTTAGCTTTAACAAGAGCGTATTCGTTCTTTTCGGAAACGTTTCTCTTAATCATGCCGACAACGTTGTCATAGTCTGCTGTGATAAAGAAGCAGGCAATAATGCTGACAAGAACCGCCGTGAGGAACCAGGGGATACGCTTTGCAACGTCAACAATGCCGCCGATAGGACCTTCAAGCATTGAAAAATCAATTTTCTCGGTTATTCCGCCGCCGATTTTGCCAAGACCGGAAATTCCGTCTTCTGCAGTTTTAGCAGCAATATCTTTTGCAAATCCGTTTATCGATTCCGCAAGAGAAGCTTCAAGCTTGCCGGGTAAAAACTCTATAACATCTAACATCCATATGCGTATCGACTCGATTGTACGCGGTAAATCGTTTATTTTGTAAGCAACAAATTCACCGAAATCCCTGAATTCAACAAAAAGTTTATAGCCCACAAGCGCAACCAAACCGGCAAAAACAGCCAGCAAAGCAGCAACTATGCCTATGGCAACAGCCTTCTGAGGGATTTTTGTTTTTTGCGAAATGAACCTTATGGGCTTTTGCAAAACCAAAGCAACAAGGAACGCAAAAACAAAGGGTGCAACTATATCCAGCGCATATTTCATAAAGAAATAATAACCTACCGCAAGCACCGCAAAATACGCAACATTTATCAGCGTTGATTTTCTTTTTTCTGTTATATCCATCTTCGCGACACCTCTAAATCAATGCAAAGCATAAATTTATGCTTATTATTTTTTTAGTTTACACCATTTTGAATAAAAAGGCAATTAAACTTTTAAAAAATACATAAAAACTTAACAAACT
The DNA here is from genome assembly GCA_017532185.1 of Clostridia bacterium. Lineage (GTDB taxonomy): Bacteria > Bacillota > Clostridia > Oscillospirales > Acutalibacteraceae > CAG-177. Next base: position 16,809 of record JAFXJO010000093.1, on the reverse strand, counting down.
TTCTTTTTTCTCTTTATTATTTTGAAAAAGTATGATAGTATATATACAATTATTATTTTTTAAGAAAGGAAGTGCGTTTGATGTACGTTGCCATTATGGGTTACGGGGTTGTCGGCTCCGGCGTAGCAAGCCTTCTTAAAAAGAACCATGAGCATATCCTCAAAAAGAGTTTGCAGGATACGATGGAACTTAAATATATTCTTGACCGCCGCACCTTCCCCGGTGATCCCTATGAACATCTTGTTATCTCCGATTTTGCAAAAATCGTTGAGGATGACGAGGTTAAAATCGTTGTTGAAACAATGGGCGGTCTTCATCCCGCATATGAATACGTTCTTGCAAGCCTCAAAGCAGGCAAGCACGTTGTAAGCTCAAACAAAGAGCTTGTTGCAACAAAGGGCTGTGAGCTCCTTAAGGTTGCAGAAGAAAACAATGTTAATTTCCTGTTTGAAGCAAGCGTTGGCGGCGGCATTCCGATTATCCGTCCCATCAGCCAGTGCCTTGCAGCAAACGATATCGATGAAATTGCAGGTATCCTCAACGGCACCACCAATTTCATTCTCACAAAGATGATAAGCGACGGCATGACTTTTGACGAAGCTCTTCTTCTTGCCCAGAGAAACGGCTACGCTGAGCGCGATCCCTCCGCAGACGTTGACGGCTTCGATGCCTGCAGAAAAATCTGCATTCTCGCAGCTCTCTGCTTCGGAAAGCACGTTTATCCCGATTCGGTTTATACCGAAGGCATTCGCAAAATCACTCTTGCAGACGTTGAGTATGCAAGAATCTGGGGCGGTGTTATCAAGCTTATCGCAAGAGCAAAGCGCCTCGAAGATAACAGGGTTGCCGTTATGGTTTCGCCCGCTTTTGTTCAGAATCACAGCCAGCTTGCAAGCGTTGACGACGTTTTCAACGCCATCCTCGTCAGAGGCGATGCAATCGGCGACGTTGTTTTCTACGGTAAGGGTGCAGGCTCAATGCCCACCGCAAGCGCCGTTGTTGCTGACGTTATCGACTGCGCAAGACATATGACAGGCAAAAAATTCTTCGGCTGGCAGGATAGCGAAGACGGCTACGTTGCAAACTATCTCGAAACAAAATCAAGCTTCTATATCCGCATGACCGCCGACGATGCGGCTGCCGCACTCGTTCAGGTCAACAAAGCATTCGGCGAAGTTTCAATGCTCGCAAGAGCCGATGCTCCCGACGGCGAAATTGCTTTTGTAACCGGTATGTTCAGCGAAAAAGAGCTTGCAGATAAGCTCGCTGCATTCACCGACGCAAACGCAGAATCCGTTATCAGAATCACAGATTATTAATCCTTAATGGAGGTTTCTTATGGCACTCATTGTTCAGAAATTCGGCGGCAGCTCCGTTGCCAACGCCGAAAGAGTTATGAATGTTGCCCGAATAGTTACAGATACCTATAAGGAAGGCAACGACGTTGTTGTTGTTGTTTCCGCACAGGGCGACACCACAGACGACCTTATTGATAAGGCAAAAGAAATCAACCCCACCGCTTCAAAGAGAGAGATGGATATGCTTCTTGCTTCGGGCGAACAGATTTCAATCGCTCTGCTTGCAATGGCTATCGAAAAGCTCGGTTATCCCGTTTGCTCTCTTCTCGGCTGGCAGGCAGGTTTCTCAACAAACTCCGTTTACGGCAGCGCAAGAATCAAGAAGGTTAACGCAGAACGCATCAAGCTCGAAATCGGCAAAAAGAATATCGTTATCGTTGCAGGCTTCCAGGGCCTTAACAAATATGACGATATCACAACCCTCGGCAGAGGCGGTTCAGACACAAGCGCGGTTGCAATCGCTGCTTCAATGCACGCAGACCGCTGCCAGATTTTCACCGACGTTGAAGGCGTTTACACCGCAGACCCCAGAAAGGTCAAGGGCGCACAGAAGCTCAACGAAATCACATATGATGAAATGCTTGAGCTTGCAACTCTCGGCGCACAGGTTCTCAACAACCGTTCGGTTGAAATGGCAAAAAAATATAATGTAACGCTTGAGGTGCTTTCAAGCCTTGTTCGTGCACCCGGCACAATCGTTAAGGAGGTCACCACCATGGAAAAAATGCTCGTCAGAGGCGTAACAAAAGATACCGACGTTGCAAGAATCTCAATCATCGGCGTTCCCAACGTTCCCGGTATTGCTTATAAAATCTTCGGCAAACTTGCCGCAAAGAACATCAACGTTGATATCATTCTCCAGTCCGTTGGCAGAGGCGACACAAAGGATATCACCTTCACAGTTGCAAAGGCACACGGCGAAGAAGCAGTTGAGATTCTCAAGAACCTCGATCTCGTTGCAGGTCTTGACGTTGTTTGTGACACAGAGGTTGCAAAGGTTTCAGTTGTTGGCGCAGGTATGGAAACTCATCCCGCAGTTGCTTCAACAATGTTCGAGGCTCTCTTTGAAGCTGACATCAACATTCAGATGATTGCAACAAGCGAAATCAAGATTTCTGTTCTTATCGACGCAAAGGATGCAGACAAGGCTGTTGAATACGTTCACAACGCATTCATCCCCGTTATCAGCTAAATAAAAGCATAACAAAAAGGAGCTGTTTTAACAGCTCCTTTATTTTTTACCACGTTACGTTTACCGTCAGTCCATCAACAGTGTAACTGACATCTTTACGGTAGTGATTATCTATTGATTCACAGAACGCTCTGAGCATTTCTTCGTCGGGCATAACAATGCTGAATTTAAGGGTAAGGGTTGACGGAAAATACATTCTGCCGTTAAGGCGGAAACCGTTTATCCACCAATGCTTCTGTAAAGGCTTATCAACAAGAAGCTCATCATCAGCCCACACCTGCATTGACATTTCGAGCATTTCTTCATCGGTTACGCTGTTATAAAACGTTCCGATTTTTTCTGCCTCTCTGTTATAAATACCAACCTCTGCGCCGTTTGTTATAATATAGTTGCCCTTCCAAGCCTGAATCATCCACTCCTTACCGTCATAATCAAATTTAAAACGGCGAGTGTTATAATTGAAAAACCAGGGCATTGAGCCTGCGGCAATATCATAGAAAAGGCAGAATCCGAAATTGCGCATCCAGCAGCCGACGGTTGCATACATCGTCATCTCTGCAATGTTAAAATTGAAGCCGATACCGCACATACCCGAATCGTCAACGTTTGTGCACTCGCCCGTTACGGTGTTGATGTGAATACCGGGCGAAGTTTCTTCCTGTGTACCGTCTTTATAGGTGAAGCGCATCATTATTCTGTAGACCTCTCCGTTTTCGTCAACAGGCTCCGCATAAATCTCGCACACCTCGATTATGCTCATATAAACTCCGAGAAAATGGAGCAGATTTGCCTTTGTGTCATCTCCGCTTTCACGCGCCTCGTCGCGCGCAACAAAGAACTCGTTTCGCATCTGCGTTGTGTCAAGGTTGAAAGTGTTCACAACAAACTCGGCGGGTTTATTGATATCGGGCAATCTGTGCAAAACCTTAACCATATCAAAGCCTGTTCTTTCGAGCGCATAGTCGCTGATTTCCTGAACGAACGAATCAACAACAACGTTAAAGTGCTCCTTCGGCTTTAAAATCTGACCTGTGAAAATCCTGTGAATTGTTGTAAGAAACCCTGCGATTTTCAGATATTGGTCTGTTGTGATTGCAGGATAGCCATCAGTAAGCATATTTCTGTATTCCTCAACAGTCATAGCCTTTGACGTTTCAGTAGCTGTGCTTTTTTCTTCTGCTGAAACAGGTGAAACGGCAACGGTAACCGCCATCACCAATGCCAGAATAAATGCAACCGTTCTTTTCATAGTTTTGTCCCCTTTTAATTGCAAAATCTTAAGACATTATACAGTATATTATTTAATAATGATATAGTTAAACTTGCCAAACTAACTAAAAAGCTTGCAAAGTAAAACTTTGCAAGCTTTTTGTCACTATGTTTTCAGGCTGAATTCAGCATTCAGTTTTTCATAATCCGTTTTATAGCTGCCTGTGTTTGCGTAGTTTGACGCAACTTTTATGTAGCAGCTTTCTTTATCCGCAACCGCTGCCGAAGAGCCATACTTTCTTTCTGCTTTTGCGAAATAGGATTCGTTATAATAAAATAAATGTGAAGCTTCAGACTTTTTGTTACCGCTGTCATCATATTCAACAACAACGTACTCCAGATATTCATCCGCAGGTCTGTAACCTACAATCCATTTGTTTTCAACAGAAACGCCGAACGTGCCCATAATTTCATCCTGGTTTACGTTTAACGCGCTCTGACTTACGTTTGTGTTGAGTTTAAACTTAACCTCGTTATCGTCGGAAGAACAGGACGCCATTGAAATCAACATCAACGCAAGAACCAAAACAGCTGAAAGTTTTTTCATTATGTGTATCTCCAATTATTTTTTATATGCCTTGATGCCGCCTTTTTTATCATAAAGCTCTGCGGCTTCTTTACAAATCTTAAGCGAAAGCTCAATGCATTCGGGGCTCATATTGTCCCAACTGTCTTCTCTGGTATGATAGTACTTCTGGGGATCGTGGTTAACACCGCAGAAACCTGCTGCTTCAAGACCTTCCTGAGTGAAAGCGTCCGAATCGATAGCTCCGGGATAAAGCTTAGCTCTGGGCATATCGATACCGCAATTAAGACCTGCTTCTCTGATAAGATCACCAACTGCCTTGCTGGAATGAACGGTACCTGTGCAGCCAATATTATAAATCTGGAGCTGTTCAACCTCGCGCATTGTATCCATAGCGATGAAAACAGTTTCAACATCGAGCATTTCCTGCTTATTCTTTCTTGCAAAAGCTCTTGAACCTCTTATACCGGCTTCCTCTGCGCCTGCAAGAAGGCAACAAACCTCTGTGTTTTCAAATCTTTCGTCATTGTCGTGCATATCCTTGATAACAGCCATAGCAACATAGTTTGCGGTGAGGTTATCGTTTGCACCGTCAACAATAACTTTCCAGTTAATAAAGAAAATAATAGCAATAAAGAAGGGAACGAGGCAAATCATAACGATGCCGAGAACTTTCCATACACCCACAAGCTCGGGAGCAACCAAGCCGTTCGTAACGGTTTTAATCATCATTGCAACGCTGATACCGAAAGCAGCAAACATGCCGATGATCGCGCCTGCCATAACCGGTGCAACAGCTTTAATACCGCCAAGATAAGTATATGTCCATTCAGGAGAAGCATCTGTGTGGCCGCCGAAGATAATGCGGCGCTTAACTTCACCCGTAGGCTTTCTGACTGCATAAACGTTTCTTGAAACCTTTTTGGGGAAGAAAATATCAACAAACTCTCTGTAGAAAAGGAATTCGATAATAAACATAAGCACAGCAAGAATCATGATGACGGTTGAAGCTATGCTCAGCCATGCAGCGTATTTTGCAAGCCAGAAGAACGCAACAGAAAGAATGCCGAAAATTGCCGCAATGGGAATAAATCCCATAAAAGCTTTAGGATGAATTTCAAAATCCTCCATAATAACTTCGTCTGAATACTTTTCAAGTTCTTTCTTGAAGAATGCCTGCGCATCTCTCTCAGACTGTGTACCGGGAGCTCTGTTTTTAAACTTTTCGCAGACCTCTTTAATGCCGTCAAGCATATACTTCATGGTTTCTTTGGATACGGTTTTTGCCATAAGTCTATCCCCTTTCAAATTTCTATTTTAATTATATAATATCTTATCAAAATGTCAATAAATAAAATGTGAAAAACCGCCGCACTTTTCAGCGCGGCGGAATAGGTTCTTTTGATATTATTCAACTGTTGCGGGGTCAACTCTGTCGAGTTCATACTTGAGGAAGCTCTCATAGCAGAATTCGATGGGAGTTTCCTTAAGACCTTCAAGTGTGCCTGCACCTGTAACTGCTGTTGTGATGTTTGCACGCTTGATATATTCAACTGCTGTGATTGTGTCATCTTCGCGGTTGATTGTGATAATAAGCTGGCAGTTATCATATTCAACGCCGATGTTTCCTTCGTCAGCAACCTTCATAAAACCTTCAGCTTCTTTAAGCTCAGCGAGAACTGCCTTTTTGATATCGTCCTGCTTAAGACCCTGGTTATAAAGCTTTTCAACCATTTCGGGAGCAAAGTTATCCTTAAGGGTAACGGTTACTGTTCTGAGAGGACCTTCATCAATGCAGATAACGCTCTCAACATCTTCAATGGTGAGGGCTGCGATTGCATCAATGGGAAGAACCTTCTCGAGAGGAACTTCGTTAAACTCTGTTTCGCCGTCAAAAACAACAATCTGACCTGTCTTATCCATGCCAACGTAGCAAGTGGGATTTTTAACCTCTTCTGTAGGTCCGGTGATAAGCATATAGTTTGAAAGAGTTTTGATTGATGCGTTAAGTGTATCGTTATCGCTGTAAGGGATATCTTCGTCCTTTTCGTTCTTAGCCTTTGTGATACCCTTTGAAAGACCGATTTTAACTGCAGCCTTAGCGGTTTTGAGCTCGTTAATGGGTGCAACGCCTGCTTCGGTATCCTTTGTTAAATAATCAAAAATTGTAACTGTGTTGTTCTTTGCCTCTTCGGGAGAGTAGGTGGGAAGAGTGTGAGCAACGCCTGCTTCGTCGATTTCTGTGCGGTTTTCAATCGGAAGAGGAGTTTTAACCGCGTAGGTTGTTTCTTCTTCGCCTTCTGACTGGCAGCCTGCAAAGCCAAACAGCATTGCAAATGCAAGAATAACGCTTATAATTGCGAGAATTTTTTTGCTCATTGTATATTTCTCCTTTCGCAAGCGGCATACGCCATTGCTATTCTATGATTATAACATATAACTTTGCAATAAAACAGAAAAATTTTCAAAAACAAGAATTTTTGTCAGATGCTTATAATTTACCTCTGAATATTTGGTGATATTGCCCAATCAATTAAACGTTAAGCCCCTTTTCGTCATAAAGGAACATTGTTTCAAGGCAGATGTCAACGCCCGCTTCAATTGCTTTAAGGTCAATGTTTTCATGAGTATCAAGTCTTGTGTGATAATAGCGTGCAGGTGCGGGATCCATTGCCGCAAAAGCAGCCGCTTTCATTCCGCACTTGCTCTTTGTAACAGCCGCAGCGTCGGTTGCACCGAGCGAAACAGGCTTGAAAGGAAGGTCATAACCTGCAATTTTGCCGCCCTCTTTGATAAGGTTGCAAACGTCGGCATCGTTTGTAACGGTGAACGTCATATCCTTATTATAGATAGCCATAAAGTCAAAATCGCGGATTGTATCAAGAGCAACAAAAACAGTTTCAACGTCTGCAAGGTCCTTGCCATGCTTTTCGCAGAAATCTTTTGAACCTCTGAGACCGATTTCTTCGGAGCCTGCGCAAAGAGCCCAAACCTCTGTGTTTTCGAAACGGATATCATGGTCTTTGAGATATTTGAGCATCGCAATTGATGCAAAGCAACCTGTAAGATTATCGTTTGCACCTTCAACGATGCGCTTCTTATCATAGAATAATGAAGCGACAAGGAAAACGGCAACAAAACCGAGAAGCACGTAGCTGATAATATCAACAGCCTTCGCACCGATGAAAGCAGGATCGGCAATACTCTTTGCAATAACAATGATATCGCAAACAAGAGTTGTGAGAATGCCAACGATGCTGCCACCGATAACCGAGATAACAAGAGGAGGTCCGCCGTAATATGTGAAACGCCATTCCATTGAAGAGTCTGCATGGCCGCAGAAAATGATACGGCGCTTTGTTTCGCCCGACGCTTTTCTGTAACCGTATGCATTATATGAGGTCTTCTTTTTCATAAACGGGTCAAGGGTTTCTTTGTAGAAAAGAAACTCTGTCACAATAAAGAAAAGGCAAACCGCAACCAGAGCAACGGAAACGAACAGAAGCTGGTAAGCGAGATTGAATAAAGCCACCGCAAAGAAAAGTGCGGAGGAAATTGTCATAAGAATAACTGAAAGAGGAATCCAACCGAGAAACGCCATGGGGCTGACAGTATATTCATCCATACCGACCTCGTCACAGCAGGTTTTAAGGTCTTCAGCCATATATTCAACGGCCTTTTTTTCCTGTTCGGAGCCTGCAAAACGGGGACCGATTTCTTTGCACACCTTTTTGATGCATCTTGCAGTGTAGTTAGCGTACATTCTTCTTTCGGAAGGATAGTTCTTTACGCTTTCGTTTGCTTTCAAAACAAACATCTCCTTTCATTTTTATAAAAAAACTGTTGCACAGTAATTTTTACCAAACTGTAAAAAATATTTTCAAGTGTTTGACAATCACGCCGAATTGGTATAGAATTAACGCAGATCAAGCCATTGGAGGTTAACCGATGAAAAAAACTCTTGCTGCCGTTCTTTTCGGCATTCTTGCTGTTGCGGTTATCGGCTACGGCATATTTGCGATAGCTGATAACAACAAATCTCTTGATATCGAAACACAAAAAAACAATAAGACTGATAAGCCGTCTTCTTCAAAGCATACGTTCAGCGATGTTTTTGATTTTACAGAGTCAACGGATACACCCGTAACCGAGGAAACTGATTTATCCGAAACAAAAGCTCCCGTTACCGAAGCACCGTCTGCACCCGAAAAACAGGATGCCGCTGACGGCTATGCCTACGCCTATGCAGGCTTTATGCCCGCTTATGCGGATATGAACGTTTCAGACTGGCGCATGATACTTGTCAACAGAGATTATATTCTCCCCGACGGCTACAAGCCCGAACTTGAAAACGCTGTTGACGGCGGTTACGGTGACGTCTATCTTGATGAAAGAGTTGCTCCTTATTACAATAAAATGTATAAGGCTGCATATGAAGACGGTATTCACCTTGTTCCGATTTCAGGCTATCGTTCGGTTGAACGCCAGAAAAACAATTTTGAACGAAAAATCGACACCTTTATTGACGCCGGCTACGGTAAGGTTGAAGCAACTCAGAAAGCCGCAACAATAATTCTGCCTCCCGGCACAAGCGAACACAACGCAGGTCTTGCAATGGATATCTGCAGCCTTGAGCAGAATTTTGAGGATACGAAAGAATTCGAGTGGCTATGCGAAAATGCCGCAGACTACGGCTTTATTCTCCGCTATCCCGAAGATAAACAGGATATCACAAAAATAATTTATGAACCCTGGCACTGGCGTTATGTTGGAGTTGAAGCCGCAAAAGAAATGAAGGCAAGCGGCGAATGCCTTGAGGAATATCTCGGCGTTGCTTAAACTTTTCTTGAGTTTCCCGCTTCGCCGCCCTCAGATATGTTTTCTCTTTTGAGAACAACAAGAACGGTTTTAAACATAATTTTAATATCAAATAAAAGGCTCTGTTTTTCGACATATTCTTTGTCGAACAGGGCTTTTTCTTTTGCTGAAAGCATATCTCTGCCGTTTACCTGCGCAAGACCTGTTATGCCGGGTCTCACGGAATAAACGCCGAGCTCTTTTCTTATCTGTCTGATTTCCTTTTCTTCGGGAATCAGCGGTCTGGGACCGACAAAGCTCATCTTGCCCGAGAGCACGTTGAAAAGCTGCGGCATCTCGTCGAGGCTCGTTTTGCGCAGAATACGTCCGCTTTTTGTTATAACGGAATTTGCTTCCTTAAGGTCTTCGGTTGCGGTGTTGCGCGTATTGACCTTCATTGTGCGGAACTTATAGATATAGAAAAGCTTGTTATCCTTGCCCACTCTGTATTGCTTGAAGATAACGGGGTAGCCCGAATCAATAAGCACAACCAGAGCAATGATCAGAAACACGGGAAACAGCGCTATAATGAGCAGCAGGCTCACCGTGAAATCAAAAATTCGTTTCATTGTTACACCTCGTATTGCAGATGTAATCTGTTATTTTTTAGACCAGAATATGTAGTCCGAAATCAAAACAGCTCTTACGGGAGCACCGTCAAGACCGTCATAGGGTACGGGCGGAGCAAACAGAAAATATTCGCCCGGCTGAACTCTTGTCAAGTCAAGTCCTTCAAGAATCGCAACTCCTTCGCTCAAAAAAGCTTTGTGCGGTCCCGTCTGGTTGCCCTTGCTTCCCACAGAAAGAGAATCCGTGCCGATGAGCAACGTGCCTCTGTCTGCAACCTCCTGCGCAGAAGAATCCATAAAGAAAGCTCTTCCGCCGCCTTTGATAAGAAGCCTTTTGCAGTTTTGAGGGAAATATCTGTCAACGTAATCGCCTGTTATAACACCGCCGGGCACTTCGATAACAGTACACGGGCCGATATAAGCATCCAGCGCCATTTCGTCGATGGATATTCCGTTAGGTAAAAAGTGAAGCGGCGCATCGGCGTGGGTACCGTTATGCACACAGGCGTGAACAACCGAAAGATTGCATTCGGAATCTTTGCCGATTTCGGCAATCTGCTCAGCCTCGGGCTTCGGGTCACCGGGATAAACGTCTGCGGTGAAAAACCGCCTTGTTATATCGATAAATTCCATTTCGCCGCCTCCCTTCCGTTATCAAAATATCAGTTCTTCAAAGACTCCATCTTGAGGTAAGCGTTGATAAAGCCGTCGATGTCGCCATCCATAACGGCATTGATGTTACCTGCTTCAAAACCTGTGCGATGGTCTTTTGCGAGGGTATAGGGCATAAATACATATGAACGTATCTGGCTGCCCCAGGCGATTTCTCGCTGTTCGCCCTTGATATCATCAATCTTATCAAGATGCTCTCTCTCTTTGATTTCGATAAGCTTTGATTTGAGCATCTTCATTGCAACTTCTCTGTTCTGATGCTGGCTTCTCTCAACCTGGCAGGCACAAACAATGCCTGTGGGAATATGGGTAATGCGAACGGCAGACGATGTTTTGTTAACCTTCTGACCGCCTGCGCCGCTTGAACGGTAATAGTCAATCTTAAGGTCATCGGGATTGATTTCAACCTCAACGGTATCATCAATTTCAGGCATAACTTCAAGAGAAGCAAACGAGGTGTGACGTCTGCCCGAAGCATCGAAGGGTGAAACTCTTACAAGGCGGTGAACACCCATTTCGCCCTTAAGATAGCCGTAAGCATTTTCGCCCTCAACAAGAAGAACGGCAGACTTAAGACCTGCTTCGTCGCCGTCAAGGAAGTCAAGCATGCTTACCTTGAAGCCGTGCTTTTCGCCCCAGTGCTGATACATTCTTACAAGCATCTGGTTCCAGTCCTGAGCTTCTGTTCCGCCTGCACCTGCGTGGAAAGTAAGAATGCAGTTCTTTGCATCGTATTCGCCCGAAAGAAGAGTGCTGAGCGTCATAGCATCAAGCTTTGAAATGAAGCTGTTGACCGCTTCTTTGCATTCATCAAGCATTTCAAGGTCTTCCGCCTCGTCTGCAAGCTCGATGAGAACAAGAGCATCGTTATATTCGCCTTCAAGCGAGTTATAAGCGTTGATTTTATTTTTGAGCTGGCTGATTCTCTGCTGAACCTTCTGCGAATTGGCAAGGTCATTCCAGAAGCCGTCCTGAGCAGTCTGCTCTTCAAGCTCTGCCGCCTCTTTGCTCATTGCGTCAAGACCGAGAGCTTCGCGAAGCTGCTGAAGTTTTTCTTCATATTCAAGAACAGCAAGCCTTAATTCTTCAAACTGAATCATAAAAAATCTCCTAATGCATAATTTTTCATAATGTATTATAACTAAAAAGATGTCACTTGTAAAGATAAAAATTATTTTTAAAATAATAATTGAAATTTTCTTGAAAATTAGTTAAAATGATATAGAATATACTTTCAGAAAGCGTGAAACCACAGATGAATTATTACGGTCTGCCGTGTCCCGTATGCGGCGAGATTATGAAAAACGGCGACGATATAGTTGTTTGCCCCGAATGCGCAACGCCCCACCACCGTGAATGCTGGTTCAAAGACGGCAGGTGTGCCAACCACGCGCTCCATGGCGACGGCTTTGTCTGGTCTGCAAGCAAGCAAAAATCCGAGCCGAAAGAAACAACCGAAATTTCCGAAAACGAAAATCCGCAAAATGATAATATTACGCCCGACAGCGTTTTATGTCATATCTGCGGCAGCGAAAACCCTGCCGACGCTCTGCATTGCGGCAGTTGCGGCGCTCTTTTCGGAGAAACGGCAGAAGAAGAAAAGAAAGACTGCCCGTTCTGCGGTGCAAGCAATCCCGTAAATGCTGTCAGATGCTCGGGCTGCGGCAACTTTCTTTCTCACAATGCGGAAAGCGCATTTTTCAAAAACATCGGCATTGATGAAAGCGAAAAAATCGGCGATTATTCCTCTGCCGATTATGCTCTTTACACCCAGCTCAACGCAAAAAGATATCTGCCCAAGTTCCGTAAGATCAAAGAAAAAAAGATGACGTTCAACTGGGCGGCTTTTTTTCTGGGTCCGCAATGGTTTCTTTTCAGAAAAATGTATAAAACAGGCATTATCCTTATGGTTGTTTTTGCATCAATCACAATGATGTGCACGCCGCTGAGCAACAGACTTTTTGCCGTTATTGAGGAGCTTTCCGTTCAAATGGAAATCCCGATTGACAGCTACAGTTCCATCGTCCGTATTATAAACTCACTCAGCGAGGCACAAGCGGCAGATTTTTGGGCAACAGCCGCCGTTCCTATGATTGTTCTTTTTGCCGTTTCCGTTGCACAAGCGCTTCTGTGCGCCCTTCTCGCCGACAGACTTTATTTCAAAAAAATCAACTCTGACTTGAAGCTTATCGACGAAACCGTTGAAAACGAAGGCGTTCGAAAAATTATGATTGCCCGAAGAGGCAGTGCTTCATTCCTCGCGTTCATTGCAGGCACTTTGGGGCAGGATGCTCTTCTCAGCCTGTTTATTGTATCCGCAGATACTCTATCCTCATTATTTTAAGGAGATGTTAATATGAAAGTAAGAAAAGCAATTATCCCCGCCGCAGGTCTGGGCACAAGAGTTCTGCCTGCATCAAAATCAGTTCCCAAAGAAATGCTCAACATCGTTGATAAGCCTGCCATTCAGTATATCGTTGAAGAAGCCGTTGCCGCAGGTATTGAAGATATTCTTATCGTAACAAACAGAGGCAAGGGCGCAATTGAAGACCACTTTGACCATTCTTTTGAACTCGAAGCACAGCTTAAGGGCAACCCCTCAAAGAAAAAGCTCTATGAAGACGTTAAGGCTTGCGCAAACCTTGCAAACATCTGCTTTGTCCGTCAGAAAGAAACAAAGGGTCTTGCACACGCCATCCTCTGCGGTAAATCCTTTGTCGGCGACGAGCCGTTCGTTGTTCTCTACGGCGACGACGTTATCATCTCGGAAGACCCCGTAACTGCTCAGCTTTGCCGTTGCTATGAAAAATACGGCAAGGGTGTTGTTGGCGTTAACGAAGTTCCCGAAGATCTCATCAGACTTTACTGCACGCTCGGCGTTTCACCCATCGAGGGCGAAGACAGAGCAATGAATTGCCGCGAGATTATTGAAAAACCCACACCCGATCAGATTCTTTCTCTCTATGCAATTCTCGGCAGAGTTGTTATGCCCCCCGAAGTTTTCGGTATGATTGAAAAAGGTCTTGCCGCAACTCCCGAAGGCAAGGAATTTTATTTCACCGACGTTATGACGGAACTCGGTATGCAGGATAAGCTCATTGCATATGACTTTGACGGCAAGAGATACGATATGGGTAACAAGCTCGGCATTATGAAAGCTAACTGCGAAGTTGCTCTTGACCATCCTGAAATCGGCAAAGAATTCAAGGAATATCTCAAGGAACTCGTTAAAACATTCTGATAACAGCAAAAGCCTGCACGGATTGTGCAGGCTTTTTAATAAATAGCAAATAGATAAGAAACAAAAAAACTCGCCCCGAATCATCGGAGCGAGTAATTTTTATTGTTTTGGATTAGTCCTTCTTTGACTTAACTGCAACTGCAACGCCGCCTGCAAGAGCAAGAAGAGCGATTGCGGGAAGAACTACGTTGCTGCCTGTGCTGGGGATTTCGTCATCAACGTTAGCGGGCTTCTTTGATGTTTCGTCGCCGTCATCGATTGAAGTTACGCCTGAGGGGTTTGTAACAACCTCGTCATCAGCTTTGCTTGATGATTCGTCTTCCTTTGATGATTCTTCTTCATCAGCTTTGCTTGATGATTCTTCTTCGTCAGCCTTGCTTGATGATTCTTCTTCATCTCTGGGATCTTCAAGATCAACAGCCTTTGATGATGATTCTTCTGCAGCTACTGAAGAAGATTCTGCTTCGTCGGGTTCAGCAAAAGCGCAGATTGTGAGTGTGCAGATTGAAACTGCTGCAACGATGATTGCAAGAAGCAATGAGAGTGTCTTTTTCATTTCAAATACCATCCTTTTTGAATTTTTGCTTGTAAGCAATATACATTTAAATATTATACTAAAATATAAGCTTTTGTCAAGCGGTATATTTTGTTTAAAGAAAGAAAAAATATTAAAAATTGATTAAGGAGATGTTAAGTTTTATGCGTTACAGTTTCGGAAACGAAAAGAAAAACTGCCGCCGCTTTCCCGTTAAAAACCCCGTGAACGGTGCAGAGCCTTATGAGGATATCCCCTCCGACGTTAACGGCAGTTACACAGGCGTGCCTTATGATGCCGAGGATAACGAACCCGTTCAGGATGTTGACGACCTTTAAAATGCGCGGTGGCGGAGCCGTTGTGCCTTCGGCTCCGCCAAACCACTCCATCTTTTGTTCCGCCCTTTGCGCACCCTTCCCCAAGGGTGCGGCGGTTTATGAAAATTCCACAGTATGCCTCACTCCATCCATCCTGTGAACTGCGGAATTATAAGCAGTTAAGAATTCTTTGTAAGCTCTACGCTTGCAATTCTTGTTTCACCGCTGATTGAAAACGCAACAATTTTGTTGCCGGTTATGCTATAGAAAATATCACCGATGCAGGTGCCTCTGACAGAGGTTGCTTCGTCTGTTTTTGTTTCGTGGTTAAAATAGCCTACGGGTTTGATATCACCGTCTGCAAATTTGAAAAGCGCATACGCGAGAACAGATTCCTTTGTTGCCGAATCCTTTCTTATAACGGGAATGCCGAGAATTTTTTCATCCTGCATAATCATAATGCCTTTATTATCAAAAAGCGATATGCCGTTTGAAATATCTGAAAGGCTGTATAAATCAAGATTTCCCGGATTTGAAGGATCGCTCAGATCGAGCAGGCTTATATTAATATCATTAAGAATGCTGTCCTTCATCTCACCGCCGATTTTGATGGCAAGTTCATCGCCCGCACTGAAAAGCTTATCGCTAAAGCCGCTTGTTGAAACAACCGATATCTTCTTCGGGTTTTTAAGGTCCGCAATGCTGATTATCATTGTTGTTTCGGGTTTGCCGCCCGAGATAATATAGCAATTATTGCCGTAGAATTTTGTGCTTTTGATTTTTTCTCCCGGGAAAATGCCCTCAAGACCGCTTACAAACTCCATTTTTTCGTTCAGAACATAGAGCCTTGTGAATTCTGCATCCGTTGCAACAACCGTAAGCCAGCCTGTTTTTTCATCAACAACGGGATTGCCCGGCAAAAATCCCTTTACTGCATATGAGCCTGCAAAACTAACTGACGAGTTTTTAATTTCAAATCTGTAAATTTCCGTCAGATTTTCGTGAACTCCGTTTTCATCAGGTTCAACCGAAATAAAGCTTCTTGTAATCATAACGGAATCGCCGCTGATATAAAGTCTGCCGCTGATACTGCCGAAAAATGCAAGGCAATCAACAGGCTTTGAAAAATCGCCGATATCAGTTACCGTTATAAACGCGAATGCCGCTTCAGGGTCATTTGCCGCCATAAATATATCTTCCGTTAAAGGCTTTTTCTGTACGCCGTCAACGCTGAACACGGGAATCGACTCCGTCTGCGTTGCGGCAACTGTTTTTTCGGTGATAAGATAAAGACTGCCGCTTTCGGTTATTCCCGAAACGATGTATTTGCCGTCCTGAATATGCTCTCTGATTTTCTGCGGTCTGTTAGGGTCGGTGATATCATAATAAAGCACCGCCGTTGAACTTTTGCCATAAGCCGCTTTATCCTCCATAACGTATGAATCGCGTTTCATAACGGCTATGAGCTTGTTATCCTTCAGATAGATTTCGATGCATTCATCAATAACGTTTGAACTGCTGTTTTCAGAAAGAACGATTGTTGAAACAACCGCCATTTCTTCTGCAGGCAGAGCTCTGATAACCGTAACGGTTTCAGCTTTTTCGCCTGTCAGTGTTCCCGAGCCTGCAACAAAAAGATATTCGCCGTTATTTTTAACGATATCTGCCTTAAGACCCGTAACCGTTTCAACAAGGTCTCCGCCTGCCTGATAGGCGCTGACCGCGGTTTCAAGAACAACTGAATCATCGATAACGAAAGCATCGTTTTTGTTCGTATTATAAGACTTTGTTGCCTGGGTTGCATCGGCATTGCCCGAAGAATTCTGCGTTGCAGCAGGAACGTTTGCCTTGTCTTTTTGAAGAGCATTCTGCACAGCCTGCTCAACTTCATCGTAGCTGCCGACGTTAAATATAAGGTTTTCTGCGTTGAAATTCTCAAATACGGGTTCCGTACTGATTATTCTTACATCCGTGTTGACCCTTGCAAACAGCACGCTGATGATAACGATTGCAACCGCGGCTGCCGCCGTTGCGATTCTCTGAATAACCGCCGCCGAAATACCCGGTTTTGGTGCGGTGTCCCTTGCCGCACCGATGTCAATAACGTTGCCCGTTCTATCGGAAAAATCCTTTTGTTCTTTTAACAAATCAACAATTTTCTCTTTTTTCAGATTGTCGGGAATTTCAGTGTTAGCCATATCCTGCTTCAACAGTTCTTCAATATGTTTGCCGTTTTTCTTCATCTTTTCACCCCCCTTTCGATGTTGTTATCG